>NZ_JAJOND010000001.1:611114-916671 GCF_024700055.1 Rhizobacter sp. J219
ATGTAGGCACGGCCGCGAGCGGTGTCGATGCTCAGGTCCTGCCAGAAGTTGATCAGCTGCAGCGCGCTGCAGACGGCGTCGGACTGCTGCAGCGAGCGGGTGTCGACGATGCCGTAGAGGTGCAGCAGCAGCCGGCCGACCGGGTTGGCGGAGCGGCGGCAGTAGTCGAGCACGCCGGCACGGTCGGCGTATTGGTGCTGGTGCACGTCTTGTTCGAAGGCGGAGATCAGGTCTTCCAGCAGGTCGAGCGGCAATGGGTGCCGGTCCAGCGTGCGCTTGAGCGGCACAAAGACGGCGGCCCAGCGGGGCGATGGCGTGCCGCCCCGGGCCACGGCGCGAAGCTCGGAACGGTAGGCCTGCAGCGCAGCGCTTCGTTCGACGGGAGTGGCGTCGCCCTCGTCGGCGATGTCGTCGGCCGTGCGCGCGAACCAGTAGATCGCGGCCACCGCCGGGCGCAGCGCCGGTGGGCACAGCACCGAAGCGACCGGGAAGTTTTCGTAGTGGTCGATGCTCATGAGAGGCGCGCATTGTCGCCGTGACCGATGACCGTGCCGATAGCGGCAGAAGTCGCACCCGGTCCGTGGGCTGCGCAAAAGTCGTTTGACAGGCCAGGGTTTGCCTGAATACATTACTGACCAGTCAGTCAGTTGCGTTAAACCTGTCCTGCCGAGGCTTCTATGCGTCACCTCCTGCTCGTTCCGTTGCTCAGCGTGGCCGTTCTGGCCGCTTGCACCAAGGCTGAACCCCTGTCGGCGCCCGTCCGAGCGGTGCGCACGATGACCATCTCGCCCGAAAGCGCGGGCGGCGCCTACGAGTACGCGGCCGAGGTCCGGGCGCGCACCGAGTCGCGCCTGGGCTTTCGCGTCGGCGGCAAGGTCGTCAAGCGGCTTGTCAACGTGGGCGATTCGGTGAAGGCTGGCCAGGTGCTGGCCCAGCTCGATCCGCAGGACCTGAAGCTCGGACAGGCTGCCGCGCAGGCCTCGCTGGTGGCGGCGCAAGCCAACCTCGACCAGACGCAGGCCGACTTCAAGCGTTTCAAGGAGCTGCGCGACCAGGGCTTCATCAGCTCGGCCGAGCTGGAGCGCCGCGAAACCGCCCTCAAGGCCGCACAGGCCCAGCTCGACCAGGCCCGGGCGCAAGCGAGCGTGCAGGGCAACCAGGCCGGCTACGCCACTCTCGTGGCCGATGCCAACGGCGTGATCACCGGCGTGGACGCCGAACCCGGCATGGTGGTCGCAGCCGGGGCGCCGGTCGTGCGCCTGGCCCACGACGGTCCGCGCGACGTGGTGTTCAACGTGCCGGAAGACAAGGTCAATCTGCTGAAGAGCCTGGCGGCGCAGCCTTCCAAGCTCAAGGCCCGGCTGTGGGGCTCGACCGAAACCTTCCCGACGCAGATCCGCGAAATCGCCGCGGCCGCCGACCCGGTGACCCGCACCTTCGCCGTGAAGGCCGACCTCGGCCAGTCCCAGGCGACCGCTTCGGTGCGCCTGGGCCAGACGGCCACCATCGTGGCCGAGCTGCCGCGCCAGGCCGGCGTGACCAAGCTGCCGCTGTCGGCGCTGCGGGAATCGCAGGGCCAGACCAGCGTGTGGGTGGTCGACAAGACAACGATGACCGTCACGTCCAAGCCGGTGCAGCTGGCCGGTGCCGAAGGCAACGAGGCCGTGATCACAGGCGGCGTGGCGGTGGGCGATGTGGTGGTGACGGCCGGCGTGCACGTGCTCAACCCGGGCGAGCAGGTCAGGTTCTACGTCGACCCGAGCGCTCCGGCGACTGCCGCGGTGTCGATGGGCTCCCCCGTGGCCGTGAAGTGAGCGAGGCCAGCGTGAGTGATGCGTCTTCTGCCGTGCGTGCGTCGCGGTTCAACATCTCCAAGTGGGCACTGGAGCACCCGGCGCTGACGCGTTACCTGCTCGTCGTGCTGATGGTGCTGGGCCTCGCGGCCTACTTTCAGCTGGGGCAGGACGAAGACCCGCCGTTCACCTTCCGCGCGATGGTGGTGCGGGCCTACTGGCCGGGCGCCACCGCCCAGCAGGTCACCGAGCAGGTCACCGACAAGCTCGAGAAGACGCTGCAGGAGGTGCCCTACGCCGACAAGATCCGCAGCTATTCGAAGCCGGGCGAGACGCTGATCATCTTTCAGCTGAAGGATTCGACGCCGCCGAAGGACGTGCAGCAGATCTGGTACACGGTCCGCAAGAAGGTCGGCGACATGCGTGGCACCTTGCCGGGCGGTGTGGTCGGACCGTTCTTCAACGACGAGTTCGGCGATGTATACGGGTCGATCTATGCGCTGTCGAGCGACGGATTCACCTACGACGAGCTGAAGGAGCATGCCGACCAGGTGCGTCAGCGCCTGCTGAAGGTGAAAGACGTCAACAAGGTCGAGGTCTTCGGCGCGCAAGACGAGAAGATCTTCATCGAGATTTCGCAGAAGCGGCTCGCGCAGCTGGGCATCGACTTCAACGCGGTGCTGGCGCAACTGGGCCAGCAGAACGCGGTGGAGTCGGCGGGCGTCATCAATGCGCCGAGCGACTATGTGCAGGTGCGCGTGGGCGGGCAGTTCAACTCGGTCGAGCAGCTCAAGAACTTTCCCATCCGTGCCAATGGCGCGAGCTTCAAGCTGGCCGACATCGCCGACGTGAAACGGGCCTACGTCGACCCGCCGCAGGTGAAGGTGCGCCATCAGGGCAAGGAGGTGATCGCGCTCGGCATCTCGATGGCCAAGGGCGGCGACATCATCGAGATGGGCCAGTCGCTCAAGAAGGCGGCCGATGCCATCCGCGACGACCTGCCGGCAGGCATCGAGATGCACCAGTTCCAGAACCAGTCGACGGTGGTCGCGCGCTCGGTCAACGAGTTCGTCGGCGTGCTGATCGAGGCGGTGGTGATCGTGCTGGCGGTGAGCTTCGTGAGCCTGGGGCTTCACTTCAAGCCGCTGCGCCTGGACTGGCGGCCGGGGCTGGTGGTGGGCATCACCATCCCGCTGGTGCTTGCGATCACCTTCGTCACGATGTTCTATTGGGGCGTGGGCCTGCACAAGATCTCGCTCGGCTCGCTGATCATCGCGCTCGGCCTACTGGTCGACGACGCGATCATTGCGGTCGAGATGATGGTGCGCAAGCTGGAAGAAGGCTACGACAAAGCGCGTGCTGCCACCTTCGCGTATGACGCCACGGCGATGCCGATGCTGACCGGCACGCTGATCACGGCAGTGGGCTTCCTGCCGATCGGCCTTGCGAAGTCGACCGTGGGGGAATACACCTTTGCGATCTTTGCGGTGACGGCCGCGGCGCTGCTCATCTCGTGGTTCGTCTCGGTCTACTTCGTGCCTTACCTCGGCACGGTGCTGCTCAAGACCAAGCCGCACGCGGCTGACGATCAGCCGCACGAACTCTTCGACACGCCGTTCTACTCGCGCTTCCGTGCGCTGGTCGACTGGTGCGTGCAGCACCGCTGGATCACCATCGGCCTGACGGTGGGCACGCTGGTGCTGGGCGTCGTGGGCATGGGCAAGGTGCAGAACCAGTTCTTCCCCGACTCCAACCGGCTCGAAGTGCTGGTGGATCTGTGGTTCCCCGAAGGCACCTCGTACAGCGCCAACGAGGCGGTGACGAAGAAGGTGGAAGCGCGGCTGATGAAGCTCGACGGGGTGGACCACGTCACCACCTGGGTGGGCAGCGGCGTGCCGCGCTTTGCGCTGGTGCTCGACCAGATCTTCCCGCAGAGCAACGTGAGTCAGATCGTGCTGCTGCCCAAGGACCTGGCGGCGCGCGAGAAGCTGCGCCACGCGCTGCCCGAGCTGCTGGCGACCGAGTTCCCCGAGGTTCGTGCGCGACCCAAGCTGTTGCCCAACGGGCCGCCGGTGCCGTACCCGGTGCAGTTCCGCGTGGTCGGGCCCGACCCGGGCAAGGTGCGCGCCTACGCCGACGAGGTGAAGGCCATCATGTTGACCAACCCCAACATGCGGGGCGTCAATGACAACTGGAACGAGTCGGTGAAGGTGCTGCGCCTCGAAGTCGACCAGGACAAGGCGCGTGCGCTGGGTGTCTCCAGCCAGGCCATTGCGCAGGCGGCGCGCACGCTCAACAGCGGCACCACCGTCGGCCAGTACCGCGACGGTGACAAGCTGATCGACATCGTCCTGCGCCAGCCGCTCGAAGAGCGCAAGGCCATCACCGATCTGGCCAATGCCTACGTGCCCACCACAACAGGCCGGAGCATCCCGCTGAGCCAGATCGCCAAGGCGAATTTCGTCTGGGAGCCGGGCGTGCTGTGGCGCGAGAACCGCGACTACGCGGCGACCGTGCAGGGCGACATCGTCGAAGGCTTGCAGGGCGCGACGGTGACGGCACAACTCGACCCGCTCTTCGCGCCCATCCGCGCCAAGATGCCGGCGGGCTACCGGGTGGAGGTGGCGGGGGCGGTGGAAGAAAGCAGCAAGGGCCAGGGCTCGATCGCCGTCGGCGCACCGCTGATGCTCTTCATCATGTTCACGCTCCTGATGCTGCAGCTGCAGAGCTTCAGCCGCGCGATGCTGGTGTTCCTCACCGGGCCGCTGGGCATCGCGGGGGTCGCGGCGGCCTTGCTGCTGCTGAACCGGCCGTTCGGCTTCGTGGCGCTCTTGGGTGTGATCGCGCTGATGGGCATGATCATGCGCAACTCGGTGATCCTGATCGACCAGATCGAGCAGGACCGTGCCCGCGGCGTGCCGACCTGGAACGCGGTGGTCGAGGCCTCGGTGCGGCGCTTCCGTCCGATCATCCTGACGGCCGCGGCGGCGGTGCTCGCGATGATCCCGCTGTCGCGCAGCGTCTTCTGGGGGCCGATGGCGGTGGCCATCATGGGAGGCCTGATCGTCGCGACGGCGCTCACGCTGCTGGCGCTGCCGGCGATGTATGCGGCTTGGTTCCGCGTGAAGCCCGCCGGTCAGGAACAGCAAGGGTCCGGAAAGCTCGCGACAAGCGGCTAAAATCCGCGGCTCCCCGAATTCGGCCGGAACAGTGCTGGGGTCGCTTAGGCGACCCCGATGCACTTTTCAGGCACCCGCGCGGGTGGCGAAATTGGTAGACGCACCAGGTTTAGGTCCTGACGCCAGCAATGGTGTGCGGGTTCGAGTCCCGCCCCGCGCACCAGCCTTATCCAACCAGAGAGTCCGTACACATCATGGCTGTCACTGTTGAAACCCTCGAAAAGCTCGAACGCCGCATCACGCTGACGCTGCCGGCCGACACTATCAACAACGAGGTGCAGTCGCGCCTGAAGCGCCTGGCCCGCACGGTCAAGGCCGACGGCTTCCGCCCGGGCAAGGTTCCGATGAGCGTCGTGACCCAGCGCTACGGCTACTCGGTGCACTACGAAGTCATGAACGACAAGGTCGGCCAGGCCTTCGAGCAGGCCACCAACGAAGCCAAGCTGCGCGTCGCCGGTCAGCCCCGCATCACCGAGAAGGAAAACGCGCCCGAAGGCCAGGTGGCGTTCGACGCGACCTTCGAGGTCTACCCGGAAGTGAAACTGGGTGACCTCTCCGCCGCCGAAGTCGAGCGCGTGAGCGCCGAAGTCACCGACGCCGCCATCGACAAGACCCTCGACATCCTGCGCAAGCAGCGCCGCACCTTCGCCCAGCGCGCCCAGGGTGATGCCGCCGGTGAAGGCGACCGTGTCACCATCGACTTCGAAGGCAAGATCGACGGCGTGCCCTTCGACGGCGGCAAGGCCGAAGGCTTCCAGTTCATCATCGGCGAAGGTCAGATGCTGGAGCAGTTCGAGAAGGCCGTGCGCGGCATGAAGGCGGGCGAATCGAAGACCTTCCCGCTGCAGTTCCCCGAGGACTACCAGGGCAAGGACGTGGCCGGCAAGGAAGCCGACTTCCTCGTCACGCTGAGCAAGATCGAAGCGCAGAACCTGCCCGAAGTGAACGAAGCCCTGGCCAAGAGCCTGGGCATTCCTGATGGCACCGTGGCCTCGCTGCGCGCTGACATCAAGAAGAACCTCGAGCGTGAGGTGAAGTTCCGCGTGCTGGCCCGCAACAAGGCCGCCGTGATGGACGCCGTGGCCAAGACCGCCGAGCTGGATCTGCCGACCGCACTCGTAGCCAACGAGACCGCCCGCATGATCGAGTCTGCACGCGCCGACCTGAAGAAGCGTGGTATCAAGGACGCCGACAAGGCACCGATCCCGGAAGAAATCTTCAAGCCCCAGGCCGAGCGCCGCGTGCGCCTGGGTCTGGTCGTCGCCGAGCTGGTGCGTGCCAACAACCTGCAGGCCAAACCCGAGCAGCTGCAAGCCCACATCGAGGAAATGGCGCAGAGCTACGAAAAGCCTGCCGAGGTGGTGCGCTGGTATCTGAGCGACCGCGAGCGCATGGCTGAAGTCGAGGGTGTGGTCATCGAGAACAACGTCACGGAGTTCGTTCTGGCCAAGGCCAAGGTGACCGACAAGGTCGTGCCGTTCGACGAGCTGATGGCCGGCTGATCCAGGCTCACGTCAGCGGAAGAGGGCGCCGGCCGGCAAGGCGGGCGCCCTTTGTTTTTCCGTCGATCTCATTTCTGTGGCGTCTCTCTTGACGCGACATAATCAGGCCCAACCTGTAGGCATCACTTCTGAAGGACGCAACGGCATGAGCGCGCTGGACACTCTGGGTTTGGGCATGGTGCCCATGGTCATCGAACAGTCGGGCCGCGGCGAGCGCGCCTACGACATCTACAGCCGCCTGCTGCGCGAGCGCATCGTGTTCCTCGTTGGCCCGGTGAATGATCAGACCGCGAGCCTGGTCGTGGCGCAGCTGCTCTTCCTCGAGAGTGAAAACCCCGACAAGGACATCCACTTCTACATCAACTCGCCCGGCGGCTCGGTGACCGCCGGCATGTCGATCTTCGACACGATGGAGTTCATCAAGCCCGATGTGTCGACCATGTGCGTGGGCATGGCAGCGAGCATGGGGTCGTTCCTCTTGATGGCCGGTGCCAAGGGCAAGCGTTTTGCCTTGCCGAACGCCCGCGTGATGATTCACCAGCCTTCGGGCGGCGCCCAAGGCCAGGCCACCGACATCGAAATCCATGCCCGCGAGATTCTCAAGACCCGTGAGCAGCTCAACCGGATCTACGCCGAACGCACCGGCCAGCCCATCGAGAAGATCCGTGCCGACATGGAGCGCGACTTCTTCATGGACCCGGAAGAGGCCAAGAACTACGGTCTGATCGACCAGGTGCTCAACAAGCGCGCCGGCCCGGCCACCAGCTGACGCAGCCAGGCCAGGGCGAAGGCCCGTAACTGCAATCGAAACGGGGCCTTTTTTACCGCCAAGGCCCCGTTTTCTTTTGCTCTATCATCCCAACCAGCCTCTTCCACGCCTCGTGCGCCCCACCTAAATGGCCGAAAAAAAGGCTCCTCCAGCGAGAAAGTCCTTTACTGCTCCTTCTGCGGCAAAAGCCAGCATGAGGTGAAGAAGCTGATCGCCGGCCCGTCGGTGTTCATCTGCGATGAATGCATCGAGCTGTGCAACGACATCATCCGCGACGAGGTGCCGGCCGACACGCCGGAAGCCCGCGCCGCGAAGTCCGACCTGCCGGTGCCTGCCGACATCAAGGCGAGCCTCGACCAGTACGTGATTGGGCAGGACACCGCCAAGCGCACGCTGTCGGTGGCGGTCTACAACCACTACAAGCGGCTCAAGCACATGGCCACGTCGAAAGACGACGTGGAGCTGGCCAAGAGCAACATCCTCTTGATCGGACCCACGGGCTCGGGCAAGACGCTCCTGGCGCAGACGCTGGCCCGCCTGCTCAACGTGCCCTTCGTGATCGCCGACGCCACCACGCTGACCGAAGCCGGCTACGTGGGTGAAGACGTCGAAAACATCATCCAGAAGCTGCTGCAGAACTGCAACTACGACGTTGACAAGGCGCAGCGCGGCATCGTCTACATCGACGAGATCGACAAGATCTCGCGCAAAGCTGACAACCCCTCGATCACCCGCGACGTGTCGGGCGAAGGCGTGCAGCAGGCGCTGCTCAAGCTCGTGGAAGGCACGATGGCTTCGGTGCCGCCGCAGGGTGGTCGCAAGCACCCGAACCAGGATTTCCTGCAGATCGACACGACCAACATCCTGTTCATCTGCGGCGGCGCATTCGATGGCCTGGAAAAAGTCATCCAGAACCGCTCCGAGAAGTCGGGCATCGGCTTTGGTGCCACGGTGCACTCGAAGAGCGAGAAGCGGGTCTCTGAAGTCTTCCGCGAGGTCGAGCCCGAGGACTTGATCAAGTTCGGCCTGATTCCCGAACTGGTGGGCCGCCTACCGGTGGTCGCCACGCTGGGCGAACTAACCGAGGACGCCCTGGTGCAGATCCTCACCGAGCCGAAGAACGCGCTGGTCAAGCAGTACCAGAAGCTCTTTGCGATGGACGGCGTTGAACTCGAGATCCGCCCCTCCGCGCTGAGCGCCATCTCCAAGAAGGCCCTGGCCCGCAAGACCGGCGCCCGGGGCCTGCGCTCGATCATGGAACTCTCCCTGATCGACACCATGTTCGAGTTGCCCACGCTGGATGGCGTGGCCAAGGTGGTGCTGGACGAGCACACCATCGAAGAGAACGCCAAGCCCTTGCTGGTGTATCGAGAACAGGCCAAAGCCAGTGCCTGAAGCCCCTCTGAGACTGAGGACCCTGAATAGCCTGCGCCTATCGGGCAGGTGTCTTGCAATTGATCCCTCGAGCCCTATGTGGGCCTGAGAAAGAGAGGTTCCTATGTCCGGACATCCTGTTTTGCCCGCTGAGCCCATCACCCTGCCGCTGCTCCCGCTGCGGGATGTGGTGGTGTTTCCCCACATGGTCATTCCGCTGTTCGTGGGGCGGCCCAAATCCATCAAGGCGCTGGAGGCGGCCATGGAGGCCGGCCGCCAGATCATGCTGGTGGCGCAACGTGCCGCCGGCAAGGACGAGCCCAAGCCCGACGACATGTTCGAGGTGGGTTGCGTCTCCAGCATCCTGCAGATGCTCAAGCTGCCCGATGGCACGGTGAAGGTGCTGGTCGAAGGCATCCAGCGCGCCAACACCCACAGCATCAGCGACAACGGCGAGCACTTCGTGGCGGACGTGACGCCCGTGCCGCCCGAGACCGACACCAAGCCGGAAATCGAGGCTCTGCGTCGCGCGGTGACTCAGCAGTTCGACCAGTACGTCAAGCTCAACAAGAAGATCCCGCCGGAGATCCTTACCTCCATTGCGGGCATCGACGATGCCGGCCGCCTGGCCGACACGATCGCGGCACACCTGCCGCTGAAGTTGGAAAACAAGCAGTCGGTGCTTGACCTCTTCGCCGTCGACAAGCGGCTGGAGAAACTGCTCGAGCAGCTTGAGCACGAAGTCGACATCCTCCAGGTGGAGAAGCGCATCCGTGGGCGTGTGAAGCGCCAGATGGAGAAGAGCCAGCGCGAGTACTACCTGAACGAGCAGGTCAAGGCGATCCAGAAGGAACTCGGTGACGGCGAAGAAGGCGCCGACATGGAGGAGCTGGAGAAGAAAATCATCGCGGCCAAGATGCCGAAAGATGCGCGCAAGAAGGTCGACGCCGAGCTGAAGAAGCTCAAGCTCATGTCCCCCATGTCGGCCGAAGCGACCGTCGTGCGCAACTACATCGACACGCTGATCAACCTGCCCTGGACCAAGAAGACCAAGATCAAGCACGACCTCGCGCATGCCGAGGAAGTGCTGAACGAGGACCACTACGGCCTCGAGAAGGTCAAGGACCGCATCCTCGAGTACCTCGCGGTGCAACAGCGCGTGGACAAGGTCAAGGCGCCCATCCTGTGCCTGGTCGGGCCCCCGGGCGTTGGTAAGACCTCGCTCGGCCAGAGCGTGGCGCGCGCCACCGGCCGCAAGTTCGTCCGCATGGCGCTTGGCGGCATGCGCGACGAGGCCGAGATCCGCGGCCATCGCCGCACCTACATCGGCTCGATGCCGGGCAAGGTGCTGCAGAGCCTCTCCAAGGTTGGCACGCGCAACCCGCTTTTCCTGCTCGACGAGATTGACAAGCTGGGCATGGATTTCCGCGGCGACCCGTCGTCGGCGCTGCTGGAAGTGCTCGACCCCGAGCAGAACCACACCTTCAGCGACCACTACGTCGAGGTCGATTTCGACTTGAGCGATGTGATGTTCATCGCCACCTCGAACTCGATGAACATTCCGCCGGCCCTGCTGGACCGGATGGAAGTGATCCGCCTGTCGGGTTACACCGAAGACGAGAAGGTCAACATCGCCACGCGCTACCTGCTGCCCAAGCAGCGCCAGAACAATGGTGTGAAGGACGAAGAGCCGATGTCACCGAGTCGGCGGTTCGCGGGATCATCCGCTACTACACGCGTGAAGCCGGCGTGCGCTCGCTCGAACGGGAGGTGTCGAAGATCTGCCGCAAGGTGGTCAAGGGCCTGCAGCTCAAGACCTACACCGGCAAGGTGGTCGTGACCGAGGAAAACCTCAACGACTTCCTCGGTGTGCGCAAGTTCTCCTACGGCCGTGCCGAGAATGCCAACCAGGTTGGCCAAGTGGTCGGTCTGGCGTGGACCGAAGTCGGCGGCGATCTGCTGACCATCGAAAGCGCCGTGATGCCTGGCAAGGGCAACATCATCCGCACCGGCTCGCTGGGCGACGTGATGAAGGAGTCGGTGGAGGCTGCTCGCTCCGTCGTGCGCAGCCGCTCACGCCGGCTCGGCATCAAGGACGAGCTCTTCGAGAAGCGTGACATCCACATCCACGTGCCAGACGGTGCCACGCCGAAGGATGGCCCGAGTGCGGGTATCGCGATGACCACGGCGTTCGTGTCTGCGTTGACGGGCATTCCGGTGCGCGCCGACGTGGCGATGACCGGTGAGATCACGCTGCGGGGCGAGGTCACGGCGATCGGCGGCCTGAAGGAGAAGCTGCTCGCGGCCCACCGCGGCGGCATCAAGACGGTGCTGATCCCGGAAGAGAACACCAAGGACCTGCAAGACATTCCCGAGAACGTGAAGAACCATCTCGAGATCGTCCCGGTGAAGTGGATCGACCAGGTGCTGGACATCGCTCTCGAATCGGCGCCGCAGGCACTGGCCGATGAAGAGGTTGCGCCCAAGGTGGAAGAGGCCGTGAAGAAGCCCGATCAGCCGGCCGTGGGCGGAGCGGAGTCGCTCAAGCACTGAGTCTCAAGCTGCCAAAGAAAAACGCCCCGAGCAATCGGGGCGTTTTGTTTTGGAGGCGCGGGCCGGAGTCGAACCGACCTACACGGATTTGCAATCCGGTGCATAACCGCTTTGCTACCGCGCCGTGAGACTTGGCGAGTCTATTGGCAAAAAGGGAAGCCGGAGCTTCCCTTTTGACCTTCGAGATTTGGAGCGGGAAACGAGGCTCGAACTCGCGACCTCAACCTTGGCAAGGTTGCGCTCTACCAACTGAGCTATTCCCGCGTGGTTTCCGTCAAATTCAAGTACTGCCTGAAGCAACGGAAGCGCGCAGTATAGCTGGAATTTTGACGCTTTCGCAAGAGCTGCGGCGTCACTCGAGTGTCTGCACGGCAACGAGCTTTCCGTTGCCAGGCTCGAACTCGCAGCGGTAGCTGAACTGCACGAGATTCATGCCCGGCGCACGCTGTACGGCACCGATGCCCTCCAGGCTCGCTCGGCCTGCAGGGGCAGGCTTCAGCTGGCGTGAGTCGGAGCCAAAGGCGATGCGGCCCACGCGAGGGTGCTTCTGCTTGAGTGCAGCGGCAACAGCGGTCTCGCAGGTTTCAGGCGACACGCTCATCAGGTCGGGCTGCCATGCCTTTTCTTCGCTTGCGCGCAGGCCGCCCGCGTCGCGAAAGACGATGCCCGAGGTGGCGCCGGTCTTATCGTTGTAGGCGCAGCCGTAGGTGAAAGGTGTCGAGGCCCCTGTGGCGCTACGGTAGCGGCCGGCGCCCTTGATGTCGGTCTCTTCGCCGGTGGTGGGCGACAGCACGCGCTTGTCTTTGTTGAACTGGACCTCGCTCGCGTCGCGCCCGCGCATCTCCTTGATGGTCTCGGTGACGGCGGCCTCGCAACTGTCGGCGGCTTTGGTGGCGTCGGCGGGCATTGCGGCGTGTGCGGCAGTGCCGAACGCGAGCGTGGCAAAGAGAAGCAGGGAAGATTTCATCGGTTGAACTGCAAGCAATGGTTGTTGCTCGTCATGTTGTCGGGTTTTGTGGGCAGCGGCAAGAGAACGAGCCCTGAGCCTTGGAGCTGCGAGGAGCGTCCCGGTTCACTCAGGCTTCACACAATGCCCGAGGGCTTCATGTCACCTTCCCATGGCTGCGTGAAGCTGTGCGTGAGCCGCCCCGTCGGGTGGCGTCCACGGAGCCCGGACTGTGACTGCTTCTTCCCACCTCGTCGTCCACGGCGGCATGCCCTTGTCGGGGCGGATCGAACCCTCGGCCAACAAGAACGCAGTGCTGCCCATCCTGTGCGCGACCTTGTTGACGCGCCAGCCGGTGCACCTGCGCGGCGTGCCCGACATCACCGATGTGCGCAAGATCCTGCAGTTCTTCGAATCCATCGGCAGCGAGGTGCATGCCGACATGGCGCGGGGCATCGTCGGCCTGCACCATCGACACAGCGTCTTCGACGTGCGGCGTCACCGCCTGCCGGTGGAGATGCGCTCGTCGATCATGCTGGTGCCGCCGCTGCTCGCGCGCTTCGGCGAGGCGCGCATCGAAGACGAGGTGAAAGGTTGCACGCTCGGCGTGCGCGAGATCGATCCGCACGTGGAGACGATGCGCCGCTTCGGCGCTCGCATCGAGCCCAGCGACGACGCCTTCGTCGTGTGCCTCGACGAGCCCTTGCGTGCCACCGAGCACTGGCTCGACTACGCCTCGGTGACCACCACCGAAAACTTCGTCTTGTGTGCGGCACTTGCGAGCGGCCGCTCCGTGCTGACCAACGCCGCCTGCGAGCCGCACGTGCAGGAGTTCTGCGAATTTATGTGCCGCCTGGGCGCCCACATCGAAGGCATCGGCACCTCTCGACTGGTGATCGAGGGTGTCGACGCTCTCGGTGGCACCGAGTTCAGGTTCGCCGAAGACTTCCACGAGGTGACGACCTTCCTTGCCTTGGGCGCGATCACGGGCGGCGAGGTGACGGTGCGCAACTCGCGGCCCGAGCACTTCCCGCTCATCGACCGCAGCCTCGCCAAGTTCGGCGTGCACATCACGCACCGCGACGGCTGGTCGCATGCCCGGGTGACCGACGGCCTGCGTGTGGCCGAGCCCTTCACCCGCAACATGTTGCAGAAGATCGAGGCCGCGCCCTGGCCCTACTTGCCGGTGGACCTGCTGCCGATCTTCATGGCGCTCGGTGTTCGCGCCGAAGGCAGTGCGATGTTCTGGAACAAGGTCTACGACGGCGCGATGGGTTGGACGTCCGAGCTGTCGAAGTTCGGCGCTCAGGTGTTCCTGTCCGACCCGCACCGCGCCATCAGCTTCGGTGGCCGTTCGCTGGTGCCGGCGCAGGTGGACAGCCCCTACATCATCCGCGTGGCGATCGCCTTGTTGATGGTCGCGGCGAGCATCGAGGGCCGTTCGGTGATCCGCCACGCCGCGCCGATACGCCGGGCCCATCCGCACTTCGTCGAGAACCTGTGCTCGCTCGGCGCCCGCATCGAGTGGACGGGGCAGCCCTGAGGGTCAACCCCGCCCGGGTGGCTGCATGGCCCGGGCGATCACGGGGGCATCGTGGGCGATAGACTCGCGGCCACGATGTACGCCAAATTCTTCGGCCTGCGGCAGGAACCGTTTTCCATCGCCCCCGACCCTCGCTACCTGTTCATGAGCGAGCGGCACCGCGAGGCGCTGGCGCACCTGCTCTACGGGCTGCGCGGCGGCGGCGGCTTCGTGCTGCTCACAGGCGAGATCGGCGCCGGCAAGACTACCGTGTGCCGTTGCTTCCTGGAGCAGATCCCCAAGCGCTGCAACGTCGCCTACATCTTCAACCCAAAGCTGACGGTGATCGAACTGCTGCGCACGGTATGCGAGGAGTTCCGCATCCCGCTTGACGCCGACCGTGTGCGCGGCGACAGCGTCAAGGAATACCTCGACCCGATCAACGAGTTCCTGCTCAAGACCCACGCGGTCGGGCAGAACAACGTGCTCATCATCGACGAGGCGCAGAACCTCTCGTCGGAAGTGCTGGAGCAGCTGCGCCTGTTGACCAACCTCGAGACCAGCGAGCGCAAGCTGCTGCAGATCATCCTCATCGGCCAGCCTGAGCTGCGAGACATGCTGGCGCGTCCCGAGCTGGAGCAGCTGGCCCAGCGCGTCATCGCGCGCTACCACCTCAAGGCGCTGACCGAGGGTGAGACGGTGCAGTACATCCGCCACCGCCTCGGCGTGGCCGGCCTGAGCGGCATGGTGCCGTTCGACCGCGCGGCACGCAAACGCATCCACGAGCTGTCGCGTGGCGTGCCGCGCCGCATCAACCTCTTGTGCGACCGGTCGCTGCTCGGTGCGTATGCCGAAGGCCGTTCGCGGGTGAACCGCGAGATGGTGGAGCGTGCATCGGCCGAGGTGTTCGGCGAGGCCGAGCGGCCGATCGCCGCGGCGGTGAGCGGGTTCAACCGCAAGCCGGTGTGGGCGGCGGCGGCCGGCTTGCTGGCCGGTGTGTTGCTGTTTGGCGTGGTGAGCTGGGTGAGGGACGATGGCTCGCGCAAGGTGGCCGCAGCGGCTGCGGCATCGGCAGTGCCGACCAAGGCTGCGGTGGCCGCCACCGCAGCCTCGCAGCCCGCGCCCGCGGCGGCGTCTGCCGCGAAGCCGGTCGCCACGCTCACGCTCGACACCGGCCTTCGCAGCGAGACCCAGGCCATGCGTGAACTTGCGGCGGCCTGGAAGGTGCCGCTGGCCGAGACCGACCCCTGCGGCACCGCCGCGCGCCAGCAACTGCAGTGCTTCAAAAGTGACGATGGTGGCCTCGCGATGCTGCGCGCGCTCGATCGCCCCGGTGTGCTGACGGTCTACGACGACGCAGGCAAACCGGTCTATCTGCAACTGGTGTCCCTTGGGGCCGACAGCGCCACCTTGCGGGGTGCCGGCGGCGCGACCCAGACGGTGCTGCTGTCGGCGCTTGCGAAGTCCTGGCGCGGCGAGTTTGCGACGCTGTGGCGCACGCCGCCGGCCTACATCGGCCGGGTGCCGGTGGGGCAGAACGGGCCGGTGGTGGACTGGGTGGCGCAGCAGGTCGCGCGCGCGCAAGGCGAAGCCTTGCCCACCACGCCAGGTACGCTGGATGCCGCGCTCCAGGAGCGGATCGCGAATTTCCAGCTGGCGCGCGGCCTGAAACCCGACGGACGGGTAGGGCCGATCACGCTGATGCACCTCAACCGTGTCGCGGGTGTGGACGAACCGCGTCTGCTGCCCCTGGTGGCGCCGAACTGAAAGGCGGGCGATGTCTTACATCCTTGATGCGCTGCGCAGGGCCGATTCGGAGCGGGAACGCGGCGCCGTGCCCAGCCTGCACAGCAAGCAGATCGCGCCGGGCGTGGCGGATGCCGATGACGGTGACGAGACCACGCCACGTTCGGTGCAGCCGCTGTGGTGGGCGGTGGGTGTGCTGTCGCTGGCGTTGCTGGGCATGGCGGCATGGCTGATGCTGGGGCGCTCGGCGCCGGAGCCCGAGCGCGTCGCCTCGCCTGTGGCTGTGGCACCCGTGCCGGCGGCGCCGCCGGTGGTGGTGCAGCCGCCGCAGGTGACTGCCCTTGAGGCGCCGCCGGTGACCCCGCCGCCTTTGCCCACTCCCCCAGGCGCCGGCAATCGAGCGCAAGGCCGCCGCGCCTGCTGCGCCCACACGTGTGGCTGCAGCCCCCAAGCCAGCGCCGCAGCTGGTCGAGAACCCGGCGAAGGCCGCCGCCGCGCCCCGCGACGAAGACGCACCGGTGCCGTCGATCTCAGAGCTGCCGGACGACATCCGCCGTCAGCTGCCCGCGCTTTCAGTCAGCGGCGCGAGCTATTCCAAGAACCCGGCGAGCCGCATGCTCATCCTCAATGGGCAGGTGTTCAGAGAAGGCGACAAGGTGGCCAACGACCTGGTGCTGGAGCAGATCCGCCTCAAGAGCGCGGTGTTGTCGTACCGGGGGCGGCGCTACAGCGTGAGCTTCTGATTCCGGCTCACGCGGATAATCCGCGCGCTTCGCCTGGGTGGTGAAATCGGTAGACACAGCGGACTTAAAATCCGCTACTAGCGGGTTTGCCCCGTTTTGGGCACCTTAGCAGGTTCGCATACTGTGGACACATCAAAGTGTCTGCGGCCGGCGTGGCGAAACGGGTAGACGCAAGGGACTTAAAATCCCTGCTCCTCAAGGAGGTGCGGGTTCGAGTCCCGCCGCCGGCACCACGGACATGACTAACATGTCCCATTCAAAAGTCGCCAGCCTTCACACTCTTCCAATCGCGAAACTGACGAAGGTCAGCCGTTGTCCTGGGCAGGATTTTCTTCCTGTGAATCACCAGGTCCGTGGCGAGGTGGTCAAGTACTGGCGCGCAGTCTTGACCGAGGGGCCGATGCGTTGGAACACCTTTCCGCTGTTTCCGTTGGTCCTCAATGCAGATGGAAGTCTCTGGGAGCCTGCGTGTCTCTGGTTGCTCGACAGAGCTAGAGCGCAGCCGCTGAAAGTTTCATCTCTTCCTCCGCTAGCTCGAGACCTCAAGGACTACAAGATTTTTCTGGATGGGTTGTTTTTGGCCTGGGACAACTTTCTAGCAGTCGACAAGTACGCCCGTCCCACCTATCTCTACCGGAGTCATCTTCAGACGCAGATTGATGCGGGGATGATGGAACTGTCGACAGCAAGACGGCGAATGTCGTCAGTCGTAAGTTTCTATCGGTACTTGATGTCCTCTGAGCAGATGCGATTCATACCGGCGAACGATCCTTGGGTCGATCGCCAATACGGCTTTCAGTACAGAGACAGCAAGGGCTTTAATCGAATTCATGAAGTTCAGTCAACGAACCTGTCGATTCGTGTACCCAAAGCCGACCATGTCTGGGAGGGGATCATCGACGGTGGTAGGTTGCGGCCACTGACAGCTGATGAGCAACGCAGTTTGATTGCTGGTCTGAAGGCCCTTGGGAATCGGGAATTCGAACTAATGCACTACGTGTCTTTGTTCACTGGAGCTCGTGAGCAAACCGCGTTGACTCTTCGGTGGGGACCTTTCCAAAAGTCGCCAAGCCAAATCAAGCAGTGGCCCTTCAAGCTACTTTGCGGCCCAGGCACAGGCATAGACACAAAGCGGGATGTGCCGAATGTCTATCTTGCAATTCCGCGCTATCTCTATGAATGGCTGCACGTCTATGCGCGCACGGAGCGGGCACAACACCGCCGGTCCAAGTCCGAGCGGGCAGATCATTCATCAAACTACCTATTCCTCACAAGTCAGGGCGGGCCGTACTACGCGGCGAAGGACGACATAAACGCCGTCACCTTTTCAAGTCAAGTAGTAAGACGATCTGCACCGATTGGTCAAGGCCTACGCGAGTTCATCTTGGAACGAGTCGTTCCTGAAGTGCGCAGGACGTTGCCAGGCTTCCGCTACCGCTTCCACGACCTGCGGGCAACGTTTGGCATGAACTGGGTAGATCATGTTGAGTCGACGTTCGGAGATAGGGAGGCTTTTTTTGGGCGCGTGAGCAACTTCGAAAGCTCATGTGGCACCGAGATCCGGCTACAACAGACCGCTATCTCGAGTTTCGGCAACGGACACGGCAACTGGCAGAAGCACAAGCCGACTGGGGCAACGATCTGCTAAGCCTGATCCAGAAGAGCTAGTTGTTAATGGAAGGTGCCCACGTGAGCCATTGGATCTATGCCACGCGACGCTACTATTCCTGCCTGCCTGTGTGGAGCTTTCCATTTGAAGCTGTACCCGCGCAGTTTGTCCCAAACAAAGCGGTACTGATGCTTCCAGGTGGACATTGGGTTTACGCGTACCAATGGTGCTATTTGGAAAGACGGTTCGATAATCACTATCTCGCGTTCAAACCAGAGTCTCTATCGGCGGAACGTGTTGCCGTCTTGCCGGAAGTCTTAGCGCACCTCTCAAGGTGGCTAAAGTTCATCGGCGCCCGCCCCGCGAGCATGAAGTCGGTTTTTGAATCCCTTCGGAGCTTCATCAACTGGGCAGATTCAACAGAGAACGACAAGCGGTTCGAGTGCGTATTTAGTGATGCTGACTTGGCATTGAGCGCGCTCAAGGGGCACCAGTCATACCTCCGACAACTGGTTGAATCCAATCGTCTGAAGCTTAAAACCGCTGCAGGCAAAGAAGGGAGTGTTGTGACAGCACTCTCGGAAATTCACTGCCGCCAGTATCGCGACGAGATTGAACCGCTTCGCAGTTCGCATAGCGGAGAAGGCACTAGAGCGCCACGTGAGGATCACGTAGGGCAAATGATGTCGACCTTGCAGGCTTGCTTCGATTCTGCCGCTCGACTCTTGCTTCGCGACGAGATCGACATGCCCCGGAGACGCGTCCTGCAGTTGTCTTGCAATGATGTCGCAAGGAAAGTTGAGTTACCGCTTTCGTACTCAGAGCCGAGGCTGATGGAGTTGGCCTGTGTAGTGTTTGCGGGGTTGGCACTCGGTGACTCTGGCTCCAATCTGTCGCAGATGCAACGCTACGAGGAGCCCGATGATCTGCTGGAGCAATTGGCCGACCCTGACAGGGTCAATCTTGTGCAGAAGGTGATCAAGTTTCGCGCGGGTGGCAAGCCCGTCCCGGTGTTCTTCACAACTACGACGATCAGCAGGCTTCAAACATATCTGCAGATTCGTGAGCGGCTAGTCGCCTGTCTTGGTGGCTCGGACCTGCCGCAGCTGTTCATTCAGTGTGCGTACGCTACTTCGGCGAGTTCTTTTGCTCGAGAGCCAATTGCCATCCGGACGCTCAGCAGCAGTTTTCTTACATCGCTTCGGGAGAAGATAGGAAATCTCGGAGAACAGCTGCCTCCAGTGACTCTGATGCAACTGCGAACATTTAAGCAGCAGCACATCGTACGGAAACATGGTGTGAAGGTTGCCGCGGATGTGCTTGGGCATTCGATTCGCACAGCAGTCAGCGCCTATTGCAAAGCCGAGCAAGACGTGCGGCGAAGCGACATTGGTAGTTTTCTATCGTCGCTGGCTAAGACAGTTGTCGACATTTCCTCTGCTCCCTCAGGCGATCGACTGACGGCGACGCCTGTTGGGCAGTGCAAACGCTATGGAGAGCCTGTTGCGGTTGACCCTCAAGTTGGGCCAAAGCCTGATTGCGCTAAAACAGAAGGCTGCTTCTATTGCGAGCAATATCAAGTACATGCTGACGCACAGGATTTGCGCAAGTTGCTTTCATGTCGCTACGTTCTTCGGAAGCTTGCCCCGCTCCAAGGCGAATCGGCATTTGCGGACAGGGTCTACGAGGGTGTGATCAATAGGATCGAAGCGTTGCTTGAGCAGCTAGAGCTGCGCATCCCGAAGATCTACGCCGAAGTGCGTGAGGACGTCAATGTCAATGGGGTCCTGAGCAGATTCTGGGCAGCGAAACTACAGCAGCTGTACTTGCTTGGAATGTTGAGACCCTCCCAAGGTTGACAGGAGCACGGAATAAGAAGGGCACAACTTGCCTGCCTAATCCCAAAGGTCCAATGAAGCCGAACCTTCAAACAGCGTCTAGTCGCGAGATCGTGCCTACACCTCGGTACTTCGATGCGGACTTAGTGGTCAGCCGCAATGCTACCGGTGACATTCGATCCCGCTATGGCGACCCTATTTGGGACCTCAGTAGTTCCAGTGCCGACGGAACCACACGAGCGGTGCTGATTTTTTTCTCCATTGATTGTTCTGCGGAGCATGACCTTGCCTTGGTCATTCGCGAACAGCAGAAGGCTCTGATGTGGCTCTACAAGAGTCGTGGTCCTCTTCGCTCATTGGGGACGCTGCTACACGCGAACCACGCGCTGTCTATCCTTAGTGAGAAGGCGTTTGAACGACGAATCACTCTCTTTGCCCTGTTGATCGATCCTGAGCGGATGTCGACGGAGATGGAATCGCTGAACACTACGTACCTCTCCGTCTCCAAGGCTCTGATTGAATCGTTGTGGCGGTATGGAAAAGAGCTGGGACTAGAGGTTCAGATTCCGTTGAGCAAGCTCAAAGGTCAGATTGCGTCGCAACGGCGCAGCCGCTCACAGAATAAGCAGACTCCGATCATTCCGTCTCGCGTCTACTGTTCGATCCTCGGTAGGCTGATCTCATATCTCGATGAGATTGAACGCGAATTGCCTGAACTGCTGGATGCGCAAAGGCAATGTGTCGCCGCCTATAGAGCGCTGAAGAGTGAAGGCGTTATGCGGAAGCGGGTCGCGTATCGGGCCAAGATGTTGGCTCCAGTGGTTGCGTCCATGAAGCGGCTCGGATACGACCCGTCGTGCCGCGGAGCGCTTGACGCCTTTGTTGTGTCTCAGCTGGCTCTTTTTCAAGCCGCCCTAATGCACACGATTGCGGCCTTCTCCGGGATGCGGGTAGGGGAGGTCAGCTTGTTGCCGCTTTTTGGCGTGGAAGAGACCTTCCAGGATCGGGGCGCCGTTCATTATGAAATTAAGGGGTACACGCAGAAGCTTGAGCATGGGAGGAAAAGGCCCACTTCGTGGATCACCAATAGAGAAGGCCACCGTGCGGTGCTGCTGGCGCAACGCATAGCCTCGACAAACTTTGAGTTGCTTGGTACTCCGCCAGTAGAAGGGCAGGAGGCGCTTCTATTTGCCACACCGAAGAGTGCCTTTAGGAAGAAGGGAAGTCCCAAGATCCTCAAATTTCAGAGACGGCTCATCGAGATGGTGTGCCCGGTGGTCACTCAAGTCGATATCGACGAACTGAATGAGCTTGAGTTGAGTCGGGGATGGCAGCACGAAGGAATCGAAGTGGGAAAGCGGTGGCCGCTTACGTTTCATCAGTTGCGACGAAGTCTCTCCGTCTATGCTCATCGATCGGGCATGGTGAGCCTGCCCGCGCTGAAAGCGCAGTTGCAGCACATCACGGATGAAATGCGCGCGTACTACGCCGACGGCTATTCCAGAGCGGTGAAATCTTGTCTTCGACAAGGAGCACTTCAGTCATGAGTGGAACGCCGCTCGTGCGGAGAGCAGTTACTTTGGCTATACCCTGGGGTTGCTATTTTCGGACGACGAGCTGTTTGGCCGGGGCGCGGAACGGATGGCCAAGACGGTAGCAAACCGCAGTCGTGAGGAAACGCTCGGCCTCTTCAGAGATGGGAAGCTTGCGTACCGGGAGACCGCGCTAGGGGGCTGCATCTCCACTGAAGAGTGTCAGGCGAGACCGCTTGAGCCCATTCCTTTCGATTGTTTGGAGACTGACTGTGTAAACCAAGTGATCTTGAGCAAGCGGTTGGATCACGTCGTTCGGACCCAGCAGGCAGTTGTGAGTTCGCTCGAGCGCAGCGAAGCAGGAAGCGTTGAGCACAGGTTGGAGGCAAATAACCTTCGCGTCTTACTTAAAGTGCAGCAACGAACTTCAGGGTGTGCTCGATGAGCGCGAAGGTTCAGGTCGACAAGTATTTCGCTGCGTTGCAGCGCCTAATTGATCGCAATGCGCCGATAAGCAATGACGCAGTTTCGCTCGAAGCCGGGAGTGGTCGAGGGAGCATCAAGAAATCTCGGCCAGCCTATGCTGAGTTGGTCAACGCGATTGACCGTGCGGCCAAAGAGCAAACTCAATCCCGGGCCACATCTGACCCAGTGCCTGCCTTGCGTGAGGAAGTGGTGTTGCTCAGACGACGTCTGGATGAGGCACTTGAGCGCGAACTCTCTTTGCTTAACGAGGTGTATTCGTTGCGTGAAGAGAATCGGCAGCTTAAGAAGGGCCGGCCCTTCGTGGTTCCTTGATCGCAATCTCACCGCGAAGATCAGACGCGGTCGTCAATCCACACTAGAGCGGTGCTCACCTCCATTCCAAGCGGCGTACCACACCAACTTATCAGCAGCAACTTGCCATCGACTTCCAACCTCCAACAGTCTCCTACGCCATCTGGCTCTTTGCACTGCCAGACGCGGCTGCATCGAAGCAGACGAATGTCTACAGGCTCTGTTGCACGGCTAGGCAAAAGCGCGTACAGGAATCGCTCTGACCATTGAGGCATGCGAAGGATTCGCAGAGCTGACGCAACATCGTCGACGAAGAACTTGCGATAGCGAGGTGGTGAATTGTCGACACGAGAGTCCAAGACTCGCGCGATCCACACAGTGAGGTTCAGAGTGCTCTCTACGACGTGGAAGAAGCCTGTGCCTGGATTGAGCAGCACCTCTGGCGCATCAAATCGGAATTGTTGGTCGACGAGAAACATGGTCTGTTCGTCCTTTGCTGAGCCTTCCGCAAGGCGGCAAGCCGCAATTGAGTATCGACACTTTGGGGCCGGCCGCAAACTCGGATCGAATAAGTGACCAAGATTCTTGTGGTTAGATTCCCATTCCGAATCTGTGGATGTCTTGTCTATCTTCGAAAGCCGACTTTGGCGTCAAGGAGTGGCAATGCTTCAATCGCTGGTGCGAACGCTGAGGGCGCTCTTTCATCGCGGCTACCTCCGAAGCCCAATCAACGATGTCGACTCCAGCATGATCGAGGACGAGATGACCATGTCTTCCGATGAAAAGCCGGATGCCCCATCTGAGCCACGAGACCAAATCCAACCTGAGCGAGAGAAGAGGGGCTAGGTAGTCGCCAGGAGATCGACGATATCTACCTTGAGCGCCGCAGCGAGCCGCTCAATGTTGTCGAGTGACACGTTTCTCTCTTGTCGCTCTATAGAGCCGACATAAGTACGGTGCAGCTGAGCGAGATCACCGAGTTCTTCTTGAGAGATGCCCAGAGATGCTCGGATAGCGCGCAGGTTCCTAGCCAAACGGCCACGAGCTGATCCCCGCTGAACTTTACGCCCCGACATATCGTCGAGGTTCGCCCGACGATGACTTTGGGTCTACAGACTTAGAGTAGCATCTATTTTCTCTATAGGACCGGCGAGGTGCCGCTGATTCCGGCTGAGGCGATGTTGTGGACCCGACCAAGTGCCACTGCAGATTCCCGTTCCGAATACTCCGCAAAGGCCGCTACGGTGACCGATGAAAGGTCCCCATGCGAAAGTCCATCTATCGACGTCATAACCAGGTTTTTCTCGGCCTTCTGAGGCGTTATCGGGAGAAGGGCAGATTCCGGCAAAGTGACCTTGCGCAACACCTCGGCAGTGTTCAGGGCACGGTAAGCAAGGCGGAAACAGGCAACAGACGACTCGACGTCATCGAATTGCGCGAGTGGTTGTTGGCTATGGGTGCGGACTTCCTTGAATTCATGACTGAATTGCACGAGCAGCTTGAGGCGTTGCCGCGCCTTGATCCCTGGCTTCTACCTCCAATTGCTAGTCACAAGGGGAATAGAGAACGCAATGCTCTGTCGGCCCTTAAAACCTTGTCCTCCGACTCGCTATTGTCGAGTGACGTGGATGATGAGCTGGCTGGAGAACGCTCTGACGTGCGTCCGGCAAACCTTCAAAGGCACGCCGATGCGTTGGCTAAGCTCTTTGCGCCGATGGTTCGAGTAGGTCTATCGCGCGAAGTGGCCGGCATCTTGGCTGAGTTGCAGGCTTTGAAGGTTAGCGGCCGTCCACTAGAGCAGTGGTTCGGCCAGTCACCGTCTGACATCGCACAGGATCTTGCCCCCAATGAGGATGAAATTGGTAGCGTCGCCGCAGAGCTGGCGCGACTACTGTTGTCGAACTGGCTCGAGCTTTGGACGCATGCGTCCAGGCGCCGATGCGCCGTGTTGATAGGGTCTGCTCAGCGGATCAAGGCCAGACTTCCGATGGAGGTCACCACGCGCCTTTCGGCATTCCCTGTGTCACAGGAGGACGCTTGCGAGCTTCTAGTAAGCTATCTGCGATCTACCTGGAATTCTGACCCATCGCACTAGGGCCCCATCCCATCTGAGCCGATCCCGCCGAGCGTTCCGGCTCGCGAGTCATATGGACTTTCGCGGAAGTTCACCGACCGCTTTAGGCTGCGTAGCGGTCCTTCCAATAAAACATCGGCCAGAGAGGGGTGAGCGAACTTTCGTTGCGGACTACTGCACCAGCGAAAGGCCGATGCTCTGTGGTCTTGCCCGGGTGAACGCGCAAACGCTACACAGCCATGTATGCGGGCGATGGCCGCCACGATGACAAGGCCATGGTGTCGGGCGGCTGAATGGGCCTAGTCCGTTCGGACCATGAAGCCGCGTGTTCGACTCGTTTGCACCGCTTGCGGCAACAAACGGACTAGCCCGTGCGACACGCACGAGTCATCGCAGGTGGCCAACATCCCTCGCCTAGACGATGAGGGAGAGAGACACCATGCGGATCGTGCTGCTGAGCATGAACTATGCGCCTGAGATGACAGGCATCGGCAAGTACTCGGGCGAGATGGCAGAGGACCTGGTCGATCGCGGTCATGAAGTGCATGTCGTCTGTGCGCCTCCCTACTATCCGAGCTGGAAGGTGCAAGCCGGTTACTCGGCCGGTCGCTACCAGACCCAGCGCGTTCGCGACGGCCTCACGGTGCATCGCTGCCCGGTGTGGATCCCTTCGCGCCTTGGAGGCCTCACGCGCCTGCTGCACCTCGCGTCGTTTGCGCTCAGTTCGTTTCCGGTCCTGTTGCGGCTCGTGCTGTGGCAGCCGCATCTGGTGTTCGCGGTCGCGCCGGCGTTCGTGTGCGCTCCGTTCGCGTGGGTGACCGCGCGACTCGCCGGCGCCAGAGCCTGGCTGCACATGCAGGACCTGGAGGTCGATGCAGCCTTCGAGCTCGGCATGCTCAGGCAGCCGCTGATGCGGCGCCTGGCGCTCGCCGTCGAGCGATTCGTGCTGCGTCGCTTCGACGTGGTGTCGACCATCTCCAGTCGCATGATGCGCAAGCTGGCCGTCAAGGGCCTGCCACTGCACGAGACAGAGTTCCTGCCCAACTGGGTCGATGGCACGGCCATTCATGCCGGCGCCTCGGGGAGTGCGCTCCGCCAGCAGCTCGACATCTCGGCCTCGCAGGTGGTGTGCCTCTTCTCCGGCACGATGAACCGCAAGCAGGGCCTGCCGGTGCTGATCGAAGCAGCGCGCCGCATGCAGCACGATCCGCGTGTCGTCTTCGTGTTGTGCGGCAACGGCGAGCTGCGGCCCGAGCTGGAGGCGCTGGCCGAAGGCATGCACAACGTGCGCTTCCTCGACCTGCAGCCGGTGTCGGGCCTCAACGCGCTGCTCAACATGGCCGACGTGCACCTGCTGCCGCAGCTGCGCGGCGCGGCCGACCTGGTGATGCCGTCCAAGCTCGCCGGCATGCTGGCCAGTGGGCGCCCCGTGGTGGCAGCGTCACAGGCCAACACCGAGATCGCCTCCATCGTCGGCGGCTGCGGCATCGTCATTGAGCCCGAGTGTGCCGACAGCTTTGCACGAGCCATTGGCGAGCTGGCTGGCGACGGCGATATGCGCCAGCGGCTCGGTGAAGCCGGGCGTGCGTACGCGGTGCAGGTGCTCGATGCGCGCAAGGTGTTCGACCGGCTTGAATCGCGCCTGCTCGGTTTCGCCGAAGAGGGCACTTCGATGACGGGTGCCACTGTGTCACCTGCCCCGGAGACCTCGGCTACCTAGTTAGTCCGAGTGGGCTACTTCACTCCCACGTCACATTCGGAACCCACACTTCAAATCCGTTAAACACCGCACGGATTTCCCGTCATGACGACCGCTCGCCGCTCACGCGGATTCACGCTTCTCGAACTGCTGGTCGTGATGGTCATCATCGGATTGCTGGCCGCCTACGTGGGCCCGAAATACTTCTCGCAGATCGGCAAGTCCGAGGTGAAGACGGCACGCGCCCAGATCGTCGCATTTGAAAAAGCGCTGCAGCAGTTCCGTGTCGATGTGGGCCGCTACCCCACCACCGAGCAGGGCCTGCAGGCGCTGCTGGCACGCCCGGCCAACCTCAGCCGATGGGACGGGCCCTACTTGGAGAAGAGCGTGCCGCTCGATCCCTGGGGCAACCCCTACAGCTATGTCTCGCCCGGTGAGCATGGCGAGGTGGACATCAGCTCCGCCGGCCGCGACGGGCGGCCCGGGGGTGACGGGCCCGACGCCGACATCACCAACTGGTGATCGGTTGCGAACCGGTCACGCCCCATCATGCAGTACGCCGTCGAGGCCGTTCGCCACATGCAGCCTGCGTCGCTCGTCGTCGAGGCGCTGGATGCGCGCGAAGCACGCCGGCAGGTCGAGTTGCAAGGCTATGCCGTGGTGGCCGTCAAGGCCGCCGGGGCGCAACGCTTTCGCTTCGGCCGCGCCGCGGCATTCCCGCTGCTTCAATTCAATCAAAGCCTCCTGATCCTGCTGCAGGCCGGCCTTTCGGTCGTCGAGGCGATCGAGACACTGGCCGAGCGCGAGACGCGGCCCGACGCGCGGCGCGTGCTGCAAGGCGTGCTCGCCCAGCTGCGCGAGGGCCGTGCGTTTTCAGCGGCACTCGAAGCGCAGCCCGAGGTGTTTCCACCGCTGTACGTGGCCAGCGTGCGCGCCAACGAGCGCACCGGTGCGCTGAAAGAAGCGATCGAGCGCTTCGTGCACTACCGCGCGCAGGCCGACCTCGTGCGCAAGCGTGTGGTCGGTGCTGCCGTGTACCCGGCGATGGTGCTGGCGGTCGGCACGCTCGTGATCGCCTTCCTGCTCTTCTACGTGGTGCCGCGCTTCAGCCAGGTGTTCCAGGACCTGGGCGACCGCATTCCCGCCACCTCGCGCCTGCTGCTGGAATGGGGGCAGTTCGCCCATGCGCACGCCACCAGCCTCTTGATCGGCGCTGCGACCCTCGCGGCCATGCTGGTCTATGCCCTGACGCGCCCCGCGGTGCGCCTGCGCCTTGCGCAGGCCCTGCAGCGCCTGCCACATGTGGGCGAGATCATGCGGGTCTACCGCCTGGCCCGCTTCTACCGCGCGCTCGGCATGCTGCAGCAGGCGGGCATGCCCATCGTCGCCTCCCTCGAACTCGTGCGCGGCCTGCTGCCGGCCGACATGCAGGGTGCGCTGGCGCAGGCACGGCAAGACATCGAGCAAGGGCGCTCCATCTCGACCGCCTTCGAGGCCAACGGGCTCACCACCTCGGTTTCGCTGCGCCTCCTGCGCGCGGCCGAGCAGACCGGCCAGATGGGCGAGATGCTGGAGCGCACCGCCGGCTTCCATGAAGAAGACATCTCGCAGGCGATCGAGTGGTTCATCCGCCTCTTCGAGCCGATGCTGATGATCGCCATCGGCCTCATCATCGGCGTGGTGGTGCTGCTGATGTACGCGCCGATCTTCGAGCTGGCGGGGAGTCTGCAGTGAACCCCTACAGCGAAAAGCCAGTGCAGGTCGAAGTGGCGTCGTTGCTCTTCACGCCCGCGTTGCTGCAGACCGCGCGGGCCAAGGCGCAGGCGCAGCAGCGCAGCGTGGTGGCGGTGCTGGAAGACGAGCTGTCGATGGCGCCCGAGGCCTTGCTGCGGTCGCTCGCGCAGGCGCTGGGCCTGGCAGTGGCCGACCACCACGCCCTGCAGCGCCTGGAGCCGGCCTTCGACCTCATCGGCTACGCCGACGCCGCACGCCGCGAGTGCCTCGCCTTCCGCGACGGCGCGGCCATCGTGCTGGTCTCGGCCGACCCCTTCGACGACGCGCTGCAGGCATGGTGCTTCGAACAGATCGGTGGCCGCTACGAGCCGAGGCTGGCGCTGGCGGCCGACATCACCGCCTTCCTCGCGCGGCATGAAGAGTCGCTGCGCGCGATCGACACCGCCCTGCCCACCGGCGAGGCCGCCCCGAGCATCGACTCGGACCTCGAAGACCTGTCGCTGCGCAGCATCGGCGAAGGCACGAGCGTGGTGGTGCGCCTGGTGCACTCCACGCTCTACGACGCGCTCAAGAGCGGCGTGAGCGACATCCACATCGAGTCCAACCTCAAGGGCCTGCTCATCAAGTACCGGCTCGACGGCACGCTCGCGCAGGTGGGCAGCATCGACGGGCGCGACATCGCCGAGCAGGTGCTGTCGCGCCTGAAGGTGATGTCGGAGCTCGACATCGCCGAGCGCCGCATCCCGCAGGACGGGCGCTTCCGCGTGCGAGCCTTCGGCCGCGAGATCGACTTCCGCGTGTCGATCATGCCGAGCATCCACGGCGAAGACGCGGTGGTGCGTGTGCTCGACAAACGCTCGCTCGCCGACCAGGTGGCTGGCCTGCGGCTCGACGTGCTGGGCTTCGATGCGCCCACGCTGCAGGCCTTCCGCCGCCTGTCGCGCGACCCCTACGGCCTGCTGCTCGTCACCGGCCCGACCGGCAGCGGCAAGACGACCACGCTCTACGCCGCGCTCTCCGAGATCAACCACGGCCACGACAAGATCATCACCATCGAAGACCCGGTGGAGTACCAGCTGCCCGGTGTGCTGCAGATCCCGGTCAACGAGAAGAAGGGACTCACCTTCGCGCGTGGCCTGCGCTCCATCCTGCGCCACGACCCCGACCGCATCATGGTCGGCGAGATCCGCGACCCCGAGACCGCCGGCATCGCCATCCAGGCCGCGCTCACCGGGCACCTGGTGCTGTCCACCGTGCACGCCAACAACGCCTTCGACGTGATCGGCCGCTTCACCCACATGGACGTCGACCCCTACAGCTTCGTCTCGGCGCTCTCGGGCGTGCTGGCGCAGCGCCTGGTGCGGGTGAACTGCCCGCATTGCAGCGTGCCGGTGAGCGTGGACCCGGCCCTGCTGCGCGAGTCGACGGTCGACCCGGCGCTCGTCGACGGCAAGGTGCTGCGGGCGGGGCAGGGCTGCGGCAAGTGCCGCGGCACCGGCTACAAGGGGCGCAAGGCGGTGGGCGAGCTGCTGCTGCTCGACGACGCACTGCGCGAGCTGATCGTGGCGCGCGCCCCGGTGCGGCAGATCAAGGAGGCGGCGCGCAAGGGCGGCACGCGTCTGCTGCGCGAGTCGGCGCTGGCCCTCTGGCTCGCGGGCGAGACCACGCTGGAGGAGGTGAACCGTGTCACGCTGGTGGCCTGAGCGCGCGACCGTGTGGCTCTCGCCGCACAAGGGGCAGGACCTGCTCGACGTGTTCGCGCGTGAACTCGATGCGCAGCCCCTGCGCCGCCACAGCGACCTCACCTGCGTGCTCGGCGGCCCGCTGGTGCGATACCGCGTGGTGCCGTGGAGCGATGCGCTGGCGAGCGCGCACCAGCGGCAGGTGCTGGCGGCGAGCTGCTTCCACGAAGCCTATGGCGAGGCTGCACGCGGCTGGCAGGTGCGCGAGCATGGGCTGCGCCACGGCGCGGCCGGCCTCGGGTGCGCGATCGATGCGGCATGGCCGCAGCGCCTGGCCGACGCCGCTCAGGCCCGCGGGCTGCGGCTTGCCAGCGTGCAGCCCTCGCTGATGCAGGTGCACAACGCGCTCCGCCGCGCGCTGCCGGCCGGCCTGTTCTGGTTCGTGTGGGAAGAGGCCGAAGTGACGACGCTCGTGCTGTGGCGCGACGGCGAGCCGCTGCACCTGAAGGCCGTGCCCACGGCGGCGGTGCCGCTTTGCACGCTGCTTGACCGCGAATGGTTCCTCGCCGCCGTCGATGCGCCGCGCTGCCCGGTCTACCTCGTGCGCAGCGCAGGCCAACGCGATCAGGTCGCGCAGGTGGTGGGCTGGCAGCTGACCGAGCTGCCCGCGCAGGGGCCGGTGCCCCTGGAGATGGCCGCATGAGCGCCGCACCGATCCAGCTTGACTTCGTGCGCACCGCGCCCGCCTCGCGCTGGCGATGGCTGCTGCTTGCGCTGGCGGCGGCACTGCTGCTGCCCGTGTCCGACGCCGGCATCGAGGCCCTCGAGCAGCGCGACGCGGCGCAGGAGCGGCTCGAGCGCGCCCAGCGCCACGACCAGCAGCGCCAGCGCCGCGCTGGTGCGGCCGAGCGTGCCCCTGACCCGCAAGACCTCGCCGGCGCGCAGCGCGCCAACGCGATGATCGACCAGCTCACCGTGCCGTGGGACGAATCTTCGCCACCCTCGAAGGCACCGACACCCGCGGCGTGGCCGTGCTGTCGCTGACGCCCAATGCGCGCGACCGCAGCCTGCGCCTGGTCGGCGAAGCGCGCAGCCTCGACGAGCTGTTCGCCTATGTGTCGCGCCTCGCGCAGCGGCCCTCGCTCGCGCAGGTGCACCTGCTCGGCTACAGCACCGTGGTGAAGAACGGCGTGTCGCTCGTTTCCTTCACGCTTGCGGCGAGCTGGAGGGCTGTGCCATGAAACGCCTGCAGTGGGAACTCTCGCGGCTCGCCGCCAGCCTGGGGTTGCCCGGGGCGGTGGCAGTGGCCCTGCTGCTGCTGGCGGCGGCCGCCTGGTTCGGCGGTGTGCTGCCGGCGAAAGACGAAGCCGAGCGCCTGCACGCCGAGCGTGTGCGTCTCGACCGGCGTGCCCTTGACGCGTCGGCACCCACCGGTGCACCGCAGGGCGTGCGGGCGCAGCTGGCGGAATTCCGCCGCCGCTTCGGCGACGAAAGAAGCCTGAGCGACTCGCTCGCCCGCCTGCACGCCATCGCACGCCGGCACGGCCTGCAGATCGAGCAGGCCGAGTTCAAGCTCGGCAGCGATGCGCGCGACCCGCTGTCGCGCTACGCCATCGTGCTGCCGGTGAAGGCCGACTACCGCGCGCTGCGTCGTTTCACGCAGGAGGCGCTGCGCGAGTTGCCCGGCCTGGCACTCGACGAGTTGACCCTGCGTCGTGGCGACGCCCGCTCGGCGCAGGTCGAAGCGCAACTGCACTTCGTGCTCTTCGTCAACCGGAGCGCATGAACATGGCCAGTCCCATGAGCCCGGCCCGCAAACGCATCGCGATGCTCATCGTGGCGGTGGGCAGCGTGCTGCTGGTGCAGCGGGTGGTGGCGCTGTCGGGCGACGAGACGCCCGAGCCCGCGCCGGCGCCGGTGAAACGCGAGCGGGCCTCTGCCGGCCACGATCGCGGCGCAGCCCCCGCAGCGGCGCAGGTGCAGCTTGACCGGCTGGTGCAGCGCACGATGCCGGCCGCATCGGCCGCGTCCAGCACCGGGTCGCTCAGCCTCTTCGACGTGGTCGCCTGGGAGCCGCCCCCGCCCAAGGTGACGGCTCCGCCCCCGCCACCGCCCAAGCCCGCGCCGCCCCCGTTTCCGTATGCCTACATGGGCGGCCTGTCGGAGGACGGCGTGCGCACCGCCTTCTTCATGAAGGGCGAACGTGTGCTGCCGGTGAAGGCCGGCGACGTGGTCGACGCGGCGTTTCGCGTCGACGAGATGAATGACAAGCAGATGACCGTGACCTACCTTCCCATGAACGAAACCCTGTCCGTGCCGCTGGAGGGTGGGCGATGAAACACGCCTGGGTGTGGGCCGTGGTCGTGCTGCTGGCCGCGTGCGCGCCGGGGCGTGAGTTCGTGCGCAACGGCCAGCAGATGATCGAGCAGGGCCAGCTCGAAGCGGGACTCGCACAGATGGAGAAGGGCCTGCTGCTGGAGCCCGAGAACCGCGAGTACCGCATGCTTGTCATCCGCCAGCGCGATGCCGAGGTGGGCAAGCTGCTGGCGCGTGCCGATGCGCAGCGTGCCGCCGACCGGCTGGACGATGCCGCGGCACTCTACCGTCGTGTGCTCGGCATCGACGCACAGAACTCGCGGGCGAAGCAGGGCCTCGATGCGGTGGAAACCTCGCGCCGGCAGGCACAGCGGCTCGACGAGGCGCAGGCGCTCATCGCCCAGGGCAAGCCTGACGATGCCGAGCAGCGTATTCGCCGCGTGCTGGCTGAGCAGCCTTCGCACCCTCGCGCGCTCAGCCTCAAGCAGCACCTCGACCAGCTGCCCGGCCGCCAGGGCGCCGAGGTGGCCGCGCCGGTGCTCAAGTCCAACCTCAGGAAGCCGGTGTCGCTCGACTTCCGCGATGCCAACCTGAAAGCGGTGTTCGACGCGCTCGCGCGCACCACCGGCATCAACTTCGTGTTCGACCGCGAGGTGCGTCCCGACATCAAGGTGACGCTGTCGATCGCCAACATCGGCATCGACGACGTGATCAGCGTGCTCACGCTGACCAACCAGCTCGAACGCAAGGTGCTCAACGAGAACACGGTGCTGATCTATCCCAACACGCCCGCCAAGCAAAAGGACTACCAGGACCTGGCCGTCAAGACCTTCTACCTGTCGAACGTGGAGGCCAAGACCATGTTCACGTTGCTCAAGACGGTGCTGAAGACCCGCGACATGTACGCCGACGAGAAGCTCAACACCATCACCATCCGCGACAGCGCCGATGCGGTGCGCCTGGCCGAGAAGCTGATCGTCGCGCAAGACCTCGCCGAGCCCGAGGTGCTGCTCGACGTGGAGGTGCTGGAGGTCAAGCGCTCGCGGCTTCACGAGCTGGGCCTGGAGCCGCCGGGCAAGTTCACGCTGCTCAACATCGTGCCCAACCCGGCGACGGTGGTCACCTCGGGCTCCACCACCAGCATTGTCAACAACAGCACGCTCACGACCACGCAGCTCACGCTCGACCGGCTGCGCGACCCGCGCCCTTCGAGCATCGGCATCGACAACCCCGCACTTAACCTGCGCGCCGAGACGGGCGAGACCAACATCCTCGCCAACCCGCGCATCCGCGTGAAGAACCGCGACAAGGCCCGCATCATGATCGGCGACCGGGTGCCGGTGATCACCACCACCTCGACCGCCAACGTCGGCGTGTCGGAATCGGTGACCTACCTCGACGTGGGCCTGAAGCTCGAAGTCGAGCCCAACGTCTACCTCGACAACGAAGTGGGCGTAAAGGTCAACCTGGAGGTGAGCAACATCGTGCGTGAGGTGAAGAGCCGCTCGGGCTCGCTCACCTACCAGATCGGCACGCGGCTCGCCACGACCAACCTCCGCCTGAAGGACGGCGAGACGCAGGCGCTCGCGGGGCTTATCAGCGACGAAGACCGCCAGAGCGCCGCCGGCGTGCCGGGCATGGTCGACCTGCCGCTGCTCGGGCGCATCCTCTCCAGCGAGCGCAACGACCGCAGCAAGACCGAGATCGTGCTGCTCATCACCCCGCGCGTGGTGCGCAACCTGGCGCAGGGGCCGCTCGAACGGCAGGAGCATGCGGGCGGCACCGAGACGCAGGTGGGCGCCGCACGCCTGCGCCTGCAGGGCACCGGCCGCATGGCGCTCGCGCCGGGCCGCGGTGCGCCGGTGCGGGGCTCCGCGGCCACACCGGTGCCCGAGGCCGAGCCGCCGCAGGAGCTGCCGGCCGAGCCCGCCCCGCCACCGCCAGCGCCGCAGCGCGCGCCCCGGGAGTAGCGCCGTGCGTCGACATCACCTCGGTTTCACGCTGGTCGAACTGCTGATCTCGGTGGCCATCATCGCCCTGCTCGCGGGCGGTGCGATGAGCTATGCCGACCTCGCGGTCAAGCGCGGGCAGGAGCAGGAGCTGCGCAGCGCCTTGCGGCAGATCCGCGAGGCCATCGACGCCTACAAGCTCGCCGCCGATGCCGGCCGCATCCGCCGCAGCGCCGATGACAACGGCTACCCGCCCACGCTCGCCGCGCTGACCGAAGGCGTGCCCGAAGTCGGCAGCGCCAGCGGCCGCAAGCTCTACTTCCTGCGCCGCCTGCCGCGCGACCCGATGGCCGACCCGGCGCTCGCGCCCGAGGCCACCTGGGGCCTGCGCAGCTACGAGAGCGACCCCGCCGACCCGCGCCCGGGCCGCGATGTGTTCGACGTGCATTCGCTGTCGCCGGGCACCAGCCTGGGCGGCCGGCCCTACCGGGAGTGGTGAGCATGCCGAGCGGCCGCAAGTACCTGCACGCAGGCTTCACCCTTATGGAGCTGATGGTGGTGATGGCCATCATCGCGAGCCTCATGACCCTGGCGCTGCCGCGTTATTTCAACAGCGTGGAGCGCAGCCGCGAGGCGGTGCTGCGCCACGACCTCGCCGCCATGCGCGACGCCATCGACAAGTTCCTGGCCGATCGTGGCCGTTACCCCGCCACGCTCGACGAGCTGGCGGAAAAAAGATACCTGCGAAAGCTGCCGGTCGACCCGATCACCGACAGCGCCACCACCTGGGTTGCGGTGCCGCCGCCCCCGGCGGACGGGCGCGACGGCGTGTACGACGTGCGCAGCGGTGCTGCGGGCACCAGCCTCGATGGAGAAGCCTATGAGAGCTGGTGACCCGTACCAAGGGGCCGCTTCGTGCGGCGTGAAGAGGAGACACAAGTGAACCATCAGGTCCCGTTGCTCGACGAGGTCGACCGCACCCGCTTTGCCGATGCGGTGGAGGCGTCGTTTCGTGTCTCCAGCCGGCAGCAGTTTTTCGTCTGGAGCCAAAGCTCGGTGCAGGCGCTCATACCGCATGAGATCCTGATCTGCGGCATCGAAGACGGTTCCCGGCAGGGCATGGCGATGCATCGCTTCAGCGCCAGCCGCTATTTCAAGCAGGAGCAGTTCGACGTGGTGTCGGACCCGCTCAACGGGCTGATGCCGCGCCTGCTGGCGGTGGCGGCGGTGCGGCGCGCCAACGTCGTCTTCTGCCCCTGCGACCCGCCGCAGGCCGCCGACGACCGCCTGCTCGCGCTCGTGAGCGGCAACGAGATGAAGAACCTGGCCGCGCAACTCGTGATGGGCACGCGCGGCAAGTTCGAGGCGTTCTATGTGTTCTCGCGCCTGGCCGCGCCGCTCGACGGGCGCCTGCGCTACCTGATCGAGCTGCTCGGCCCGCACGTGCACAACGCCTTCCTGCGGGTGCTGTCCACCGAGCGCGAGATCGCCGCCGGCACCACGCAGCGCTCCGGGCGCATCGTCACGCCGCGGCAGGAGGAAATCCTGAACCTCATCAAGAGCGGCAAGACCAACTCCGAGATCGCCGAGGTGCTCGACTGCAGCCCGTGGACGATCAAGAACCACATCCAGGCCATCCTGCGCAAGCTCGACTCGACCACGCGCACCCACGCCATCGCCCGCGCGATGAGCCTCGGGATCCTGAACCCCGACTGACGCCAGCGTCTGATCGCTGACGGCGCCAAGCCGTCGCCTCACCGCCCCCCAACGCCCGCCCCGGCCACGCCGCGGCGGGCGTTTCGTTTGCCCTTGCTGTCCAGCCCCGTGGCCAGGCGCCAAGCCCGGCCGGGCCCGGCTGTGGACTAGCCCGTTCGGTCTGCTTGCGAAGTGGTGACTTCGTGGTGCCGTCATGGCACCACCCTATCGTCTGCACATCACCACCGCGGTAGGAGAAGGGCGCTGCGGTGGTGCCAATCAACGATTCCAACAAGGAGGTCGACGCCGTGGATGTGGACTTGTTCATCAAGAAGATGCCGCACGTGGTCAAGGAAAGCCATCACCCGAGAGGCCTTCGACAACCGCCGTTCGGTGAACCAGGAAGCGATTGCGCTGCTGGAAGAGGCTTTGCTGCAGCGGGTGGGCGCTGCCGGCTCCCGTCGCAAGCGGATGGAGGCCCTGCTCGAGGACTACGTCGATTCCGGCGCCACGCCATTGCAGAACGCCATGCCGGTGGCTGCACCCAAAACCGAGCCTGCGGCCTGAGCGCCGCGGCTCTCCAACCCCTGTTCAAGGATTCCCATGACCCAGAAAGTTCTTCAGTCGGCCGCTGCGGCGATGCTGGTTGCCCTGGCGCTGGTCGCCCCCCGAGCCGGGCCGCCATCGTGTCGCTGCCGGTCGCAGCCACGGCGGTGCCGGATGTTCCCCACGGACTGGCCGAAACCACCCTGGCCTTGGCGCAAGACATCGCAAGCGTGGAACTCGAAGCGCCTCGCTCGGCGTTTGCACTCGCCGTCACACCGCACCGCCGGGTGTTCGAGATCCTGCGCGGGCCGTCCGACCTGGCCTTGTGGAACCTTGTCGCCGCGGTGCAGGCGCAGCAGACCGCCAAGTCCTTCGACCTCGTGACCACCAGCGTCAAGACGGTGTGGGAGATCGAGAAGAACCACGTCGCCCCCGTGCCGCTGCCCGGCGTGGTTTGGCTCTTCGTGTTGGCGGTGCTGGGCATCACCGGCACCCGCGTGCGGCGCGCCGCACCCGGTGCCGGGGCCGTGCCCGCCACCGCGTGAGCCCACGGCGGCAGCACGCCGGGTTCACCTACCTCGGCGTGCTCTTCATCGTGGCGCTGCTGGCGCTGACGGCCGGCATGGCCAGTGCCGTCTGGGCCACCGTGCAGCAGCGCGAGCACGAGCGCCAGCTCGCATTCGCCGGCCGCCAGATCCAGCAGGCGATCGAACGCTACCGCGCGCAGGCGCAGGGCAGCGATGCGCGCTTCCCACTGGAACTGCGCCACCTGGTGCGCGACCCGCGCGTGCCCGGCGTTCGCCGTTTCCTGCGGCAGGTGTATGTCGACCCGATGACCGACCAGCCCGAGTGGGGGCTGGTGCGCCTGGCCGACGGCGGCATCGTCGGCGTGCACAGCCTGTCGCCCCGCAAGTCGCTCGGCAGACCACCCGAGCTGCCGGGGGTGACGGCCGGTGCCACCTACCAGGAATGGCGCTTCATCGCGCCGAGCGCCGTGCCGCTGCTGGCGCCCGACGCCGCGGCCAGCGGCGTCGCGCCCGTGTCGTCTGCCGACAGGACCTGAACCTCGTCGATTTGTCATCTTGCGCCGGAAGAATCCGCACGCCCGGCGCTGCGCACGGGCCGGGGAGGGCTTGCCCCGTGTGTCCGCCTTTCTTCAGAACAACAGTCATGCCTTCAGTGCTCGCGCAGCTCATCCGACGGGGGATGCAGCTCGCCATCGCGTCCGCGGTCGTCTCCATCGCTCATGCACAGCCCGCTGCCCCGCAGGCCGAGGTGGAAGTGGCGCGCTTCGACATCCTCGAATACCGCGTGCTCGGCAACAGCGTGCTGGCGCGCGAGCGCGTCGAGCGGGCGGTCGCGCCCTTCCTCGGCGAGAAGCGCACGATTGCCGACGTGGAAGCGGCCCGCACCGCGCTCGAAAAGGCGTATCGCGATGCCGGTTACGGCACGGTGCTCGTCGACACGCCCGAGCAGCGCGTGGCGGGCGGCGTGGTGATGCTGCAGGTGGTGGAGGCGCCGGTCACGCGGCTGCGGGTGATCGGTGCGAAGTACTACTCGCAGGGCCGCATCCTCGAGAAGGTGCCCGCGCTGGCCGAAGGGCAGGTGCCCAACTTCAACGACGTGGGCACGCAACTCGGCAGCGTCAACCGCACTGCCGACCGGCGTGTGACGCCGCTGCTGCGGCCCGGCAAGCAGCCGGGCACGACCGAGGTCGACCTGCAGGTCGACGATAGTGCGCCGCTGCACGGCAGCCTGGAACTCAACAACAAGCACGGCCCCAACACCACTTCGTCGCGCCTGGTGGGCTCGCTGCGCTACGACAACCTGTGGCAGCGCGAGCACAGCCTCGGGCTGCAGCTGCAGCTTTCGCCGCAGAAGACGAGCGAGGTGCGGGCGATCTCGGCCTCTTACACCGTGCCGGTCGACAGCGGCATGTGGGTGATGTCGTACGTCAACTCCAGGAGCAGCACGCTCATCAAGGCCAACGGCCTGCTGGTGGATGGCACCGGCAAGATCTACGGCGTGCGGCGCATGTTCTTCGACGTGAACGAGCGCCTGATGCAATCGGTGACGCTGAGCGCCGATTACAAGGACATGCTGGGCATCACCTACCAGGTCGACGCCGACGGGCGGCTGGTGCAGACGCGCGGCACCTGTTCGGCCGAGACCGTGTGCACCCCGATCCGCTACGCCCCGCTCGGCCTCAGCTACTCGGCCACGGCCACGCGCAAGAACAGCAGCACGCAGGCGGGCGTGGGCCTCACGCTGGGATTGCGTGCGCTGGCCAACGACGAATCGGAGTTCGCCGTCAAACGCTTCGGCGCGCAGAGCAATTTCATGGTGCTGCGCCTCGACCTCGGCCGCGTGCAGAAGCTCAAGAGCGGCGCCGAGCTGTCGGCCCGCGTCGACGGCCTGCTCGGCAACCAGCCGCTCATCAGCGACGAACAGTTCACCGTGGGCGGCGCCGACAGCGTGCGCGGCTACCTCGAATCGGCCGCGGCCGGCGACAAGGGCATTCGCGCCTCCCTCGAAGCCCGCACGCGCAACCTCTGGGTGCGCAAGGAATCGCCGGCCCACGAGCTGAAAGCGCATGCCTTCCTCGAAGGTGGTGGCGTGTGGACCAAGATGCCGCTGGTCGAGCAGGACCGCCGCGAAGGCCTCCTGAGCACCGGCGTCGGCCTGCGGCTCAAGGCCGGCCGTCACGCCAGCCTGAGCGTCGACGTCGCACTGCCGTTGCGCGACGGCGGCGGCACCGACAAGGGCAGCACCCGCGTGCATGCGAGTGCCACCGTCGAGTTCTGAGGCCCGCATGAACCCTCAGGCCGCGCTGCCACGGCTCGCCCAGGCGCAGCAGCTGCTCGCCGGTGGCCGCCATGCCGACGGCGTGGCCCTGCTGCAGCCGCTGCTCGGCGTGGCCGCGCTGCGCGGCGAGGCGCACCACCTGCTGAGCATTGCCGCGCAGATGACGCAGCGGCTGGACGAAGGCGTGGCGCATGCACGGGCGGCGGTGCAGGCCGAGCCGGCCGAGGCGCGCTTCCACTTCGTGCTCGGCCGCGCGCTCAAGGCGGGCGGGCAGCTCGACGAGGCCGAGGCCGCCTACCGCGAGGCGCTGCGCCTGCAGCCGCAGTATGTTGACGCGATGGTGAGCCTGGGCATCCTGCGCAAGCAGCGTGGCGATCTCGACGCGGCGCTGGCGCTCTACGAGGGTGCGCTCGAGCTCGACCCACGCTGCGCCAGCGCGCATGCCAACAAGGCCGCCACGCTTGCCCTCAAAGCGGCGCGCGACGCCGAACACGGCCACGACGAGCCGCCTGGCGACGAGGTGATCGAAGCGCAGGCGCGTGCCGTGGCGCTCGACCCGCACAACCCGGTGCTGCTGCGCAACCAGGGGGCGCTGCTGCTGCGCGCACGGCGCCGTGCCGAGGCGGCGCTGGCGCTCAACCAGTCGCTCACCCACGACCCGTCGAACGCCGAGGCCTGCCTGAACCTCGGCTTCTGCCTGCGCGCATTGGGCGACTCGCAGCTCGCGATGCAGGCCTTCGAGAAATGGCTGGCGCACAACCGGCCCGACCCCGCGGTGATGCGCGCACTGGCCGGCCTGCTCACACGCGACGGCCGCATCGACGAAGCCCTCTCATGGGCCACCCAGGCCGTCGCGATCGACCCCGACCCGTACGCGCTGGTGCAGCTGGGCAGCACGCTGATGCAGAGCCGCCGCCTCGAAGAAGCGCTCGATCACTGCCAGCGCGCCGTCGACCTCTCGGGCGGGCGCGCCGAGCTGTACCCCACGCTGCTGCTCGGCCGCACCTACTGGCACGAGGCGCCGGAGCCGATCTTCGAAGCCCACCTGGCCTTCGGCCGCCAGCTCAAGCGCGCCGAGGCGCGGCCCGCGTGGGCGCCGCTCGCAACGGGCGAGCGCCTGCGGGTGGGTTATGTCTCGGGCGACTTCGTGCGCCATTCGGTGTCGTACTTCATCGGCCCGCTGCTGGAGCACCACGACCGCAGCCGCTTCGAGGTCACCTGCTATCACAACCTCGGCTGGGGCGATGCCGTCACCGAACGGCTCAAGTCCCATGGCCACCACTGGGTCGAATGCGAAGGCATGACCGACGAGCAGTTGCGCCGCCGCATCGTGGCCGACGGCATCCACGTGCTCATCGACCTGTCGGGCCACACCACGAATTCGCGTGTCTTCATGTTCGGCCTGGGTGCGGCACCGGTGCAGCTGAGCTACCTCGGCTACCCGACGATCACCGGCGTGCCGGCCATCGACTTCCGCATCACCGATGCGGTGATCGACCCCGGCGACCAGCCGCCGCTCGACACCGAGAAGCCGCTGCCGCTGCCGCGCTCGATGTTCTGCTACCGCCCCGACGAAGCACCGGCCATCGCGGCGCCGCCGCGGCTGGCGCGCGGCCACGTCACCTTCGGCTCGTTCAACAACATCGCGAAGGTCACCGACCACACCCTCGACCTCTGGGCGCAGGTGATGAACGCCGTGCCGGGCTCGCGGCTGTTGCTCAAGTCGACGGCGATGGCCCAGGCCTGCAACCGCCGCGGCATCGAGGCCTTCATGGGCGAGCGCGGCATCGCGGCCGAGCGGCTCGATCTCAGGGCATGGATCGCCGGCAAGGCGAGCCACCTCGAGCTCTACAACGAGGTCGACATCGCGCTCGACCCTTATCCCTACAACGGCGCTACCACCACCTGCGAGGCGCTGTGGATGGGCGTGCCGGTGGTGTCGCGGCGCGGCCGCACGCACACCTCGCGCATGGGCGCTTCCATCCTCGGTGCGGTCGGCCGCGGCGAGTGGGTCGCCGAGAGCGACGAGGCCTACATCGCCACCGCCATCGGCTTGGCGCATGACGTGCAGGCGCTCGCGCAGTGGCGCAGCAGCGCGCGTGAGCGGCTTGCGGCGAGTGCGCTCTTCGACGAGGCGGGCTTCACGCGCGATTTCGAGGCGGCGCTGATGACGGCCTGGTCGCTGCGCGGCCAACAAGGCTAGTCCGAACGAGCCACCCGGCACGCGATGTGCGCTGCGCGTCCGCGCAGGACTAGGCTGAAGTAGCCACCCCCTCCAGTGCAAGACACATGCCGACGACACAGCGCACTCCTAGAGTGCCCGCTGTCGGAAGGTTCCCGCCTCAGGGAGGCACGCCGATGCGGCCGGATTCGTGGCGTCATGTTCGCCGTCCCTCAGGGTGGACATGCACCAGGCGACAACGGCCCAGTTGCGTTAATCACTTTCAACCCCAGGAGAGATCCTCGTTATGAAACTCAAGCTCAAGATGATCGCCGCCGCCGTGGCGCTCGTGTCGGCAGCCGGCGCCAACGCTGCGCTGGTCGACGCCGCTACCGGCAACGGCAGCGTGGCCCTCGTCGCCTTCAACACCACGACTGGCGACTACTACATCCGCGACCTCGGCTTCCTGCTGAACGACTTCCTGCCGTCCACCGTGACCACGCGTCCCGGCGACGGCGCCGTGACCGGCACCCGCACGCCCGATGCCGGCCTGACGCTGAACCCCGCCAACACCCCCAACTTCGGTGATGCTTCGTTCTCCAGCTGGGTGGGTGGCCAGAACGCCGCTGACATCCGCTGGATGGTGACGGGTTCGGACAACACCGCGAACTCCGGTGCACAAAGCGTGCGTCGCGCCCTGGTGTCGTCGATCAACCCGACCGAAACGGCCACCAACGGCAACGTTGATGTCTACACGAACACCTCCAACGCGGGCGCCCTGTCCACGTTCTTCGGCTCGGCCACGCTCTCGATGACCGGCACGGGTGCTCCTGACACGTTCGGCACGAACTTCGGTCTCGGTGCTGACGGCCTCGCCAGCCTGAACCAGAGCGCTGGCCTGTTCTACTTCGCCCGCACGACCTACACCGGCAGCACGACCGTCCAGGCCGAGCGCACGCAGTTCGGCAATGCCTCCGGCTTCGCCACCATCACCCTCGAATCCGACGGTGACCTGGTGTACAGCCTGGCTGGCGCTCCGGCCGCCGTGCCCGTGCCTGCCGCCGCCTGGCTGCTCGGCAGCGGCCTGCTCGGCTTCGCCGGCATGGCCCGCCGCCGCAAGGCTGCCGCCAAGGCCTGATGGCCACCGGGGCCTGAGGTCTCAGAGGCCCCGTCTTTCCCGTCCGCTTGCCTCACCCGCCATGGCCTCGGCCATGGCGGGCTGGGCAAGCTCACCCTGATTCCGGTCGTCCACGTCTTCTCCACCCAGGAAACACCATGAAGCTCACGAAGATCTCCCTCGGCGTTGCCGCCGCCTGCGGCATCCTGTCGGCCCCCGCCCACGCCCTGCTGGCCAGCTCGTACACCAACACCGGCGAATTCACCGGCGACACGATGAACATCCGTGTCTCGGGCGCCACTGCGCAAGACCCGGGCCTGCTCGCCTCGGCCCTGCGCTACTGCACCGCGGGCTCGATGACCCGCTACTCGGTCAGCAACAACTTCGTCTACTTCTGCACCGCCAACACCGCTCGCATCACCCCGCGCGCTGGCGCCACGAAGGTTGCCTTCTACAAGTACTCGGTCGGTGGCTCCGGCTCGGGCGTGGGCCCGGTCAACGCCGCCACTCCGCTGCCCTTCCTCGACCTCGCCAAGATCGCCACCTCGTGTGCGGCTGGCGCTTCCTCGACTGTCGACGTCGACGGCACGGGCCCGCTGTCGTCCTTCCAGGACATCGCCTGCGGCGCGGCCACCACGGCCGTCACCACCCCGGTCGTGAGCTACATCGGCGTGTCGGACGTCGAGCCCCAGTTCTTCGGCGGCCCGTCGACCTACAACAACCTGCGTGCCGAAGGCCTGGCCACCGTGATCTTCGGCGTGCCCGTCACCCGCAACATCTATGAAGCCCTGCAGGCCCAGCAAGGCCTGACGGTCGGCGCGATCGACGAAGCCAACATGCCCTCGCTGACGCAAGGCCAGATCACCTCGATGTACACCCAGGAAGGCCAGACCTGGTCGGGCCTGACCGGCGCGACCGTCGGCGACGACATGGTCTACGTCGCCCGCCGTGCCGACAGCTCGGGCACGCAGAAGTCCTTCGAAGCCGTGATCGGTCGCACGACCAACGGTACGCCTGGCGCCCGCCAGTGCCAGTCGGCGGTCGAAGGTTTCGTGACCGGCCCGGCCGCGCTCGACAACACCGCCGCCAACAGCCTGTGCAACGGCAGCAACCTCGTGGTCAACGGCTCGGGCAGCGGCCAGGTGCTGGCCTGCCTGAACGCCCACCAGGCCGCCGGCCGTGGCGCCATCGGCGTGGTCTCGACCGAGTTCAAGCAGACCGCCGGCGGCTCGCTGCGCTTCGTGAAGATCAACGGCGCTGCCCCGACCCACGCCAACGTGGCGTCTGGCCGCTACACCCAGTACACGGACGCGTCGCTGAACACCCGTGTCGGCGCCACGCTGCCCACGGCCTCTGCCGCTGGCTACACCGCGTTCCTGAACGTGCTGAAGAGCGACTTCGCCGACCCGGCCGTGATCGCCGTCATCAACGGTGGCAACCAGACCTTCGGTCCCTCAGGCCTGATGGCGCTCGACGCGCTGGAAGCCTCGATCCCCGCCCCGGACTTCACCGGCACCTCGGGCCGCAACCCCTGGTCGCGCCTCGTCGGCGGCACGGACCTGAACAACTGCCAGCCGGGCAAGCTCGCAGCGTTCTGATCTGCTTGCGTCCAGACCGCCACTCGGCGGTTGCTTCCACGTGAAGCTGAGCCGGTGTCTCGCAAGAGCACCGGCTTTTTTGCTTTCCGACTCTCGCGTATCCGCTATCGCAACGTGGCCGGCGCCAGCCCCGCGCGGGCGCGGTCGGCCATCGCCTGGTACAGCGCTTCAAGCTGCCGCACGTAGCGCGGCGTGTCGTACAGCGGCGCCTGCGGCAGCTGTTGCGCGAGCCTCGTGCGCAGGGCCGCAAGGTGCTGCGGGTGGGTGGCCAGCGTGACGGCCAGCGCTTCGTAAGCGGTCGCGGAGTGGGTCACCAGTTCGGGCAGGCCTACCGCCTGCAACAGGCTCGCGCCCACGCGGCCGGGGAAGGTGTCGCCGCGGCAGGTGAGCACCGGCAGGCCGGCCCAGAGGGCGTCGCTGCCGGTGGTGTGGGCGTTGTAGGGCCAGGTGTCGAGGAAGAGGTCGGCGAGGCGCAGCCGCGCGAGGTGCTGGTCGTGCGGCAGCGGTGCTGCGAAGTGCAGTCGCTCGCCCGCCACGCCGCGGGCCTGGGCTTCGCGGCGAAGGTTGTCTTGGGTCTCGGGCGTGTCGGAATAGAGCATGAGCACGCTGCCGGGCACCTGCTGCAAGACGCGCATCCACACGTCGAACACCGCCGGCACGATCTTGTAGACGTTGTTGAGGCAGCAGAAGACGAAGGCCTCGTCGGGCAGGCCGATGTCGCGGCGCTGCGCCGGTGTGGCGGCGATCTGGCGGGTGGCATCGTTGGGCTGGTAGCAGCCGGGCAGGTAGGCGATCTTCTCGACGTAGTGCGCCTGCTGTGACTCGGGGATCACGGTCTCGTCGGCGATCAGGTAGTCGATGTAGGGCGCGCCGATGGTGCCCGGGAAGCCGAGGTAGTTGACCTGCACCGGCGCCGGCCGCAGCGCAAAGAGGTGCGAGCGTGCCTGGCCGAAGTGGCCGTTCAGGTTGACGAGGATGTCGATGCCGCGCTCGCGCACCGCCTGTGCCGCCTCGCGGTGTGTCATGCGGCGGATGGGCACGATCTCGCCGACGGCCGCGTCGATGCGCCGGCGCAGTGCGCTGCCGTCGTCCCAGCCGTTGTCGAAGGCGACGACCTCGAAGCGCGAGCGGTCGTGCAGCTCCAGCACCTGCGTGAGCAGGATCGAGGTCGCCTGCTGGCGGAACTCGCCCGACACGTAGCCGATGCGCAGCCTGGGCCCGAATCCGATCACCGGCGGGCGCTGCGGGTCGGCGCGGTCGGGGTGGTAGGTGGCCGAGTACTGCACGGCCGCGCGGTGCAGCAGCGCGGGCGACGCGCAGTAGCCCTGCAGCCCGAACGGCTCGGCCGCGTTGTGGCCCTGGGCGATGGCCTGTTCGACGTGGGCCTGCAGCCGATCGAGCCGCGACCAGTCGGCGATCAGCATCTTGCAATGCATCAGCCGGCCCGCGGCAAGCGGGTGCTGCGGGGCCAGCTGCAGCAGCCGCTCGAACACCAGCGCGGCGTCTTCGTAGCGGCGCTGCTCCTGCAGGCCTTCGCCGAATTTCTCGATCACGTCGAGCCGGGTGGGGTCGATCTGCAAGGCGCGCTGGAAGCTCGGCTCGGCCTGCTCGGGGCCGAAGAGGTGGCGCTGCGTCATGCCGAGCGCGGCCCAGGCGTCGGCCGAGCCGGGGTGCTGTTCGGTGGCGACCTGGTAGCAGGCGAGGGCTTCCTGCACACGCCCTTGTTCGTCGAGCCACAGGCCCTGGTGCAGCAGCGCCATCAGGCGGAACGAGGCGTTGTCGGGCGCGAAGGCCGCGGCGCGCTCGAAGCACCGTGCGGCTTCGTCGTCGCGGCCGAGCCGGTGCAGCACCTGCGCCAGCTCGGCCCAGGGTTCGGCCTCTTCCGGGTGTGCGGCGGTGGCGGCCTGCAGCCACAGCTGCGCTTCGTGCAGGTGTTGCTGGCCGACGGCGAGGCTGGCCAGGCCGAGCAGGGTCTTCAGGCGCTGCGGCTGGCGGGCCAGCACGGCACGCAGGCTCGCGTCCATGTCGGACCAGGGGCGGGCATCGTGCAGGCGCTGCGCGGCCTGCAGCGGTTGTTGGAAATCGGGGGCGAGGGGAGCGTTCATGGACGTGGGGCGCAAAGCTGCAAGACCGCTTCTTCTATCGGCCGCCCAAGTCGGCTGTGTGACGCCGGCGTGGCAGGCAGGTGTGGCCCGTTCGGGGCATGCGGATGCGCCGCAAATGTCATCGCCGGTTTCGAGAATCCGCCGGCCGCCCATGTCGCGGTGTCTTTTGTCTCCGGCTGCCCCGACCATGAAGAACCGCTCATTCCGCGTCCGCCCCATCGCTGCCCTTCGCCACCAGCCGTGGCGCCCGGGGGCCTGCAGCCTCATGGTGCTGGCCGGGCTGGGGGTGCTGAGCTTCGCGCTACCGCACGAGGCGCATGCGCAGCGGGTGGTCCCGCCCAACACGCTGCCGGTGCTGCGTGGCGTGGTGTCGGATCGCAACGGCATCAGCATCAACCGTTCGGCGCCGGCAGCCAGCCGCGCGCAGCTGACCATCGACCAGGCCACGCTGCGCGGCATCATCGGCTGGGATTCGTTCGATGTGGGCAGCAATGCCGAGGTGCTGTTCCGCCACCAGATGGGCACGGCCGCCTCCACGCTCAATCGCATCTACGACGCGCGACCGAGCGTCATCCAGGGGCGTGTGCGCAGCGAGGGCGCCACGCCCGGCTCGGCCGGCGGGCAGATCCTGCTCATCAACCAGAACGGCATCGTCTTCGGCCCCGGCGCGCAGGTGAACACGCAGTCCCTGATCGCCTCCACGCTCAACATCACCAACCAGCGTTTCATGTCGGGCGCGCTCGCCGGCAGCACCGCGGCCTTCGAGGGCAGCTACGACAACGAGGGCAACACGCTAGCCGCGCGGCCGAGCGGCAGCGTCGTGCTCACCGCCGGCCGCGACGGCCTCGCAGCGCCCGTGCTGCAAGCGGGGCAGGGCGGCTCGATCATGATCTTCGCGCCCACCATCGACAACCAGGGCGGCGTGATCCGCGCGCCCGACGGGCAGGTGATCCTGGCCGCGGGCAGCAAGGCCTACCTCGGCATCAACCCCAACGAGAGCGACACCACGCTGCGCGGCTACGTGGTCGAGGTCGAAGCGCCGGCCGAAGGGCCCTCGCTCAACATCACGAGCCTGATCCGCAACGCGGGCGAGATCAGCGCCGACCGCGGCAACGTGACGCTCGCCGCACTCGCCGTGAACCAGGAAGGCCGCATCTCGGCCAAGACGGCGCTGCAGGCCAACGGCTCGATCTACCTCAAGGCCGGCGCCACCGAGCGTGTGCGCGACGAGAACGGGGTCGTCACGCAGACCCTCCACCGCGCCGGCACGGTGGTGCTCGGCCGCGGCAGCGTGACCGAGGTGACCCCCGACGCCGACGACCGGTCGACCGTGCCTGACAGCCAGGCCTACGCGCCCAACGCGAGCAGCCCGACCGACTTCCGTGGTGTGATCGAGGTGTCGGGTCGCAGCATCGAACACCACGGCGCGCTGCGCGCCCAAGGCGGCGTGATCAAGCTCGACGCCAAGGCGAGCGACGCCGCCGGGCCGGTGCGGGTGTACCTCGCCGAAGGCAGCGAGACCAGCGTGGCCGGCACCTGGGCCGACGTGGACTTCAGCAAGAACATCGCCACCTTCCGCGTCACCTCGAACGAACTGAAGAACTCGCCCGACCAGAAGACCGGCGTGCTGCGCGGCGCCGAGGTGACGGTCGACCTGCGGGAAGGCAACAACATCCTCGACCTCGCCGGCTACCGCGGCCTGGTGGCACGCACGGTGAACGAGAAGGCGGCGGTTGGCGGTGATCTCTTCATCAGCTCGGCCGGCTCGGTGGTGCAGCGCCAGGGCGCGACGCTCGACGCCTCGGGCGGCGGCTACCGCTACACCGGCGGCATGGTGGGCACCACCCGCCTGCTCGGCGCCGACGGCAAGGTGTATGACATCGCCACCGCACCGCAGGCGCTGCGCTACACCCAGCTGCTCGACAACTACCAGTCGACCGATGCGCGCTGGGGCCAGACGACGAGCCATTCCAACCCGCTCGGCCTGGTGCGCACCTACCAGCCAGGTTACACGGAGGGCAAGGCCGGTGGCCTGGTGCAAATCAGCGCGCAGAGCGGCCTGGTGCTTGACGGCACGCTCAAGGGCGGCGTGACGGTCGGGGCGCGGCAGGCGGCCAATGCACCCAAGGGCGCGACGCTGCGCATCGGCGACTACAGCAGCTCGCACCGGGTCATCAACGAGCAGTCGCAGATCGGCAGCATCACCCTCACCCAGCAGGCGAGCGACACGCTCGGCGCCGCCTTCAACGCCTCGACCGCCTTGAGCGAGGCGCAGCGCAGCGGCTTCAGCCTCGGCGCCGAGCAGATCTTCGGAAGCGCCACTCAGACCGACAAGGGCCGCGAGGAAACCGGCTTCGGCACGGTGGAGCTGAATTCGAGCGGGCGCATCGTGGTGGCCGAGGGCGTGAACCTGCGCGCCGACCCGGGTGCCGCGCTCACGCTGCGCGCGCAGGAGATCGACATCGCCGGCGACCTGCGCCTGGCCGGTGGCTCGCTCACGCTGCACGCTGCAGCGGCAGCCTCGCCCATCCCGGGCCTGGGAAGCACAGGCGGCATCACGGTGCGAAGCGGTGCCACCCTGTCGACCGCCGGCGAATGGGTGAACGCCTCGACTGCCGACAACCGGGCCGCCCCCGTGGTGCCCACCGGGCGCGGCGCTGCCCACTCGGCGCTCAACGGTGGCAGCCTCACCCTGCAACTCAACGACCCGCTGTACCAGACGCAGCTCGAACGCGGTTCGGTACTCGACGTGAGCGGCGGCGCTTCGCTGTCGGCCAGCCAGCGTGTCACGGCCGGCGAGGGCGGCAAGCTCACCCTCGCCAACGGTGCCGATGGCCAGGTGAACCCCGACTGGATGCAGGCCGAGCTGCGCGGCTTCGGGCTCGCCAAGGGTGGCGAGTTGACCCTGAAGGTGGGCGAGGCGCTGATCGTGCCCCAAGGCACCACCGGCACCGTGCCGGCCGCCACCACACGCCTGGGCAGCGGTCTCTTCAGCGACCTCGGCTTCGCCAATGTGGGTGTGGAAGCTGCCGGCGGCATCACCATCGCCCCCGGGACGCAGGTCGACGCATCGCAACGCAACCTCGTGCTCGACACTGCCGTTGCCCGCCGCCTCGCGAGTGGGGGGCGACATCGCAAGCGTCGCCACGGTGCAGACGCTGCCCGACGCACAGCGTGCGCCGATGAGCGTGTCGCTCGACGCCCGCGGCGAAAGCCAGGGCGCCAGCAGCGGCCGGCTGGCCATGGCGGCCGGCGCGTCGATCACCACCGATCCGAAGGGCGAGATCTCGCTCACCGCGCGCCACGACCTGCAGGTCGACGGCCGGCTCAGCGCCGCTGGCGGCAGCATCAACCTGACGGTGAGCGGCCCCGATACACCCGGCCAGCTCGCCACAGGCCAGCTTCACATCGGCGCGAACGCCGACATCTCGACGCGCGGCACCTTCGTGCCCACACCCAACGAGCGCGGCCTGGTGCAAGGCACGCTGCACGACGGCGGCTCGATCACGCTGCAGGCGCGCCGTACCGGCGTGCAGGTGGATGCCGGCGCACGCCTCGACGTGAGCGGCGTGAGCCAGGTGGTCGACGTGCAGGGCACCGGCCCGACGCCCGCGATCACGCAGCAGACGATCGAAGGCCACGGCGGCACGCTCGTCGTGAAGTCGCAAGGCGCCACCACGCTCGACGGCACCCTGCTTGGCCACGCCGGGTCCAACGCCGCGGCCGGTGGCAGCTTCGCGCTGGAGCTGACGCAGCCCGACAAGCAGTCCACGCGGCCGGCCGACCGCCGCATCGTGGTCACTCCCGGAAATGGCCCGGTGTTGCCCGCCGACGACGCGACGGTGGATGCGCGTGTCGACGTGCGTGCGCTCACCGCCGGTGGCTTCGACAAGCTGCGCCTGCAGTCGGAGAACCGCATCGAGTTCCAGCAGTCGGTCGACCTCGATTTCTCGCGCGGCGTGCGCCTCGATGCGCCGCGGCTCGACATCGCCGATGGCGCCCGCGTGGGCGTCACCGGGGCCACCGTCTCGCTCGGCCAGTCGATGGGCCCGCGCATCCTGGAGACGATCGACAGCATCGACCAGTACAACTTGGCGCCCTTCGGTGCGTCGCCCGCCCTCACGCCACGCAGTGGCACCGGCGAGCTGCATGTGCACGGCGGCAGCGTGAACCTCTACGGCGACCTCACCCTCAACGGCGCGCAGCGCGCGCGCATCGAGAGCGACAACGACGTGCAGCTCGTGGGCCGCGCGGTGCGCTTCTCCAGCACCACGGGCGGGCAGGACGTCATCCGCCAGATCGGCAGCCTCACCACTACCGCCGACCTCGAACTGCGGGCGAGCCAGGTGGCTCCGGCCACCCGCACCGAATTCACCATCGCCGTCAAAGACATTCCCGATGCGCCCGAGCACCAGGGCCGCCTCACCGTCAGCGGCAACGGCCGCACCCCCGGCGCGGTGTATTCGGCCGGCGGCCAGCTCACGCTGGAGGCCCAGCACATCCACCAGGGTGGCACGGTGAAGGCGCCGCTCGGCCAGATCACGATGAACGCCGGCCGCTCGCTCACGCTCGCCGCGGGCAGCACGACCTCGGTTTCGGGCAACGGCCAGACCATGCTCTATGGCGGCACCGATTCCGGCACGCAGTGGCTCTACAACGATGGGGACGGCGCCAAGCCCATCACCACGCTGACCGAGCAGGGCAAGACCATGACGCTCAACGCGCCCACGCTCGACGTGCAGGCCGGCGCCACGGTCGACCTGCGCGGCGGTGGCGACGTGCGTGCCGTCGAGTTCGTCGCCGGCAACGGCGGTGACCGCGACATCACCACGGCCGCCAACACCTACGCCATCGTGCCGGCGTCAAGCCTCGCGGCCATGCCCTACGACACCCACACGCTCGCGGTCAGCGACCCCGGCTTCGGCTTCAGCCTGACCAAGGGCCGCGACAACGTGCGCTTCGACGGCATCACCATCGGCGCTGGCGCGGCCGTGCCGGCCGGCGAGTACGTGCTGCTGCCTGCGCGTTATGCGCTGCTGCCCGAGGCCTACCTGGTGGAGCTGCACACCGGCAGCGCCTACCGCAACCTGCAGCCGGGCCAGACCCTGCGCCAGCCGAATGGCGACACCCTCGTGGCCGCCCGCCGCAGCGCGGCCGGCACCGACCTGCAGGACTCGCAGACCATCGGCGTGGTGGTGCGCCCCGGCCTGGCCGCGGCGCAGCGTGCGTCGGACTACAACCTCACCGGCGCGCAGTTCTTCGTCGACGCGGCCGAGCGCGAGCGCAAAGCGGCACCGCCTTCACCGTGGGACGCCGGCCGCCTGCTGATCGAGAACACGACCGACGTGGCGCTGCGCGGCCGTTTCGAGGTTGCCGCCGGCACCTCGCCCAGCCAGGCCCGCGGCCGGGTGGCCGACATCGACATCAGCGCGAGCCGCATCGCGGTGGTCGACCACGTGAGCGCCGACCCGGCGTGGCGCGGCTTCCTGCAGCTCGAAGGCGGCCAGCTCTCCAACCTCAACGGCAACGTACTGCTGGGCGGCAAGCGCAGCCACACCGACAGCGGCTTGAAGATCACCAACAGCGCCACCGACAGCCAGATCGTCGTGGCCAACAGCAGCAATGGCGCGGTGAACCTGAGCGAGCTCACCCTCACCGCGGGCAGCAGCATCGAGGTGCAGGCTGGCAGCGTGCTGAACGCCACCAGCGCCACCGGCACCAGCGCGGGCCAGTCCCCCGCCGTCATCCAGGCCGACGCCTCCGGCGCGCTGCTGCGCCTGAGCGCGGGCGACCAGGTGCGGCTCGACCGCGGCACGGCCAGCACTGACAGCGGCACCGTGAGCATCGCGCAGGGCGCGACCCTGAGCGCGGCCAAGTCGATGCTGATCGACGCCACGCAGTCCACCCAGTCGAGTGGCACGCTGCGCGTCGGCGGAGAGAGCGGCGCCGGCGGCTCGTTGAGCCTCGCCTCGGGCCAGGTGACGCTGGGCGACGTGGCCCCGGGCAGCGTGACCGAAGGCCTGGTGCTCGGCACCGGCCAGCTCGCCGGCTACCGTGCGCTCGACGAATTGGTGCTGCGCGGTTACGGTGGGATCGACATCGTGGGCAGCACCGTTCTCGGCGGTACCACCCTCCCGAACACCCACACGCTCGACCGGATCGACCTGAAGCGCCTCACGCTCGACACGCCGGTGCTGCGCGGGCGCCCGAGCGCACCGAACGTTGCCCAGGAGGTGACCCTCGCCGCCAAGACCCTCACCCTCGCCAACAACACCAGCACCGTGGTCTCGGCGCAGACCGGCACCGGCACGCTCAACCTGGTGGCCGACCGTGTGGTGCTGGGCGATGGCGCCAAAGCCATCGATGGCTTCGCGAACGTGACGCTCGACGCCCGCGACACGCTGGTGAGCCAGGGCAAGGGCAGCCTCAGCGCGATGGCGCACACGACCCTGCGCAGCCCGCGCGTGCTGGCCGCCGGCGGGTCGCAGCAGACCGTGACCGCCGGCGACAGCCGCGCGGTCACGCCACAGTATTTCGGCCTCACCGTTGCTGCCGGCAGCGCCCCGGCCACCGTGCCGGCGAACGAAACCGAACTCGGCGGCCGCCTCGCGCTGCAGGGCCGCACGGTCAGCGTGGCCACCACGGTGCAGGCCCGCTCCGGGCAGATCGACGTGACGGCGCAAGACACCCTTGCGCTGGCGCAAGGCGCGCTGCTTGATGCGCGTGGGCAGGCGAAAGACTTCAACGGCACCGTCGTCACTGCCGATGGGGGCGGCGTGTCGCTCACGGCCGCGCAGGTCAACCTGGATGCCAATGCACGCATCGACGTCTCGGCCGCCGCCCAGGGCGGTGGGGCCGGACGCCTGGCCGTGAAAGCCGACAGCGCGGTGCTGGCCGGCCAGCTCGTGGGCCAGGCCGCGGCCGGGGCGCGCTCGGGCGCTGTCTCGCTCGATCTCGGCTCGCTGGGCGACGCCAGTTTCTCGGACGTGAACACGCGTCTCAACACCGGCGGCTTCGGCGAAGAGCGCCAGCTGCGGCTGCGGCAAGGCAACATCACCGTCGCCACCACCGACCACGTGGCCGCACGCCGCGTGACGCTGGCCGCTGACAGCGGCAGCATCGACGTGCGCGGTGTCGTGGGCATTGGCGCGGCGCAAGGCGGTGCGCAGGTGAACCTGTTCGCTGCAGACGGCATCACCCTCGGCGCCGGCAGCGAGTTGCGTGCTGGCGCGACCGCCACGGGCGCCCGCGGCGGCGAAGTGCGCGTGGCCACCGCCGGTGGCGAACTGGTGTTCGACCGCGACGCACGCATCGACGTGCGCGCCGGCCAGGCCGGGCCGGCCGGCTCGGTGGTGTTCGGCGTGACGCGCGGGGACAACAACGTGATGAACACGGCGCGCCTCGAAGGCACGGTGCAGCGCGGCGGTGGCACCACCGCCGCGTCGGTCGACCTGGAGGCGACACGCGTCTACGACGCCGACGCGACGGGCACCGACATGACCCCTTACGCGAACGACCACCAGGCCTTCATCACCGCCACGACCCGGGCGCCGGTTGAGAACTTGCGCGATGAAAGCGGTGCACCGCTGAGCGACGCGCGTGTGCTCGGCGCCACCGAACTGCGCAGCCGCGGCAACCTCACGCTCGGCACCGACTGGAACCTGCGCGACGAGCGCTGGCTGGCCGATGGCCGGCCCGGCACGCTCACCGTGCGCGCCGAGGGCGACCTCACCGTGCGCGCGTCGATCGGCTCGGTCGACGACACCATCATCGCTGGCGACACCTGGAACCTGCGCCTCGCAGCCGGTGCCGACCTGTCGGCCGCCAACCCGCTGGCGGTGCGCAGGATCGGCGAGCTGCCGGCCGACAGCGGATCGCTGCGGCTCGAAGGCGCCAACGCCAAGCTGCGCACCGGCACCGGTCGGATCGACCTGGCGGCGGGGCGTGATATTTCCATCGACCACGTTGCGGCGACGATTTACACCGCGGGCCGAATCGGCGCCGAAGACACCGAGGCGGGCGGCAATAACCGCTGGGCCGTGGACGGTGGCGGCATCTCGCTGCAGGCCGGCGGCCAGATCAGCGGAGCCACCGGCGGCGGTGATCTGTGGGTCAACGAATGGCTGCGTCGCCCACGCACCACGCTGCCGCAGCTCCAGGCCGGCCAGAAGACCGACTGGTGGACCTACCGGCCGCGCTTCCAGCAGGGCATCGGCACCTTGGGTGGGGGCGACATCGACGTGGTGGCGGGCGGCGACGTGCGCCATCTCGATGCGATGCTGCCCACCAGCGGTCGCACCTACACCGACGACGCCGGCATGCGCCAGGTCGACGTGCAAGGCGGCGGCAACCTCACGCTGCTGGCCGGCGGCGACATCGCGGGCAGTTCGTTCCTCGTCGGCCGCGGCACCGGCCGGGTCGAGGCGGGTGGCGACATTGGCACCGAGCGCCGGACGCAGCTCTACGTGATGGGCCAGTCCAGCGGTGAACTGCCCGCGGGTGCGGGCATCGACCTGCTGGCAGGCGGCTCGGTGCGCCTGCAAAACGTGTTCAACCCCACCGCGATGCTGCAGATCGCCAAGGCCGCCTCGGGTCGCGAGACGGGCCCGAGCTTTGGCTCTGGCACCAATGCACCGTATTTCTTCACCTATGCCCCCAACAGCTGGGCGGGGCTGCAGGCCAAGAGCGGCGAGCTGAGCTATGCCTATGGCGGGCTGGGGGGCCAGTGGCGCTCGTTCAACGCTTCGCAGGAGGGGGCCCTGAGCAACTTCCTCGGGGCCTACAGCGGGGCGCTGCCGCCGCGCCTGTCGTTCGTGGCATTCAGCGGCGACATCGTGGGGGCCGATGCCGGAAGCCTCGGGGCCCTCACCACCTTCCCGTCGCCGCAAGCGCAGGTGCGCATGCTGGCGGGCCGCAACCTGGAGCGGCCGGAAGTGCGCGTGTCCGACATGGACCCGTCACTCGTGCCCACGGCCACCAACTACATCCAGACCACCGCCAGCCTCACCGGGCTCTCGCTCACGCCGACGAGCGCGACGCCCCGGCTGGTGGACTACGGAGACCGCCCCGACCACGCCTTCGAACTGCAGGCGCTCGAGGGCAGCATCTTCGCGTCGCCCGGCCATGCCATCGTCTTCCCCGGCGCGGCGCGCGTGCGTGCCGGGCAGGACATCGTCGGCGTCAGCCTCACGCTGCAGAACCTGCGGCCCGGCGATGTGAGCGAGGTGCGGGCCGACACCGGCGACATCCGCTCGCCCAACACGCTGGACATCCGCGGCCCCGGTCGCCTGCTGATGCAGGCCGGTCGCAACATCGATCTCGGCCTCGCCGGCGGCGTCACCGCCAGCGGCAATGTGAACAACCCGTCGCTCGCCGAGAGTGACAGTGCTCGCGTGACGTTGGTGGCCGGTGTGCGCGGCCCGATCGACCTCTCGAAGATGGACGGCGCCTACGAGGAGATCAAGGCGCTCAACGACAAGGATCGCGCCGCACGGATCATCGACCTCTACCAGCAGCTCGGCACAGAGACCGATGCCGCCAAGGTGCTGGCCGCGGCCGACATCGCCGCGCTCGCGCGCGAGGATGCGGCCTATGCCGCCTTCGTGAGCCTCGATCAGCAGGCCCCGCGCGCCTTCAGCGCCTACAAGGACGCGCTGCGCACCGGCTCGCTGCCACTCGCGGCAAGCGAATCGGCGGCGGCGTCGCGGCTGTATGCGCTGCTCAACGCCGAGCCCGACCTGACGCGCCTGCGCAGTGCCGGCTCGGTGGCGGCGCTGGCCGAAGGGCCGGGGGGCGAGCGCTACCGCGAGTTCGTGGCGCTGGAGCAGCGCTATGGACTTGTCTTCAGCGACTACCTGCTGCGCCGCGGCGAAGGAGCGCAGCCCACCGGCGTGGCGCCGATCGTGCTGTCGGATGCGCTGGCACAGGTGGTGGGCGAGGTCGCGCCTCAGGCCTCGGTTGGCCGGGGCAGCATCTTCAGCTACCAGACCTCGATCCAGACCTATGGCGGCAGCAGCATCGACCTGTGGGCGCCGGGCGGCGACATCGTGGTGGGCCTCACCACCCCGCCGGGCGACCGTACGGTGGGCGTCATCACCAACGGCGGTGGCGCGATCCGCAGCGTGCTCGGGGGCGACTTCAACATCAACCAGGGCAAGGTCATCACGGCGCAGGGCGGTGACATCCTGCTGTTCTCGTCGCAAGGGAGCATCGACGCCGGCCGTGGCGCGAAGACCTCGGTGACCACACCGCCGCCACGGCGCGAGATCGTGCGTGACAACCAGAACAACCCGATCGGCGTGAAGCTCGTGATCTCGAACGCCGCGGCCGGCAGCGGCATCCAGACGCTCACCTCCGACCCCGACGGCCTGGGCCCGCTGGCTGCGCCCGATGCCGGCGACGTGTACCTCTTCGCGCCGGCCGGCAGCATCGACGCCGGCGAGGCCGGCATCCGCTCCAGCGGCAACATCGTCATCAATGCGCTCAGCGTGCGCAACGCCAGCAACATCTCGGCGGGCGGCAGCTCGCAGGGCGTTCCGGTGGCGGCGAGCGGCAGCCTCGCGGCATCGATCGCCAGCAGCGGCGGCACCGGCGATGGCGGCAGCAAGGCCGCGCAAGACGCCGCGAAGAATGCCGCCGAAGCGGCCCGCAGCGCCACCGCGTCGGGTGTGCAGAAGCCCAACATCCTCACCGTCGAGGTGCTGGGCTTCGGCGAGAAGAACTGCAAGGAGCAGGAGCGCGATTGCTTCGCGAAGTGACACGGCCATGACCCGAGCCCTGCGTGTTCTCAACGTCATCCGCTCGATTGATCCCGCCGCGGGCGGCATGGCCGAAGGGTTGCGGCAGTCGGTGCTGGCCACGCGCTCGATGGGCCATGTGCAGGACGTGTTGACGCTCGATGCGCCCACCGACCCGTGGGTGGCCGGCTTTCCGGCAACGGTGCAGGCGCTCGGGCCGGTGAAGGGCACGTACGGCCACACGCCGCGGCTCGTGCCGTGGCTGCGCGAGCATGCGGGCCGCTACGACGCCGTCATCGTGCATGGCCTTTGGCAGTACCACGGCCTTGCAGTGCACCGCGCGCTGGCCGGTGGGCCGGTGCCGTACTTCGTCTACCCGCACGGCATGCTCGACCCGTGGTTCAAGCGGCACTACCCGCTCAAGCACCTGAAGAAGTGGCTCTACTGGCCGTGGGCCGAGTACCGCGTGCTGCGCGATGCGGCGGCCGTGCTCTTCACCGCCGAGGAAGAGAGGCGGCTCGCGGCCGAGTCGTTCTGGCTCTACAAGGTGCGGCCCGAGGTGGTGGGCTACGGCGTGACGCTCGCCGATGCGTCGCAGCTGGGCGACGCCTCGAGCTTCACCGACGCCTGGCCCGAGACACGCGGCAAGCAGCTCGTGCTCTTCCTCGCGAGGCTGCATGAGAAGAAGGGCGCCGACCTGCTGATCGATGCATTTGCCAAGGTCGCGGTCAATGCACCCTCGCTGCACCTGGTGATGGCCGGTCCCGAAGGGCAGCCGGGCCTGCTTGCGCAGTTGCAGGCACGGGCGCAGCAGGCGGGCATCGCCAAACGCATCACCTGGACCGGCATGCTCACCGGCCAGGCCAAGTGGTCGGCGCTGAAGGCGGCCGACGTGTTCGTGCTGCCGTCCCATCAAGAGAACTTCGGCGTCGCCGTGGTCGAAGCGCTCGCGCTCGGCGTGCCGGTGCTGCTGTCGAACAAGGTCAACATCTGGCGCGAGGTGGTGGAAGGCGGTGCCGGCCTGGTGGCCGACGACACCGCCGACGGCACGACGACGATGCTGCGCCGCTGGGTGGGCTCGCCGCAGGCGCGGCGCGACGCGATGCGCACCCATGCCATCGCGTGTTATGCGCAGCACTTCGACATGGCGACGGCGGCGCACCGTCTCGTGCACACGGTCGAGCGGTACCACGCGCACGCGGCCGTGCCGGCAGAGCGTGCCCCTCAATTCACGCCCTTGAAATAAAGCCCTTCTATTCTTTCCGGCTGTCCCTGGGAGTGAGGCCGTCCGGTCACAAGAACGTCATGCGAAGTACCGTTGCTGCAGTCATCACCGCGTTCGCCTGCCTCTTTGCAGGCACCGCTGCGCAAGCCGCCTGGAACCCCGAGTGGAAGCAGCGCGCCCGCATCGGCCTCAACACCGCCAGCGATGGGGCCGCCACGTCGGCGCCGGCCGACAACGTGCCGGTGCTCGTGCGCCTGCACACCGGCAACTTCTCGTTCGTCGACGCAAAGCCCGATGGCAGCGACCTGCGCTTCATCGCGGCCGACGACAAGACCCCGCTCAAGTTCCACGTCGAAAAGTTCGACGGCCTGAACGAGCTGGCACTGGTGTGGGTGCAGGTGCCGCAACTCGCCGCGGGGCAGAAGGACGCGCACGTGTGGCTCTACTACGGCAACCCCACGGCCCCCGCCGGCAGCGAGCCGCGGGCCACCTACGACGCGGCGCAGGCGCTGGTCTACCACTTCAGCGAGCGTGAAGGCCAGCCTCAGGACAGCACAGCCAACGCCAACCACGCGACCCGCTCGACCGCCAAGCCGGGCGCCGCCGGCCTGATCGGCGGCAGCCTCGTCTTCGAAGGCGCGCAGGAGCTGGTGCTGCCGGCCACGCCATCGCTCAAGGCCGGGGCCAACGGGTACACCGTCTCGATGTGGGTCAAGCCCACCGAGGCGATGGACGCTTCGCTCTACGCACAGGCAGACGTGGCGAGCGGCCTGCGCCTGTCGCTGCGCGGCGGCAAGTTCGTCGCCGAGTCGGGTGCGCTCGCGGCCAGTTCGTCGGCGCCGGTCGTCATCGGCGCGTGGCAGCACGTCGCGGTGGTGGTCAAGGAAGGGCTCGCGCTGTACGTGAACGGCGTCGAGTCGGCGCGTGCCTCGGGTGCGCCTGTGCAGCTGGGGGGTGCCGGCGTGGTCGGCAAGGAATTCAAGGGCGAGATCGACGAGCTGCAGGTCTCGGCCACGGCCCGCAGCGCCGACTGGCTGAAGCTCGCCGCGCTGTCGCAAGGCCAGGAGCAGAAGCTCGTGAGCTACGGTGCAGCCGAAGGCGGCGCCGAGGAAGAGGGCGCCTCGTACATCAAGATCCTGCTTGGGGCGGTGACGCTCGACGGCTGGATCGTCATCGGCATCCTCGCGGTGATGTTCATCATCAGCATCTACGTGATGATCGCGAAGACGATGATGGTCAACGCGGCGGCGCGCGACAACGAGCGCTTCAAGACGCAGTTCGATGCGCTCTTCAACAGCATCGCGGTGCACGGCGAGGGCCAGGCTGCCGAAGAGAAGGCGCTGGCGGCGCGCTTTCGCCGCTCGTCGCTGTACCGCCTGTATGCGTCTGGCGCCGAAGAGCTGCGCCACCGGTTCGTGGCCTATGCCAAGAGCGGCCGCGAGGCGGTGCTGACCGATGCGTCGATCAACGCCATCCGCGCGACGGTCGACGCCCGCCTGGTGCGCGAGACACAGGGCCTCAACTCGCAGATGGTGCTGCTGACGATCTGCATCGCCGGCGGACCCTTCCTCGGGCTGCTCGGCACGGTGGTGGGCGTGATGATCACCTTCGCCGCCATCGCCGCGGCCGGCGACGTGAACGTGAACTCGATCGCCCCTGGCATCGCCGCCGCGCTGGTGGCCACGGTGGCGGGCCTCGCGGTCGCGATCCCCGCGCTCTTTGGCTACAACTACCTGACCAGCAAGATCAGCGAGCTGACCTCCGACATGCACGTCTTCATCGACGAGCTGGTCACGCGCATCGCCGAGCAGCACTCCGTCTGATGAACGCGACGAATGGGGTGACGCGATGAAAGTCCAGGGTGCCAACAAAGCGTACGACGACATCAACGTCACGCCCATGCTCGACCTGGCCTACGTGCTGCTGGTCATCTTCATCATCATGACGACGGCCTCGGTGCAGGGCATCAAGGTCAACCTGCCCAAGGCGAGCGCGGCCCCCAGCCTTGCCAAGCCGCAAACCAAGGCGATCACGATCCGCGACGACGGCCAGATCTTCCTCGACACCCACCCCGTGACGATGCAGGAGCTGGAAGACCGCCTGCGCCAGCTCAAGGCGGTCAACCCGAGCTTCCCGGTCGTCATCAAGGGCGATGCCAAGGTGCATTACGAGAAGGTGGTCGACGTGCTCGACCTGATGGGCCGCCTCGACATCACGCAGCTGGGTCTCGTGACGCAGCGCCTGGTGAAGTAGCCGCGGCAGCGCCGGACCAACCATGCAAGATTTCGACGAACCGACCGGGAGCACCGGCTGGGTCAAGCGAACCCTGCTGGGCGTGGGCCTGCTTGGCCTCCTGGCCGTCTCGACCTGGGGGCTGATGAAGTTCCTGGAGCAGCCGGCGGCCAAGCCGCGCGGGGTGCAGCAGGTTGCCCTCATCAAGCCGCCGCCTCCGCCGCCCCCGCCCAAGCCGCCGGAAAAACCGCCCGAGCCGCCCAAGGTGAAGGAAGAGGTGAAGGTCGACACGCCGAAAGACGAGCCCAAGCCCGCCGACAAGCCGGCCGACGACAAGCCCGCCTCCGACAAGCCGCTCGGCGTGGACGCCGATGCCAGCGCCGGCAGCGACGGCTTCGGCCTGGCGGCAAGCCGCGGCGGCCGCGACCTGCTCACCACCGGCAGCGGCGGCGCGTACTACTCGGGCCTGCTGCAGCGCCACTTCTTCGAAGCCCTCACGCGCAACCGCAAGGTGCTGCGCGACGAGTTCCGCGTGGTCGTGAAGGTGTGGGTGGGTGACGACGGCCGGGTGCAGAAGGCCGACATCGTCAACGGCTCGGGCAACGCCCAGGTCGACGAGCTGATCCAGGTGACCCTGCTCGACATGAGCCCGCTGCGCGACGTGCCCCCGGAATCCGATGCGACCGATCCAACTGCGGTTGAGCAACCGCTCCTGACTGTGTCTCCAAACTTCATGCAAGCCTTCTTCCGTCCTGCCACCCTGCTGGTGCTCGCGCTGTGCGCGGGCCCTGCGTTCGCCGCCCCCGAAGCCGATGCCGAGCAGCTGCGCGCGGCCACCGTCAAGCTCATCAACACGCTGGTGGAGCAGGGCGTGCTCACGCGCGAGAAGGCCGATGCGCTGCTCGCCGAGGCGAACAAGCCGGGCCCGGTGCGCGTGCCCTACATGCCCGAGTACATGCGCAAGGAACTGAAGGACGAGGTGGAACTCGACCTCGCCGCGCGCGCGGCGCGTGAGGGCTGGGCCAAGCCCGGCTCGGTGCCGGCGTGGGTGCGTGCGCTGGAGTGGAGCGGCGACCTGCGCACGCGCTACCAGTTCGACGACTACGACTCGGCCAACGCGCCGGCGGGCTTCTTCACCCACGTCAACGAGACCAACCGCCTGCGGGTGAACACACCGCCGGCCACCACCACCGACGACCGCCGCCGCCTGCGCGTGCGTGGCCGGGCCGGCCTCACGGCCAAGGTCGACGAGCACTGGTCGGCCGGCCTGCGCCTGACCACCGGCAGCACCAGCGACCCGATCTCGTCGAACCAGACGATGGGCAACTACGGCAACCGCTTCACGGTGGCCTTCGACCGTGCCTACATCGGCGGCAAGCGTGGCAACGTCGATGCGGTGCTCGGCCGCTTCGGCAACCCGTGGTTCAGCACCGACCTCGTGTGGGCCAACGACCTCGGCTTCGACGGCGTGGCGCTGCGCTGGACGCCGGAGTTCAGCCCCACCTGGCGCGGTTTCGCGACGCTCGGCGCGATGCCGATTCAGGAGATCGAGCTGTCGCGCGAGGACAAGTGGCTGTATGGCCTCCAGCTCGGCATCGCCAAGGCCGGTACCGTCGATGCGATGGGCGCGCGCATCGGCCTCGCCTACTACCACTACGACAACATCGTCGGCGAGCTGAGCACGCCGGGTACCAACGACCGCGAGTACACCGCGGTGCAGTTCGCGCAGAAGGGCAACAGCTACTACAACATCTCCACCGACCCGGCGCGCCCGGTGCTGCTGGGCCTGGCGTCGGAGTACCGCCTTGTCAACCTCACCGCGCAGGCCGACTTCCCGGTGGCCGGTGGGAAGCGCCTCGTCTTCACCGGCGACTACGTGCGCAACATCGGCTTCGACCGTGCGCGGGTCAGCGAGCGTGCGGGGCGCGACGTGGCGCCCGAGACCACCGGCTACCAGGTGCGCGCCGCCTTCGGCACGCCCGAGATGAAAAAGACGCACGACTGGCAGACCTTCATCGCCTACAAGCGACTGGAGCGCGATGCGGTGGTCGATGCCTACACCGACGGCGACTTCCGCCTCGGCGGCACCGATGCCAAGGGCTACATCCTGGGCGCGAGCTACGGCGTCGGCAAGAACGCCGCGGCATCGCTGCGCTACTTCAGCGGCGATGCGATCTCGGGCGCGCCCTTGTCGATCGACGTGATCCAGCTCGAACTCAACGTTCACTTCTGATGACGCGAGGTGACCCGATGTTGCAACGCCTGGCCCTGTCGACGCTGATCCTCCTGGCCGCCGTCCCGGCCTTCGCCCAGTCGAGCGACGAGGCCCGCAAGGCCGCGCGCCGTGCCCAGCTGCAGGTGCAGCAGGCGCAGCAGGAGGCCCAGGCCGCGCAGGCAGCCAAGAGCAAGCTCGAGACCGACAAGGCCGAGCTCGACAAGAAGCTCGCCACGCAGAGCCAGCAGCTCGGGCAGCTCAAGGGCACCCTGCCCAAGCTGCAGGAAAAACTCAAAGGCGTGGAGAGCGAGCGCGACGAGCTGGCCACGAAAGTCGCCGCACTGGAGAAGGAGCTCGCCGATCGCAAGCTCGCCGCTGAAGCCGCCGCCGCGGCCGGCGAGCGCACGCTCAAGCAGCGCGACGAGGCGCAGGCCCGGCTCAAGCGCGAGCACGAGGCGCAGGTGGCACTCGTCGGCGAGTGCAGCGCGAAGAACGACCGCCTGCTGCGCCTGAGCGCCGAGCTGCTCGACAAGTACCGCAGCAAGGGCGTGGGCGACGTGCTCAAGCAGCGCGACCCGGTGCTCGGCCTCGGCGACGTGCAGATGTTCAACCTCGTGCAGGAGTACCGCGACAAGGCCGAGGCCGAGCGTTTCGCTCCCACGGTGAGCCGCTGAAGGGCCGCGCGATGTCGATCCAAGTCCACTCGCGCGTGATGCAGCTCGGCGCCGCGCTGGCCCTGCTGATGCTCTCGGCTTGCGCCGGCCTGAAACTCCCCGGCGAGCCGCTGGTGGTGACCGCCGAAGGCGAGGTCACGCCGGTGTCGGCACGGCCGGCCAGCGCCGCGGCGCCCGCCGCCGAGCCGGGCGACCCGGCCTACGTGATCGGCCCGGAAGACGCGCTCGAGATCTCGGTCTGGCGCGATGAGACGCTCAAGGCCGCGACCCTCGTGCGCCCCGACGGCGGCATCTCGTTTCCGCTCGCGGGCGACTTCATCGTGGCCGGCAAGACCGCCGCGCAGGTGCGCGACGAGCTGGTCAAGCGGCTGTCCAAGTACATCCCCGAGCCGGTCGTCACCGTCTCGGTGGCACGTGTGTCGAGCTACCGCATCTACGTGCTGGGCCGCGTCAACAAGCCCGGCGACTTCCAGGTCGGCCGCAACATCGACGTGCTGCAGGCGCTCAGCATCGCCGGCGGCATGACGCCGTTTGCCTCGGAAGACGGCATCCAGATCATCCGCAAGGTGGACGGCAAGCCGGTGTCCATCCCGTTCGACTATTCGCGCATCCGCAAGGGCGGCGACCTCTCGCAGAACATCACGCTGAAAAGCGGAGACGTGCTGCTGGTGCCGTGAACCCACGATGCAAGGCCGGGTTGCTCGTGTTGCTCCTGGCCCCGCTGGCGGCGCGAAGCGAGCAATGGACCCTGGACCACACCGTCGCCACGCGCTATGAGGTCAACGACAACGCGGCGCTCGCGCCCACGTCACCCGGCACCATGAATTCGCTCTCGCTTTCGTCCAACCTGCAGGCTGCGCGCCGTTCGGAGAACGCGGCCACCAGCGTGCGCGCCCTGATGGCCGCGGTGGAAGAGCGTGGCCGCGGGGCCAATGACCGCGTCGACGGGCAATGGAGGGTCTCGCAGACCTTCGACGACCCGCTGCATTCGCTCAGTCTCTCGGCCGGTTACCTGCAGGACCTCAACAACAACATCGACACCGGCGACGTGCTGGTGGGCCGTGCGCGCCGCCGCACGATGCAGGCCGACGCGAGCCTGTCGCGGCAGCTGTCGCCGCGCTGGTCGGCGAGCGTGCAGGGGGCGTTCGATCGCACCCGCTACGGTGCCGACGGAGCCAGCGATTTCCGCAACGGCAGCGGCGGCGGCGGCCTGTCGTACCGCCTCACCGAGCGGCAGACCACGAGCCTCCACCTTAGCCAGGCACGCTACCGCACCGAGGACGGCCGCTACCGCTCGACCACCGACCAGTTCAGCCTCGGCTGGTCGCAGCAGCTGTCGGAGCGCAGCAGCATGTCGCTGAGCGTGGGAGGCTACCGCAGCCGCAGCGGGGGGCAACGCACGGTGCTGGTGTGCCCGCTCGATCCGTCGTTCTGCCCCACCTTCATTCCCTACCAGCGAGTGACCGAACCCGCCAACGAGACGCGCCGCGGCCTGCAGTTCAACTTCAGCAGCCGCTGGCAACTGGGTGAAGCCATCGAGGCAAGCCTGCGCGCCGCACGCGAGCAGTCGCCGAGCGGCGCCGGCGTGCTCGCGCGGCGCGACACGCTCGGTGCCACGCTCAACCAGAGCTTCACCCCGCGCGCCAGCGGCTCGTTCGGCTATGCGCGCTCGCGTGCGCTGTACGGCAGCTTCGGCGGCGATGTGTCGCGCACCGAAGAGAGCCTGTCGCTCTCGTTCACCCACCGCCTGGCCGAAGACCTGAGCCTGCAGGCCGGCGCGACCCACCGCCGCGCCCGCAGCTCGCTCTTCGGTGGCAGCGCCAGCGCCAATGCCGTCAACCTGTCGCTCAGCGTCGACTGGCCGCGGCTGGATGCCGCGCGCTGACCCCACAAGGCCCACGCCCATGTCTGCACTCGCCCAAGACCTCCATACCTACGCCGACCCCGCAGCGGTGCCCTCGCGCACGCTGCGCGACCACCTCAACATGCTGCGCCGCCGACGCACGCTGGCGCTGGCGGTGTCGGGCGTGCTGCTGGTGATCGCGGTGGCGGTGGCGGTGCTGCTGCCGCCGGTCTACCGCTCCACCGCGACCATCCTCATCAAGGAGCAGGAGATCCCGCAGGAGTTCGTGCGCTCCACCGTGACGAGCTTCGCCGACGAGCGCATCCAGGTCATCAGCCAGCAGGTGATGACACGCGCCACGCTGCTGGAGCTGGTCGACCGCCACGGCCTCTACGGCAACGCCCGCCAGCGCGAGACGAGCGAGGAGATCCTCGACCGCATGCGCCGCGACATCAAGCTCACGCCGATCAGCGCCGAGGTGACCGACCGGCGCACCGGCTCGCCGGTGAAGTCGACCATCGCCTTCACGCTGTCTTACGACAGCGAGAGCGCCTCGGCCGCGCAGAAGATCGCCAACGAGCTGACCACGCTTTACCTGAACGAGAACGTCAAGAACCGCCAGCAGAAGGCGGCCGAGACGACCTCGTTCCTCGACGAGGAGCTGGCCCGCGTGACGCGCCACATCGCCGAGCTGGAGCAGAAGCTCGCGTCCTTCAAGGAGCGCAACCAGGGCAAGCTGCCCGAGCTGAACCTGTCCAACCAGATGGGCAGCGAGCGTGCGGCGGCCGAGATCCAGCGCCTGGAGCGCGAGATCGTCTTCCTCAACGAACGCACCGCCACGCTGCAGACGCAGCTCGCCGACACCAAGCCGCACCTGCCGGTGATGGGCGCGGCCGGCGCGGTGCTCGACCCCGAGGACCGGCTGAAGGCGCTGCAGATGCAGTTGAGCGCCGCCATCGGCACCTTCAGCAACGACCACCCCGATGTGAAGCGCCTGCGCCGTGAGATCGCGGTGCTGCAGGCCGAGACGGGCGAGCCGGGTGACATCGACCGCGTGGCGCGCCGGCAGGAGCTGGAGGCGCAGCTCTCGGTGCTGCGGCAGAAATACTCCGACGACCACCCGGACGTGGCCCGCGTGAGGCGCCAGCTCGCCGCGGCCGACGAGGCGCCGGCACCGGCCAGCGTGCGCACGCCGCGCAAGCCCGACAACCCGGTCTACCTCAACCTCAAGTCGCAGATCGACACCAACACCGCGCAACTCATCTCGCTGCGCAAGGAACGCGACGAACTGCGCGGCAAGCTCGCGCTCTTCGACATGCGGGTGAGCGCCTCGCCCGAGGTCGAGCGTGAGTACCTGGAGATCGCCCGCGACATGGACAGCTCGCGCATGCGCTTTCGCGAGCTGCGCGACAAGCAGATGCAGGCGCAGGTGGCTGAGCAGCTGGAGCGCGAGCGCAAGGCCGAGCGTTTCACACTCATCGAGCCGCCGATCTACCCGGAAAAGCCGGTGCGGCCCAACCGCCTCTTGATCGTGGTGATGGGCGTGCTGCTGGCGCTGGTGGCCGGGGTGGGCGCGGCGTTGCTGCGCGAGTCGGTCGACCGCGCGGTGCACGGGCCGCGCGACGTGATGCGCGTGCTGCAGGTGCCGGTGCTGGCGGTGCTGCCGGCGCTTGCGCACCCCGCGGCGCTGCGCCGCCGTGCGCGGCTGCGCGTCGTCTGGGTGGTGGGCGGCCTCGCGGTGCTGCTCGGGGGCGCCACGCTTTTTCATTTTTTCTACATGCCGATCGACGTGGCCTGGTACGCGCTCCTGCGGCGCGTGGCCAACTGATCGGCTGCCGATGGCCGGGGTGATGCGATGAAGCTCTTCAACGACGACGACGCTCGCATGGGAGGGGGAGGCGAGCCCACGCCGCCCGCGGGGGCCGCGCGGGTGCACGTGGTGCGCCCGTCGCAGGCCGAAAACGAAGATCACGCCAGGGTGCAGCCGCTGCAGATCGAGTACTCGAGCACGCGGGTCGTGGCGGAGGCGCTGGCGCGGCTGCGGCGCACGCACGGCATCGTGTCGCATGACCGCTCGCCGCTGAGCGAGTCGTTCCGCATGCTGCGCAACCAGGTGCTGCAGCGCATGCGCGCCGACGGCCACACGCTGCTGGCGGTGACGAGCCCGCGCCCGATCGAAGGCAAGTCGATGACGGCGGTGAATCTCGCGCTCACGATGGCGGCCGACTACGACTCGGCGGTGCTGCTGGTCGATGCCGACCTGTCGGGCCGTGGCCTGCAATCGCTCTTCGGCCTGGCGGGCGCGCCGGGGCTGAGCGACCACCTGGCCGATGGCCGGCCGCTGCACGAGCTGCTGGTCAACCCCGGCGTGCCGCGCCTGGTGCTGCTGCCCGCGGGCCGCGAGCCGGTGCTCAATTCGTCGGAGCTGCTGGCCACGCGGGCGGCGCAGCAGTCCATCCAGGAGATGAAGCAGCGCTACCGCGACCGCTATGTCATCGTCGACCTGCCGCCGCTGCTCGACACCGCCGATGCACTCGCCTTCCTGCCGCAGGCCGACACGACCCTGCTGGTGGTCGAAGAGCACAGCACCGCGGTGCAGGACGTGGAGGCCGCCGGCGAGCTGCTGGCGCCGTTCCCGCTGATCGGCACGGTGATGAGCCAGGCGCGCGAGCCCGAGCCCGGCACGCGGCAGCCGTGGTACCGCCGCTGGGGCCGCAGCCGCGCATGAGGGCGCTGCGCCGGGCCGGCGTGGCCGGCGCGCTGTGGGCGGTGGCCACCGCGGCGGCAGCCACCGAGCTGCCGAAGCTGCTGCTGCCCGAAGTGGGCCTGCGGCCTGCCGAGATCGGCGTGGTCGTCAACGAGGCCGACCCCGCAAGCGTGCGTCTGGGCGAGTTCTATCGCGAGCGTCGCGGCCTCGCGCCGGAGCAGGTGATCCGCGTGAGCTTCACGCCAGGGCAACCGGTGATGAGCCTGGGCGACTTCCATCGCGTGCAGCAGCAGCTGGCCGAGGCGGCACCGGCGCACCCGGTGCAGGCGTATGCACTCGCGTGGACACAGCCCTACCGCGTCGACTGCATGTCGGTCACAAGCGCCTTCGCCTTCGGCTTCGACCCCGCGCATTGCGCCTCGGGGTGCCGCCTGACCAAACGCTCGCCGTACTACAACAGCCCGAGCAGCCAGCCCTTCACCGACCACGCGCTGCGCCCTGCGATGCTGCTCGCCGGGCGCGACGAAGACGAGGCGCGGGCCCTCATCGAGCGGGGGCTGCGCGCCGAAGCGGCCTGGCCGCGCGGCAGCGCCTACCTCGTGAGCACCCGCGATGCCAATCGCAACGTGCGTGCGCAGACCTACGGCACCGCCCAGCGCGCGCTGGGCGCCGGCTACCCGGTGAAGCTCGTGCGCGCCGACGAGTCTCGAAGACCGGCCCGACGTGATGTTCGCCTTCACCGGCTCGCAGTTCGTGCGCCGGATGCGCGCCAACCGCTTTCTCGACGGCGCGGTGGCCGACCACCTCACCTCGCTCGGCGGCATGCTGACCGACAGCCCGCAGACCTCGGCGCTCGACTGGTTGTCGGCCGGAGCCACCGGCAGCTACGGCACAGTGGTGGAGCCGTGCAACTTCCGCGAGAAGTTTCCCGACATCCCGGTGCTGATGGGCCGCTACCTGGGCGGCGAGACGCTGGTCGAGGCCTACTGGAAAAGCGTGCTGATGCCGGGGCAGGGCGTCTTCATCGGCGACCCGCTCGCGCGGCCCTTCGGCGGCGTGCGGGTGGTGCGGCGCGGCGGCCAGCTGCTGGCGACCACGCACACGCTGCGGCCGGGCCGCTACCTGTTGCAGTCGGCCACGACGAGCATCGGGCCGTTCCGCTCGCTCGCGCGGATCACGGTGCCGGGCTATGGCGGCTACGCCCTGAGGCTGCCGGCCGACGGCACGCCGTACTACCGCCTGCTGCCGCTGCGCTGATCCGGCTGTGCCAGGGGCTCGTCGGCACGGGCCGGCTCGATCGGACCATCCACCGCCGGAAGCTGGAAAGGCACGTTGTCACCGCGGGTCCGCACGATAGAGCGCATCACCTCGGAGGGATCTCATGACGCAATCAGCACTCAAGGCCGTGGCGCTTGCCGCGTTCCTGTGCGCGGCCGGCTCCGCGCACGCCGACTACACCGGCAGCCTCGGTTCCATCACCGCCCCGGCAGCGGTGGCCTTCGCCAACGACACCGGCACCCACCTGTCGCTCAGCAGCCTGTCGCTGCCCAGCCCCTACAACTTCATCGACCGCTGGACCTTCGCGTTGTCGGGCAGCGCCAGCGTGACGAGCCTGGTGGCGGCGTTCATGTTCGACGACGGGGCCGGTGGCTTGCCCACCTTCGGCATCAGCAGCCTGCAGGTCAACCTGCTCAACGCTGCCGGCGTGGTGGTGACGGGCTGGCGCACGGTCAACACCAGCACGCCCTTCACCCAGAGCATCGTGATCACGCCGACCGTCGGCCTGGTGGCCGGCGACTACACGCTGCAGGTGCGCGGCCACCTCGAAGGCACGCCGGCGGCCTACGCCGGCAGCCTGATCGCAGCTGGTGCGCCGGCCGCCGTGCCGGTGCCGGCTACGCTGCCGCTGCTGGCGGTTGGCCTGAGCCTGCTTGGCCTGACCGCCCATCGCCGCCGCAAGCGCGACTGACATGACGAGCGTGCAGGAGTTCGCCCACATCGCCCGCCAGCTCGAGTGGCTGGAGGGCCACCTGCGGGCCCAGGCGGTGCTGCCCGAAGCCCGCATGGCCGAGGCGCTGGGCGCGCTCGCGTGTGCACGCGCGGTGGTGGTCGAACTCGCACAGATCGGCAACACCGAACCCGTACCGCTGGAGGCCGGCGACTAGGGCGCCGCCGGCCCGCCCTCCATACCGCGTCGATCCATCGCGGGCCCTGCGCCCGTGGTGATGGATCGCTGCGCCTTGTCATCCCCAGGAACCACCCCAGAGACGAACCTATGCAAGACCTGAATCGCCGCAACTTCCTGAGCTTCGTCGGTGGCACCGGCGTGGCCGTGAGCACCGTCAGCCTCGGCGGCCTGATGTCGGCCGAGGCCGTGCACGCCGCGCCCGTGCCGGTGAGCTTCACCCCGGTGCGTGTGCCGTTCCCGCTGCCGATCTTCACCACCAACACCAACTTCCTGCCCACGGGCGTGAACGGCGCCGGCACGCTCCTCGCCCCCACCGAGACCGGCGGCCCGGCCGCCGAACTACCGAGCTACACCGTGATCGACGACGTGGTGGTGCCGCCCGAGTACGAGCGCTACGTCATCAGCGCCTGGGGCGACCGCCCCTTCGCCGATGCGAACCAGTACGTCGGCTTCAATGCCGACTACACCGGCTACGTGCCGCTGTCGGGCACCAACGAAGGCCTCTTGTGGACGAACCACGAGTACGTCTCGTACCCCTTCAGCGAGATCTGCCCCGAATCGGCCATCACCACGCCGGCCGGCAACAACGTCTTCGAGCGTGTGATCGGCTTCCCGATCCCGACCACCAAGACACGCGAGTACATGGGCGAGTGCCTCTACAACGTGGGCGGCTCGCTGCTGCGCATCCGCCGCGTCGCGCGTGGCGGCCGCTTCGGCGTGGTCAACGGGCATGCCGACAACCGCCGCCTGCACGGTCTGTCGGGCCTGGCCATCAACGCGATGCGCACCGATGCCTACTACACCGGCGCCCGCGGCACCGTGGCCTACTCCGAAGTGACCGCCTGGGGCCCGCGCGCCCACCAGGCCGGCGACAGCCACTACCTCGAAGGCACCGGCCCGGCCGCGACCGAGGTGTTCCCGCTCAGCAGCGACACGCTCGGCAACCGCATCATCGGCACGCTGGGCAACTGCTCCGGCGGCACCACGCCCTGGGGCACCATCCTCTCCTGCGAAGAGAACTTCCAGGCCGACGCCAGCGCGTTCTACCTCGGTGTCACCGAAGGCGTGCGCGCCAACGGCACGCAGACCGGCTACATCGCCAGCGGCACCCAGACTGACACCGGCAACCGCACCGCGGGTGCCGAGTTCGGCCTGGTCGGCGAGAAGTACGGCTGGGTGGTCGAGATCGACGTGAAGAACCCGGCCGTGCGCGCCAAAAAGCACAGCTGGCTCGGCCGCTTCCGCCATGAAAACGTAGCCCTCAAGGTGCAGGCCGGCCAGCGCCTCGCCGCCTACATGGGCGACGACCGCCGCGGGGGCCATGTGTGGAAGTTCGTGAGCAGCGGCGTGGTGGGCAACGTCACCTCGCCGGCCAACAGTGCGCTCTTCGAGAGCGGCACGCTCTACGTCGCGCGTTTCAATGCCGACGGCACCGGCACGTGGATTCCGCTCCTGCTTTCCACGCCGACCAACCCCAATGTGCCGAGCGCCATCTCATCGGTGCAGTTCGCCAGCGAAGGCGTGCGCGACCGCAACGGCCTGGTGAACCTGCCGCGCCGCGTGGGCGTCGCCGGCCAGACGGTCGAAGGCGGCTTCTTCGCCTGCACCACGCTCAACGAAGCCACCGCGCTGCCCGACTACATCGGCCGCACCCTCGCCGACTTCTACACCAGCCAGGGCGCCGTCCTGTGCGACGCCTTCGCCGCCGCCAACCTGGTGGGCGGCACGCCGGCCGCGCGACCGGAAGACGTGGAGGTGCACCCGAAGACCGGCGAGATCTTCATCGCCTTCACCGACGGCGCCGCCGGCAGCGACGGTTATGCCGATTCGCGCATCTTCACCGTCAGCAAGTACAGCACCGCCATCAACACCGAGCAGCAGAGCGGCGGCCTCTACAAGATCGTCGAAGCCGGCAACGACCCGGCCGCGACGAGCTTCACCTGGTCGCGCTTCCTGCAGGGCGGCGAGGCCGGTGCGGCCCACGGCGCGGGCTTTGCCAACCTCGACAACCTGGCCTTCGACGCGAAGGCCAACGTGTGGGGCGTGATGGACATGTCGACCAACCTGCACAACGGCATTGGCCTGGGCACCAGCGCCACGCCGACCACCATCAACCACGCGCTGAGCGGCTCGGGCAACGCGGCCAACCTGGTGGGCGTGTACGGCAACAACTGGATGTTCTGCATCCCCACCGAAGGGCCCGATGCCGGCAAGCAGCTGCCGTTTGCCATCGGCCCCATGCGCGCCGAGCTGACCGGCCCCACCTTCATCGGCGACCACCTCATCCTCGCCGTGCAGCACCCGGGTGAGAACGCGCCGATCGACGCGCAGAACACCGGCCCGCGCACCCGCACGATCGAGATGCTCACGCTCGACGGCACGGGCGTCTTCAACCAGACGCGCACGGTGCCCCTGGGCTGCCAGTGGCCGAGCAACACCGCCGCCGGCAACACCTCGGGCATTCCGAAGTCGGCGGTGATCGGCATCCGCCGCAGGAACGGCGGCAGCTTCATCTGACCCTCGACACACCCTTCAGGAGAACATCCATGCACAAGCAACTCGCAGCGCTCGGGCTGCTGCTCGGTCTGGCGGGTGGCGCGCAGGCGGCCATCGTGACCGTCAGCACGCAGTACCTCGTCGACTTCTCGACCACGGCCGTGGCCGACGCCACCGGCCTGCCCGCCGGTTCGAGCGTGACGCTCAGCGCCATCTTCGACGACGCCAACCTCATCGGCAACGAAGTCACCCTCGTGCCCGGCTCACCGACCGACAGCTTCACGCTGAACTTCGGCACCTACACCTTCACCGCGGCCAGCGACAACTGGGGCGGCCCGGTGCTGCAGACGCAGGCCACGCCCTCGGGCCTGAGCTTCTCGGGCCTGCTCTTCGAGACGCTCTTCAACATCGGCGCCGGTGCGGCCACCGGCGAGTACCTGCTGAGCTTCAGTGGCACGAGCTTCCAGCTCACGCCATCGGGCAACACCCTCGACTTCGTGGCCACCGGCGCGGTGTCGGCCGTGCCGCTTCCGGGTGCGCTGCCGCTGCTGCTCGCCGGCCTGGGCGGCCTGGGCGTGGTCGCCCGACGCAAGACGCAATAAGGGATTCGACATGAAGAAGTGCTGGTGGGCCGCCCTCGCGGTGGTGGGCATGGCGGCAAGCGCACCCGCGCTGGCCTCGACCTCGGGCGTGGTGATCAGCCAGGTGTATGGCGGTGGCGGCAATGCCGGCGCGCCGTACACGAACGACTTCGTCGAGTTGTACAACGCGAGCGCTGCGCCGGTATCGATCAACAACTGGTCGATCCAGTACACCTCGGCCACCGGCACCAGCTGGGGCAGCCAGAAGGTCAACCTCACCGGCTCCATCGGCGCCGGCCAGTACGTGCTGATCCAGCTCGGCAGCGGCGGCGCCAATGGCGTGGCCCTGCCGGCGGCCAACTTCAGCGGTGGCTTCAACATGAGCGCCAGCGCCGGCAAGGTGGCGCTGGTGAGCAGCACCACCTCGCTCACCGCGGCCACCTGCCCGACCGATGCGACGCTCGTCGATGTGGTCGGCTACGGCGGGACCGCCAACTGCTCCGAGACGAGCGCTGCGCCCGCACCGTCGGCCACCACCGCGCTGATTCGCAACGCCAGTGGTTGCACCGACACCGACAACAACAGCACCGACTTCGCCGTCGCCGCCCCCACGCCGCGCAACATGGCCTCGCCCACGGGCAGCTGCGGGGTGGTCGCGCAGCCGGTCGTGCCGTCGTGCCCGGCGGCGCTCAACGTGGCGACCGGCGCGGTGCTCGACTTCCTGCTCTCGGCCACCGATGCCGACAGCATCGTCAACGCCGCTTCGTTCGTGAGCGGCCATGTGGCCGGCATGAGCCTCACCTCGTTCACGCCCGCCGCCGCCGATGCCGGCACTGCCAGCGTGCGCCTCGCGCTCGATGGCTCGGTGGCCGCCGGCAGCTACCCGGTGGTGGTGGACTTCGCCAACAACGAAAGCCAGAGCGCAAGCTGCACCGTCACGCTCAACATCGCCGCCGTCTCGCCCACGTTCACGCCGATCTACACGATCCAGGGCAGCGGCGTTACCAGCACGATGACCGGCGCCGGCCGCACCACGCGCGGCGTGGTCACCAAGGTCAACAACAACGGCTACTACCTGCAGGACGCCACCGGCGACGGCAACCCCGCCACCTCCGACGGCATCTTTGTCTTCACCAGCACGGCGCCCTACGTGCAGCCGGGCCACCTGCTGCAGATCACCGGCACGGTGACGGAGTTCAACACCGGCGCGGCCGGCAACGCGCTCACCGCGGCCAACCCGGTGACCGAGTTCACCAACCTCACCAACACCACCTACGTCGGCACGGGCAGCATCACACCCACCGTCATCGCCTTCCCCATCGCGGCGCAGGGCGACCTGGAGCGCGTCGAGGGCATGCTGGTGCAGATCGACACGCCGCTCACCGCCTCGCAGAACTACTTCCAGGGCCGCTATGGCCAGGTCACGCTGTCGGCCAACGGCCGGCTGGTAAAGCCGACCAACGTGCACCGGCCGGGCACGCCGCTCGCGTTGAGCCTGGCGGACCTGAACGCCCGCAGCAGCCTCATGCTCGACGACGGCACGAGCCAGCAGAACCCCAACCCCACGCCCTACATCGGCGCCGACAACACCTTGCGGGCCGGCGACACCCTCTCCGGCATCACCGGCGTGATCGACTACGGCCTCGCGACCAACCTCACCGATGGTCTGGCGATGTACCGCATCCACCCGACGGTGGTGCCGGCCTTCACCCGCGCCAATGCCCGCACGGCCACACCGCCGCCGACGGGCGGCACGCTGAAGGTGGCGAGCTTCAACGTGCTCAACTACTTCACCACCTTCACCGACGGCACCAACGCCGCTGGCCAGACCGGCCAGGGGTGCACGCAGGGCAGCGACACGCCGTCGGCCTCGCTGTGCCGGGGTGCGAGCAGCAACGCGGAGTTCCTGCGCCAGCGGGCCAAGATCGTGCAGGCGATGGCGGCCATCGACGCCGACGTGGTCGGCCTGATGGAGATCCAGAACAACGGCAACACCGCAGCCCAGAACCTCGTGGATGCGCTCAACGCCCAGATGGGCGCCGGCACCTATGCCGTGGTGCCCGTGCCGCCCACCACCGGGACGGACGCGATCCGCGTGGCGATGATCTACAAGCCGGCCACCCTCGCGCTCTCAGGCTCGCCGATGAGCGACGCTGCCGCGATCCACAACCGGCCTCCGTTTGCGCACAGCTTCTCGGCCGGGGGGCAGAAGTTCAGCGTGGTGGTGAACCACTTCAAGTCCAAGGGCAGCTGCCCTGCGAGCGGCGTCGATGCCGACCAGGGCGACGGCCAGGGCTGCTGGAACAGCACGCGCCGCCAGCAGGCCGCGGCGCTGCTGAGCTTCATCGGCAGCGTGCAGGCAGCCGCCGCCGACAACGACGTGATGGTGATCGGCGACCTCAACGCCTATGCCGCAGAAGACCCGGTGAACGACCTCCTGACCGCCGGCCTCGTCAACCAGGTGCCCGGCGGCTACTCATACGTGTTCGACGGCGAGGCCGGCTCGCTCGACCACGCGCTCGCCACGCCCAGCCTGTCGGCGCAGGTCACGGGCGCGGTGCACTGGCACATCAACGCCGACGAACCGTCGATCATCGACTACAACCTCGAGTTCAAGCAGCCTGCGTGCGCGACCTGCGGGCCCGACTACTACAGCGCCACACCCTACCGCGCGTCGGACCACGACCCGGTGATCGTCGGCCTGTCGCTCACGAGCGGCGCGGCGCAGTCCATCAGCTTCGGCACGCTGCCCGATCGCACGATCGGCTCGGGCAGCTTCAGCGTGAGCGCCGCGGCCAGCTCCGGCCTCACGGTGAGCTTCAGCGCGGTGACGCCCGCCACCTGCGGGGTGACGGCCGGCGGCACGGTGAGCCTGCTCGCGGTGGGCACCTGCACCGTGCGCGCCGAGCAGCCCGGCAACGGCACCTACGCCGCCGCGCCGAGCGTCGACCGCTCGTTCGCCATCACGGCCACCGGCGCGGCGCAGAGCATCAGCTTCCCGCCGCTGCCCGACGTGCCGGTGAGCGGCGGGCCGCTCACGCTCACGGGCACGGCCAGCTCGGGTCTCGCGGTGAGCTACAGCAGCCTCACGCCGCTCGTGTGCACGGTGAGCGGCAGCACGCTCACGCTGGTGGCGACCGGCACCTGCACGGTGGCGGCCGACCAGGGCGGCAACTTCACCTTTGCCGCGGCGGCGCAGGTGAGCCAGTCTTTCACGGTGACCGCAGCGGGCGGAGGCGGCGATGGCGAGGTGCCCACGTTGCCCGAGTGGGCGGCCATCCTGATGGCCACGCTGCTCTTCGGCGTGGCCGCCAAGCGCCAGGGCGGCCGTCGCTAGCGGATGGGGCGCATGGCGCCGGGCCGCAGGCATACTCCATGCAGCTCAACCCGGGCCAGCCGGCCCGGGCCGGTGGGCGTGCCCCGCGATGGCGCAGCGTGTCGTCGCGATGTCCTGAACCAGTGCATGAGGTGCCCGTCATGAATTCCGCGCAGCCCACGACCACGGTCTACAGCTTCAAGTTCTACGCGCCGGGTGACGACGGCCCGGAGCTGTCGACCTTCAAGGCCACACGCCGGGCGATCGCCTACACCTTCCTCGGTCAGGTCATCGAGGGCACGGCGGAAGAGGTGGAGGTGTCGGCGCTGGACGACCGTGGCGTCTACCGGCGCGTGCCCACCGGGTGGGGAGTGCTCGGCGAGCACTGAGCACGCCAGCGGGCGGCTCAACGCTCCTTGCGCGGGCGCCCGGTCTTCAGCTTGGTGAGCCCGTCGAGGGCGGCGCTCAAGGCCTTGTCGTCGAGGCGGGTGAGGGCGTGCAGGCCGGCGCGCAGCAGCTCGCTCTTCTTGGCGGCATGCCCGACCCCGAGGGCGCGTTTCTTCAGCGCGGCAATTAGATCGAAGTCCGGCTGCGGCATGGTGAAGCTGTCGCGGACCAGCTTCTGTTTCTTGCCGGCGGGCTTGGCCTCCGCAGCAGCGACCTTCGCCGCCGCGGGCTTGACGGCACTGGCCTTGCTGGCTAACTGGCGTGCAGGTGCTTTGGCCGCAGGGGTCTTGCGGGCCGGCGCCTTGCGGGCGGGGGTGGCTGTGGTCTTGCGCGCCGGGCTGCGGGTCTTTGACGATGCCGTGGACATGGACTCTCCTTGTAAATGGTATATACGGTTTATATCATTTCGTCAGAACGGCGAATCTGCCAGGTGCTGGGTCGAACAGCGCTGGAATTGCGTGTCTTCTGTCACTGAAATTCCAGGTGAGCCTGTCTACCATGCGACGCAGACAGCCGTGGTGAAGGAGACATGTCATGCAGCTGGTCGGTGCCGCCGCGTTTGCGGCGATGGCCATCGTGAATACCACCCTCTGGGTGGCGATGCTGATGGCCGTGTTCAGGCGGACGAAGGTCCACCACTGACGTCACGCGCGAGGCCGCAGCCCGCGGTGTCGCGTGTCATCTCCCGGCAGGGGCGGGTCGATTCGGCCGTGCCGTCCAGCGCTGCGCCAGCGTGATCGCCACCGCAGCGGCCACCAGGCCGAGGGCCAGGCGCCCACCGCCGTTCAGGAAGACGTTCCACCACAGAAGCGGCGACGAGCGGCCCGGCTCGTACATCTTGATCTGCGCATCCCACAGCCAGGCGGCGAGCGAGAAGGGCGTGTCCAGCAGCAGCACCACCACGCCGGCAGCCGTGGCCAGGCCGAGCCGCACGGCGAACTCGAACAGGCCTGCCGGCCAGGCCAGCACCAGCACCGCTAGCACCAGCAACGGCTGCAGCACGGTGCCGACGGTGGTGCTCGCGACGACGATCTGCTGACCATCGGGCACGATGGCTTGCCCGCCGAGAAAGAGGGTGCGCTCCTGCACAGCGAGCGCGCCGACGGTGGTGTTGGCGCGTTCCTGCATCAGCTCGAAGCGCTGGATCGAGAAATCGCTCGCCACCACCGCGAGCGCATCGCGCAGCAGCGGCAGCAGCAGACGCGCCGCCTCGCGCGAGCCGGCGTGTGCCGCGGCGAGCACCAGTGCCGCCGCCAGCAGCACCCGCAGCACCAGTGTGCGGCTCATGCAGCGCTCGGCGCGGAGGGGGGCGCGGTGGTGCTGCGGGCGAGCCACACGTGGAAGAAGAGCCCGGTCAGCACCACCATCACGAGCGGCGCGGCTGCGGTGTGCAGCAGATCGAAGAGGCCCGGGTCGCTGCGGTAGGCGTAGAAGAGCGCCACGATGCGCAGCACGTTGAGCACCAGCACCCACGCCAGCCCCGCCAGCCAGCCGCCCAGTCGCTGTCGCCACGCCATCGGAAACACCAGCAGCGCCGCCGTGAGCATGAACACCACGTCGGTGCCTTCGCAGCCGAAGAGCACGTTGATGCCGCCGCCGGGTGCGCTGATGCGCGGGCCCTTGGCGACCGCGGGTACTTCCGGGGTGAGCACGGTGATAACCTGCGTCGCGCTCTGCACCGTGAGGTGGTGCACCCACAGCCGCTCCAGCCAGCTGCCGCGGGCGGCCTCCCAGCCGGCCTGCAGGGCCATGAAGAGCAGCACGAAGGCGATGGCGCGAAACGCCAGGCTGCGCATCGGCACACGCTGTGACACGGCATCCTCACTCGCACTCATGCCCGCAGTGTGGCCAGTTTCCGTGACAACTTGCACATCGCTGACCTGAAGGGATCAGCCCACCCGGAGGTGGCGTTCGACGCGTTGTCATGTCACGTGTGCAGACTCTGCGCAGCCGATGTTGGCGAGGGATGTGACGTGGATCGCGCAGCAAGAACAAAACGCTCGATGGGTTGGCTGCTGGCGTTGACGGTGGCCGGTGGCGCATTGCTCACCGCCGCGCCGAGCAGCGCCGAACGCACGGGCACGACGATTCGATCGGTGCGCGAGGCGGCCAAGCCACGGCCTGTGGCGCAGGCTGCCGCGTTCGGCTTCGATGGGGGCGCGCAGAGCACGACACGCCGGCGCGATGCCGGCTTCATCAGCGCCGAGCCACGCCGTGCAGCACCGGAAGAGCCTCTCTTCGAACCCTGGTCGCTGCTCGCCGGGGGTCTGAGCGTGATGGGGTTCATTGCGCTGCGCCGCCGCGCCGGCTGAGGCCGGGTCTGCCCCTGAAATAGCCGGTTAGCACGTACCATCCAACCGGGTTCCTGCTGATCTCGTGCGTGCCCTCTTGGGTGGCGGCGAGACGACTTCCGGGAGGCGGACGTGTCGTACAACCAAGAGTGGGCGGTGGCCCAATGCGCGGAGCTGTTTGCACGCACGCATTGCGAGTCGGTGGCGAACGCGCTCGCTGGGTGGCTCGACGGCGACGCCATGGGGCAGGTGCTGAGCCTCGTCGTCGCGGTGCTGAGCCTGGTGGTCACCGTCAAGGCGCTGTCGCTCACCCGCGAGCAGATGATCGAGACAAGGCGCCGCCACGAAGAAGAGCGGAGGAAAGAAGCCGAGGAGGAGCGAGACAAGGAGAAGGTGGTCCCGAAGGACTCCATCGACCTTCGCCATTGCACGGGCGACGAATTGGAGGCCCTGCGCAAATGGTTCCAGCACCTCCAGGTGCCGCCGCCGCATGTGTCGGCCACTCCCCCTGCCGGGCCGTCGACACCGAGCCTGCAACTCGTCTCCGAGGTGGATGCGGAGCGCCACTTCTGGGTGGCAGGAATGATGCGGAGCATGATGAGCCCCGGTGGCAATCTGCGCCTGGTGCATGACGGGCTGTTCCGTTCGAAGTACGCCATGGGCCCGGCATTCCTGAGCTGGGCCGACGACGGCGAGGAGATCCTCGTGGCTTGCGATGTCGCCGGGGCGCGCCGCTACCGTGTGGACGGTGGGCTGCACCTGGTGGACGACAAGTACTCGGGGGCGCCGGTCTTTTTCACCCCAGGGCTTGTCTCGTCCGTGGTGTCGCTGGTCGGTGTCGGGCACGTGGTCGTCCTTGTGCTACGCGAAGGATGGCGTCACCCAGGACCTGGTGGTTCAGATTGCCCGCTCCGAGCCTCTTTTCATCAACCTCCGGCAGGCCAGGCAGTCCGAAAAGGGCACGTCGGTCAGTCTGAGCGTGGGTGGGCTCGATGCCATCTGGCTGCCCGACGCACACGACAACCCGTGGCGCCCGGGCCGCTGCCACATCCTGCTGGTGGACTCCGAGGGCCGAGCCTGGAACGAAGGCGGCGCCCGCGCGCTCAGCCTCTTCGATGTCGCGAAACAAAAGAAAGAGGGTGGCGACATCGGCCGCTACATCATCTACCGCTACGAACTCGATCACGTGCTGCCGTTCGGCCACTACGTCCAGGGCTATGCCTGGCACCACAGCGGGCATTTCATTGCAGTGGCGTCAAGCCAGCAGTACCCGCATGAGCGCACAACCCGCCGGGTGATGGTGTTCGACCAGGTGAAGGGCCGCGTGCTGGCGAGTTCGGCGTGGGAGCGCTACCTCGTCGGCTGGCTGCCCGGATCGGGCCAACTGCTGCTCGGGTGCACAGCGTCCGACCTGCCGTCGACGGATTGGCGCTTCATGGTCTGGGACCCGGTGTCCGAGCGCGAGATCCCGCTGGGCTTGGACGACGCGACGCCGGCCGTGCGCCGCATGATGCTCTGCTTCGTGGACCAGCGCAGCCGAGAGACGCGCGAGCGCCATCTGAACGCCGATGCACGGCTGTGGCTGGACGTCGGTGGCGGGCGCATCTGCGTGTCTCCGGTCGGAGCGCCCGGCCAGGAGCTGGTGATCCCGCACGAAGGCCGCGCCGCCTGGTCACCCACCGACCCCGGCCTCTTCGCCAGCGTCGGCCGCATCGACGGCAAGGCCGCGCTTCGGCTGTGGCGCGTGGCCGGCGCGGCGTGAGCCGCGTGCCGCCACGCACACCACGCCCTCACTTCATCGCCAGCAGCGTGCGGGCTTCGTCCAGCCCGGGCAGCGGGGACTTGCTGTCGAGTGCCTTCTTCAGGTGAGGCTGCGCACGTGCGGCGTCGCCCTGCTTGTGCAGCGCCAGCCCGAGGTGCAGGTGGAAGAGGGCGGCGTCGGGGGCGCGTTGCACCGCGCGCTCCAGCACGGCGACGGCTTCGGCGTACTGGCCGAGCTTGTAGTGCGTCCAGCCGAGGGTGTCGAGGTATTCGGGGTTCGACGAGCCGGCCTGTGCCTTCATCAGCGTCAGCGCGCGCTCAAGGCTCGCCTTGTCTTGCGGGCGCGATTCGGTGAGCAGGTAGGCCAGGTTGTTGGCCGCTGCGGCGTCGCCGGGGTTGCGCTTGAGCATCGCTTCGTAGAGCGGGATCGCCTCGGCGTGGCGGCCGGCACGCACCGTCCATTCGGCGCGCATCGCGGCGATGGCGTTGTCGTTCGGGTTCGCCTTCTCGGCCTTGTCCAGCACGGCCAGGGCTTCGGGCATGCGGCCCTGCCGCGCCTTGGTGTGCGCCAGGCCCTGGTAGGCCGCGGGCGAGTGGGGAGCGGCTTCGGCCATGCGCTGGTACGCCTGCTCGGCGCGCGCGAGGTCGCCTTGCGCGACCGCCATCTCGGCGTGCAGCCGATGCGTCAGCGCGGGCGTCGACACCTGCGCGGCATACGCATCGATGCGCTTGTGGGCCTCGTCGAAGCGGCGCTGCACGCTCAGCACGCCGAGCGCCGACAGCAGAGGTGCTTCGGCCTTGGGGGCGAGCTTGGCGGCGAGGTCGAACTCCTTCAGTGCTGCGTCGTATTTCTTCTGGTCGGCATAGAGCTGGCCAAGCTTGAGCGGGCCGCTCGCGTCCTGCGGGAACTTCTGCTTCAGCGCCACGTAGACGGCCTCGGCCGCACCCGGGTTCTTCTGCGCAAGCGCGACCTGCGCCTTCATGTCGTGGGCGCGCGGGTGCTGCGGGGCGACCTTGAGGGCGGCGTCGATCTCGGCCGCGGCGCCGGCGAAGTCCTTGCCGTCGGCCATGTCGGCAGCCAGCAGCAGCCGCAGCTCGGGGCTCGCGGGCTTGAACTTCACTGCATCGACCAGCACCTCGCGGGCGAGCTGCGCTTCGCCAGCCTGGCGGTGCGCCTGGGCGAGCAGGCCCACCACTTCGGGCGAGCCCGGCTGGTCTTTCACGGCGGCGCGCAGGTCGATGATGGCGTTGCGCGCGTCGCCGTCGGCGAGCAGCAGGCGGCCGCGCATCAGGAGTGCCGCCCCGTCGCGAGGGCTGGCGGCCAGCACTTCGCCGTTGAGGGCCTTGGCCTCGGCGGTCTTGCCTTGCGTCAGCGCTTCTGCAGCGAGCTGGTTGCGCGCGGTGAGGGCGGCCGGGGTGTCCTTCAGCGTGGTGACGATCTCCTGCAGCACCTTGCGCGCCTCGTCGGGGCGCTGGCTGGTGCGGTAGAAGTTGGCCAGGCCGAAAAGCAGGGCTGGGTCTTTCGGGCGGGCGCCGATGAGTGCGAGGTACTCCTTCTCGGCCACCTCCTTGCTGCGGCGTGCCGACAGGAAGTCGACCAGCGCGAGCTGGCGTGCGCTGTCGTCGGGCTGCGACTTGATCGCATTGCGCAGCACGGCTTCGGCGGCATCGAACTCGTTGAGGCGCGTGTGGTGGATGGCCCAGGCCGTCCACAGGTCGGTGCTGCGCGGCGACTGCTCGGTGGCGGTGCGGTAGTAGGTGGCGGCGCGGGCGCGGTCGGTCGGGTTGTCGCTGGACGCGGCCACCGTCGCACCCACCTGCAGCAGCCCGAGGTGATGCGGCTGCGCCTTCAACGCGGCCTCGATCACCTTGAGCGCGTCGGGTGCGCGGCTCTTGGCGGTGTAGAGGCCGGCGAGCAGCACGCTCGCATCGACCGGGGGCTCCTTCTGCGAGTCGATGACGGCGCGGGCCTGCGTGATGGCGCCTTCGGGGTCGCCCTTGCGCGCGGTGAGCGCGGCCCGCACGGTGAGCGCGCCCACGTGCTTCGGGTCGGCCCCGAGCACCTGACCGAGCGCCTGCTCCGACTCTTCCAGCCGCGAAGCCAGCATGAAGAGCCGCGCCAGGCCGACCTTCGCGTCCAGGTGATCGGGCTTGAGTTCCACCGCCTTGTTGTAGTTGGCATAGGCCCGCTGAGGCTCGGCCTTGGCCTCGGCGACCTGACCGGCGAGGTAGTAGGCCTGCGCGTTTTTCGGGTCGATCTGCAGCACGTTGCGCGTCTCGATGCCGGCCTTGTCCCAGTCAGACTGGCGCACGTAGTCGGCACCCTTGCGCAGGCCCGAGGCAATGCGGTCTTCCTTGCTGCTGCAGGCGGCCAGCAGGACGAGTGTGCTGCACAGGACGAGGGTGCGCAGGGGAGGGACAAAGGTCATGGCAAGGTTCTCGAGTCAGTCGGGAATGTGCTGGCGCAGCCGCGGCAGCAGCGTGGCGGTGAAGCCGGTGAGGCGGCGTTCGGCCTGCGCGATGTCTTCGCCGCGGCCGATGGGCGTGACCAGGCGGATCAATGCGCCATCGGAGCGCGAGCGTGTGATGCCGTCTTGCAGGATGTACCACTTCACCGCCAGCTCGTTGGTGAGCGTGCGGCCGCGCTGGTTGAACCAGTAGTACACAAGCTGCCGCTGCTCGCCCTTCTGGATGACGGCGCGGTTGACGGGCAGGCTCGTGACCCCCGCCGCCGGCGGCAGCGGCACCGTGGTGGTCGAGAGCTGCGTGATGACCCAGCCGCCGCCCGGCATGCAAGTGCGAGGCGAGTGTGCCGACTGGCCGCCGCTTTGCGTGGCGTAGTAGGCGCTGTAGAAGTTGACCCACGGCTCGTCGCCACGCGAGTAGTTGGCGATCACGTGGTCGTCGACGGCGAGCCAGGCGAGGATGTCGCGCTCGATGTGGTCGGGCCGGCCCGTCCAGCCATCGAACTGCATCGGGAAGAGCGAGAACGGCGTGCGCTCCGGCTTCACCTGCTCGCGTGCCGGCGACAGCAGCAGCGTGGCGCCCGCTGCGGCCAGCAGCACCGCACCGGCCGCAAGCGGTGCCGAGAAGCGCCGGGTGTGCACCGCCGTGCCCTGGGGCACCGGGTCGGGGTACTCCAGGCCGAACACCGCACGCAGTGACTGGCCGCGGCGGCCGATGCGCGCGAGCAGCGCCATCTCGCCCACCAGCAGCACCAGGCAGATCATGAACATGAACCAGCCTTCGAAGTCGTGCAGCAGGCCTTCAGCCATGGCCGGGCCCCAGTACTCGACGGTGACGCCGATCAGGCCGATGCGCAGGCTGTTGATCGCGATGGTGAGCGGCACCGTCGAGATCACGATGAGCGCACGCTTCCACCACGGCGCCTGGAAGAAGTAGGCCGCCAGAAGGCCCAGCACCATCAGCGGGAAGAGGTAGCGCAGACCACTGCAGGCGTCGACCACCTGCAGCTTGAAGCTGCCGAGGTCGATCACGTTGCCTTCGAGGAAGACGCTGATGCCGAACGCGCGGATCAGCGCCACGCCGATCTCCGACGAGAGCAGTTGCAGGCTCTGCGACAGCTCGCGCAAGAGGAACTGCGGCAGCGGGATCATGAAGAAGAGGAAGGCGAGCGGCACCGCGATGACCCGCGTGCCGCGCCAGCCGATGCAGCAGACCGACAGGCCGAAGACCGCCACCACGAAGCCGTACTGGCTGAAGAGACGAACCGCGCTGAACTCGCCCACGACGCCCATCAGGAGCGCAACCGCCACCAGCACGAGGCCGCTCCAGGCGCCGTGCAGCTCCATCTCGCGCAGGCGGTCGCTGCGCTGCCAGATCAGGAAGGCGGTGATGACCGGGATGAAGTAGCCGTAGCTGTATTCCTCCACCTGTTCCCAGCTGACCACCATGAAGCGCAGGCCGGAATAGAAGGTGGCGATCGCCGCGGCCAGGCCGAGGGCGGCGAGCACCCAGTGCAGCGGCGGGAAGCGCCACACCGTCGGTGCGCCGGAAGGAATGAACAGGCTGGACATAGATCGTGGTGGCACGTGAATGACTCAGGTTAGCCATGCCGTGTGACACGCCCGTGGCTTTCGGCATGGCTCCCCGTGCCTTGACGTGTCAAGGCTCCGACACATTCGACCCCTAAGCTCTCGCGCTCCCAACGCTTGGTCGCATGGTGTGAGGGTTGTCACCTGCGTCGGCGAGACGACATTGCGTTTGAGATGCCGACGACCCCTATCGCCGCCGAAATCGACCCCTACCTCCAGCCGAGCATGTCACTGCGCAACCGCGCGGGGCGAGCGCTGTGGGGGCTGGCGCACCTGCTGCTCATCCGCTGGACGCCGCGTCCCATGCATGCCTGGCGCGCGTTCGTGCTGCGGCTCTTCGGAGCGAAGCTCGGGCCTCATTGCCGCGTGTACCCGTCGGCCGAAATCTGGGCGCCGTGGAACCTGGTCTGCGAAGACGCGGTGGCCATCGCCAACGGCGCGGTGATCTACAACGCTCTGCCGATGCACCTGGGCTCGCACGCCACCGTGTCGCAGCAGGCCTACCTGTGCGGCTCCACGCACGACATCGACGATCCGGCCTTCCCGATGATCAGCTCGCCGATCCGGCTGGGGGCGTATTCATGGGTGGCGGCGCGTGCCGTCGTGTGCGCGGGTGTGACGGTGGGCGAAGGTGCGGTGCTCGGTCTTGGGAGCATTGCCACGCGCGACCTCAAGCCCTGGACGGTCTATGCCGGTGCGCCGGCGCGCGAGCTGCGTGCGCGGGGCCGGCGGTGAACCACGACCGCCCGATGATCGATCGGCTGATCGCCGATCGGATGCCCGGCCCGCGTGCCATCCACAGCCACGTCACCCGGCCCATCGTGCAGCAGCTGGTGAAGGCCGGGGCGCACTCGGTGCTCGAGCTGGGCTGCGGCGACGGCTGGTTCACCGCCGCGCTGGGCCGCTGCGGCTTCGCCGCCTCCGGGCTCGACCGCGACGAGTCTCATCTGCAGGTGGCTCGCCGGCACTACCCGCATCTGCAGTTCCACGCTGGCGATGCCACCCAGGCGCTTGACCCGGCCTTGCTCGGCCGCTTCGACGCGGTGATGGCGGTTGACCTCGTGGACCATGTCTCGCATTCGCGCCGTCTGGTGTCGGTGGCGCTGACGGCGCTGAAGCCGGGCGGGCTGCTGATGCTGACCTCGAATTTTCATGGGTACTCGAAGAACCTCGCGCTGGCATTTGCCGGCCGCTTCGATGCGCGCTGGGATCCGCTCACCGATGACGGGCGGTTGAAGTTCTTCTCGCGGTCGACGCTGACGGCCTTGTTCGAGGAATTCGGGCTGGTGGAACTGCACTTCGAGACGGTGGGCCGGATTCCGATGTTTGCCCGGGCGATGCTGATGTCCGGGCGCGCACCGCTCTGAGCTAGGCGGGGGCCGCGCCGGAAGGGGAGCGCGGCAGCAGCAGCCACCGCATCGGTGGCAGGCGCTGGGCGGCTTCCCAGACCAGCAGCGGCAGCAGCAGCCCCGCTGTCACAGCGAGTGCGGAAGCGGGCAGCTCCGGCACACCCCTGGCGTGGAGCACCGACAGCGCCTTCAGATGCACCGGGTGGTGAAAGATCAGGATGAAGAGCGATGCCGACCCCAAGTAGCTGAACACGCGCGACAAGAGGCGGGCATGCTGCACCCCTTTCGAAACGGCCAGCACCAGGTAGATGCCGCAAGCGGCTTCCGCCGTGCTGATCAGAACGTGGTCGTAGACACGCGCGTTGAGGTCCATGCGTGCATCGAACGCCAGGTTGAGCGTCACGAAAACAGCGAGGACGATCGCGCTAGGCAGCCAGCGGAAGCCGGGAGCGACGAGCCACTCGCGAAAGTGCCAGCCCGCCAGCATGAACGGGATGGTAATGGCCAGCAGGTCTGCGCTCCACGGCAGTTCGGGCACGTGGCCGATGGCGAGCACGCCCAGGGCCAGCATGGCAGCGCAGACGGGCAGCAGGAGCCCCGGCCGTCCGCCCAGGACCTTGAGCAGCACGAGGCTCGCGCACGACGCGATGAAGAGGTGCGGCAGGTACCACATTGGCGTCCACATGAGGGAGGAGCCCGTGCCGTAGAGCAGGCCGGCGAAGAGCTGCGCCGCATCGACCGGCCCGACGATGCCGCTCCCGGCCGCCACCAGCTTCGCCGATGCGATCAGCAGGGCGACCACGAAGTAGGGCTTGAGGATGGAATGGAAGCGCGCGTCCGCGAACCGCCCCAGGTCGCGCGACGGCATGAGGAACAGCCCGGAGAGCACGAAGAACAGCGGCATGTGGAAAGAGAAGATCATCCAGCCCGGCCAGCCCCAGCCGCCGACCGTGGGGTCGTGGCCCAGCACCACGAGCACGATGCCGATGCCCTTGGCGATGTCGATGGTGGCGTGCCTTTCCCGCATGCGTGGAAGTCCTAGCGCAGCGTGATGGTGGTGCCCGGCAGGCCCTGGCCGCGCAGATCCTGCACATCGTTCCAGCCCTCGATGCGCCAGCGGTGCAGGCCGCCGTGCGAGGACTCCTCGTTGTGATAGAGGTAGAGCCTCTCGCCGGCGCGAACGAGCGAAGGCGTGAAGGCATTGCCGCTCACCCCGGCGAGGTCCGGCGGTGGCGGGCGGGTCGACGGCGTGCCGAACTGGCCGAGGAAGAGTCCGCTTTCGTCGAAGTGCATCAACTGGTTGGCCTGCCCCACCTTGTCGGTCGTCAGGTCGCGATAGAACTCTCCGTGGTAGCCGTAGACGATGTGGCGCCCGTGCGCCAGGACGGCGTTGCCGCCGTACTGCAACCAGCCGTCGACGGCTTTGGTCTGATAGGTGCCCTTGCCATCCATCGGCCCGGTCGGGCTCGCCTGCCACAGCCACTCGGCGCCGTGCAGGCGCGCGGCTCCAAGATGGAACCCTTCGTTGCCTTTGATGGAGGGGTCGAGGTACACCACCATGCCGCCGGCCGTCACCGGGTAGCGTGGCGGCAGGCCCATCGTGGAGTGGCGTGTCCAGGGGGTGCCGGCGAGCGTGGGCACGCTGGCCATGACGACCGGCTCGGTGGCCCAGGTGGGGTTGCCCTGGGCGTCGAAGCCCGTCAGCGGCCGCCTGAGCGCCACCTGCAAGGTGTCACCGGTGATGGCGTGGCCGAGATCGCCGTTCTCGTACATCACGGGGTGGCTTGCGCGGGGCAGCGGCGCCCCCAGGGGCCTCACGACCCGCAGTGGGCCGCTGGCCGGCAGCTCTACCACGACGTACTGGTCGAAGGCGCGCACCATGCCGTAGGTGCGTCCGTTGGCCAGTGTCGCAACGGTGCTCAGGCCGCCATACAGCGCGTTGAACGCGTGCTTGTCGTCAAGGGCGGATGGCAGGCCGCCGAGCCAGTTGCGTACCAGTCGCCAGGACGCGCTGGCGGGTCGCCACGGGCCGTCAACCTGGGCTTCGAATTCGAGGAAGTTGGCAAACACGCGGCGCGGGTTGTGCGGGTCCACCGCAGAGAGATAGAAGCCGGGCAGGTAGGCGATCTGCTCGTCGCTGCGTCCGACGGTCGGGCCGGTCAGTGCAAAGCGCAGCATGCGGTTGTTGCAGTGGTCGATCACCCATAGCTTGCCGTCGACGGTTTGCGCCATGCCCGTCTGTTCGGTGTGGCCAGGGCCGCGGAAGCAGAGCTTGTCGGGCTCGACCTGCGGGTCGGTGGCGTAGCCGCCGCGGCGGCCGAGCACGAGACCTCCGCGGCCGTCGCGGTCGAACTGGCGCACCTGCTGGCTTTCGCCGCCGTCGGCCACCCAGACATGCTCGCTGTCGGGCGTCGAGGCCAACGCGATCGGTTTGACGAGGCTCGTGATCGTGGCGGCGAGTTGCGGGCTGCGGTCGACCTGGGTGTAGCGGCGAACCTCGCGCCCCGAGATCACCCACAGGTCGCCCGTCGGCGTGAAGGCCAGCTGGTTCAGCGCATTGGCATTGAGCGGAACGGCGATGTGGCCGATGCGCGCACCACTGATCTTGTCGAACAGCCGCACGGTGCCGTGGGATGGGTGGGCGACGGCCAGCACGCGTCCCTTGCGTTGCACCGCGAGGCCGCTGGGACCGTGGCCGTCCAGCGTCTCGACGTCGACCACGCTCTGGTAGCTCTGGTCGGGCTCGCAGGGCGGCTTGTTGTAGCGGTAGAAGAGGCACACCGGCTGGCCTTGCGTGAAAGCCGCTGGCCGCAAGGGGCCCAGGTCGTAGACGCCGACGAAGGTGGTGCGTGACAGTCCGCCCGTGTTGGCCCAGTAGAGCCGGTGCCCGTCTGAGGCCAGCATCGAGATCGAGGCGAAGGTGTCCTTGCCGGCGAGGGGGCGCGTGTCGAGTTGCGGCGCGGCGAGGGCAAAGCCGTGGATGCCGGGTTGCTGCTCGTTGTAGCCGACGGCGTAGTAGACCCTGTCGCCTTCCACCACCAGGCTCTGCGGTGGCTGGTAGGCGCGGTGCCGCTGGTCGATGGTGCCGAGCGAGGTGTTGCCGATCACGCCTTCCCACACGTAGCGGATCTGGTGGTGGACGAGGCGGACCTCGTGGCGCTCCTCGCGCGCCGGGCGGCCGAGGTCGTCCAGACCATCCCAGCTGCGTTGGTGGCGACCCTGAGGCAGCGTGTCGCCGCGCCACAAGGTGCGCACCAGTCGGCCTTGTGCATCGTAGACCCCAGCGCTGGTGGTGGCTGCACGCGGCAGCTCGAAAGACAAGTGTGTGGTCGACTGCGCCCAGCCCGTGGGCGCGAGGCAGCACGCCGCGACGAAAAGCCCAGCCGCCCGCACGTCAGGCATGCGCCACGCGCAAGGTCTGGCTTCGCTGCTGGGGCACCAGGCTCGACAGCAGGCCTTGCACCTTGGAGGTGTAGGCGGCCCAGCTGAACTCCTGCGCGCGGCGGATCGCATGCCGGCCCATCGCGATGCGCAGGTCGGGGTCGCGGTACAGCCGCTCCAGGCGGTCGCAGATCGCTTCTTCGTCGCGCGCAGGCACCACGAAACCTTCGATGCCGTCGCGCACCAGGTCACCCGGACCGTTGGCCGTCACGATCACCGGCAGGCCGCAGGCCATCGCTTCCAGCACCACGAGCCCCATGCCCTCGACCAGCGTGGGCAGCACGAAGACGTCGGAGTTGCGGTACATCTCGGCCAGTGCCGGGCGCGTCTGGTGTGGCACGTGCGTGAAGTGATTGGCATACGGGCGCAGCGGCTCGTCGCCGCCGACGAGCGCGCCCACCATCGTGAGCTGCGTGTCGCGCCGTGCGAACCTGCGGTAGCCGCGAAGCAGGTAGGCGATGCCTTTTCGCTGCGTGAGCTGGCCGGCATAGATCACGTTGAACGTCTTGCCGTGGCGCGGGCGGCCGGGCGTGAAGGTCTGCAGGTCCACGCCGTAGGGGATGACCTGCACCTTGCGCCGCTCGATGCCTTCGGTCACGAAGCTGTCCGCCGCGTAGGTCGACCCGAGGAGGATCGCATCCGCCTGCTCGATCTCCGCATCGAGGCGCTCCTCGTGGCCGGGCGGCCAGTCGTCGAAGTCGGGCCAGGTGCTGGCGAAGAGCGGCTCGCGTTCGTTCTCTTCGAGGCGCTCCCGGCGCCTCGATCGATGGTGCGATACCGGGTAGTTGAGCACCGCGGCACCACCACCGCGCCGGCGCAAGGCGTCGAAGGTGGGCAGTGCGAAGCCTTCGTAGGCCACCACGCAGTCGATGTTGTCGACATGGCGGCAAGCCGCCTGCGCAACCGATTCGCGCACCGACTTGTAGAGGGTCGTGGTGAGCTTGTGCTTGGTGGACACGGCGAGGCCCGGCATGCGACCGATCGTCGCGGCCAGCACGTCGGGCAGCACACCGGCTTCGTGTGTGAGACGGGCCAGTCGAGGGTCGGTGATGCGCCGGCGGCCGAAGGTGGTGTTGTAGACGCGGCCGGCCATCGGAAGGGCGGCCAGCAGTCGCTCCCAGCCGCGGCCCTTGTTGACGTAAGGCCGCACGTAGGCGTCGAGCGACTGGTTGGCGGCCAGGGCCATGGCCAGCTGGTTCAGCTCGGGAGCGTTGAAGTTAACGATCAATGTACGGGGAGCGTGTGCGTGCGGCATGCAAAGATGCTAGGCGGGATGTGTGACCGTTCGATTCATGCAGGAACGGCCCATGGGTGGGCCGCCCTGACGCCAAACTGCAACATTCGCCACCTACAGTGAGCGGTCTTGCGTGGCAGCCGTGCCGCCGCTCACCATGACTCCAACCGCACGCCCTGCCTTCCTGCGAGCCCGAGGCCCTGCGCCCGCCGCGGCGGCCGTGCAGCCGGTGCCAGTGGGTCTGTCCTCGCCGCGCGAACGTGGGCGGCGCCAGGTCGTCGCGCTGATCATGGTGGTCTACCTGCTCGCGATCTTCGAAGGTGCGCTGCGCAAGTACGTGGCGCCGCAGTTCAGCCAATACATCTACTTCATCCGTGACCCGGTCGTCGTCTGCGCATACCTGCTCGCCACGCGCCACGGGTTGTGGCCACGCGGCGAGCGGCTCTTCACGATAGGGGTGGCGATGGGCGTGGTGGGCGCCTTGCTCGTGATGGTGCAGATGGCCACCGGCGGCACGAGCGATCTGCGCCTGCTGCTCGGGGCCTACGGCTGGCGCAGCTACTTCCTGTACGTGCCGCTGGCGTTCCTGGTGGCCGAGCAGTTCACCCACGACGACCTGCGGCGCTTCGCGCGGCTGACGCTCATCCTCGCCATCCCGATGGCGGTGCTGGCGGTGGCGCAGTTCATGTCGCCGCTCAATGCGCCGATCAACGTCGGCACGGCCGAAGAGAAGGAGCTGCAGTTCCAGGGCATGAACATCAACGGCACCCGTGTGCGTGCGACCGGCACCTTCTCGTCCAACGCCGGTTTGCAGCAGTTCATCGGCACGGCGCTCGCCATCGCCATCGCCGCGCTGCTGCAGCCGGCCAGGCGGCGGCTCGCGCCCTTGCCGGTGGTGCTGCTGGCCATCGCCGCGCTGCTGACCTCGGTCGCCTTCAGTGGCAGTCGCGGCACCGTGATGTTGAGCGGCCTGCTCGCGCTGGTGGCGGTGAGCATCGGGGTGATCGGTCATGGGTCGATGCGTGCGAAGGCGCTGACCCTTCCGCTGTGTGTGGCCGGCGGCGCGGTGCTCCTCGCGCCGATGCTGTTCCCGGAGGCCATCCAGGCCTTCATCGACCGCTGGCAGCACGCGTCTGAGTTCGAAGGTGCGCGCATCGAAGGCGGCGTGTGGGGTCGTGCGCTGATGCCGCTGTTCGACTTCATCCGCCTGGTGGGCGAGGTGCCGTTCTTCGGCTACGGCCTGGGCTATGGCGGCAACGCCAGCATCCTGATGCGCGCCACCATCGACGGTGTGGTGGTGGGCATCCTGGCCGAAGTCGATTTCAGTCGCCACATGGTGGACCTGGGTCCGCTGGTCGGGGGGCGTACATCGTTTTCCGGCTCGCGGTCGCGGTCTGGGCCGGGCGCCGCGTGCTGGCGGCCACCCGCCATGCGGGTGATCCGCTGCCGATGATGCTCTTCGGCTACGCGGGCTTCACCATCGTGCTGGCCCAGATCGCAGGCCACGGGTCCATCAACGTCTACGGCTGGCTCTTCATCGGCCTGTGCGTGGCGGCGGCGCGGGCTGCCATGTCGCAACCGAAGCGGGTGGTGGCGAGCGCACCCCTTGTCCCCTCACCGGTACCCCCGCCGGTGCCGGTGGGGCTGCGCACCCAGCGGCCGCGGGCGGCGCGCGAACTCCTGCAGCCGCGGGTGCGGCGGTCATGCTGATCACGCGGGCCCGCCTCGCGCGGCTGGGCAGCGTGGCGACCACGCAGGTGCTGGTGCAGGCCGTCGGATTCCTCGCCGGCATCCTGCTCGTGCGCCACATGGCGCAGGCCGAGTACGGCTACTACACGCTGGCGGTGAGCATGGTGAGCATCGCCATCATCCTGAGCGATCTGGGCCTGGCCACTGCGGTGATGGCGATCGGTGGAGGCGCGGCCTCGGAGCGCGCCACGCTCGGGCGCCTCATCGTCGACGCCGACGCGGTGCACCGCCGGCTGACCTGGCTGTCGCTCGTTGTGCTGGTGCCGTGCTTCGCCTTCTTGCTCGCACGCCAGCACGCGCCGCTGTGGCAGGTGCTGGTGTTGACCTTCGTGATCGTGGTGACGGCGGTCTTCACGGCACGCGGTGGCATGGCGCTGTCGATCGCACGTGTGCTCGGGCACCTGGGCGTGCAGCAGAAGCTCGATCTCGCCATCAACATCGCCAAGCTCGGGCTGCTGATGGTGGCGGTGTTCGTCGCGCTCGACGCCACCATCGCCTGCCTGGTGAACCTCGTGGCGGCCGCCGTCTATGCCCATGTGCTGCGCCGGCATCTGAAGCAGCACGTCGACCTGCCGCCCGTACCGGCGGGCGAGCACCAGCCGGCGCTCGAACGCCATGTGCGCCGGCAGGCGCCCAACTCGGTGTACTTCGTGCTGAGCAGCCAGCTTGCGCTGTGGCTCATCGGCATGTTCGGCAGCGCCGAGCGGGTGGCCGAGGCCGGGGCGCTGGGGCGGTTGGCCGCGCTTTTCACGGTGATCACCGCGGTGTCGGCCTCGCTCGTGCTGCCGTACTTCGCGCGGCGCGAGAGCGCCGCCGAGCTTGCCGCGGGCTTTGCGGGCGTCAATCTCTTCTACGGCGCGCTGCTGGTCGTGCTGGTGGCCGCCGGCATGGCGATGCCGCAACCCATCCTGTGGGTGCTGGGCGGCCACTACGCCGGCCTGCACGACGAGCTGATCTGGATGCTGCTCGCCAGCGCGCTCACCGCCTGGGGCGGCGCCATCTACACCATCGGCTGCGCGCGCGGCTGGGTGATGCCGGCGTGGCTGGGCATCTCGACGGGCATCGTGGCCACGGTGTCGGCGGCGGCACTGGTCGACGTGTCGACCGTGCGCGGCAGCTTCATGATCAACGCCAGCACGGGCCTCGTGGGCACAGTGGTCGCGCTCGGCTATTTCTCCAACCAACTGCGGCGCCATGCGCGCGGCGGGGCTCCTGCCAAGGCGACGCCGTGAGACTCGTGCTCTACACCCATCCCACCTTCCTCGGCTCGCACAGCCAAGCCCACTTCGCCCGCATGCTGGCCGAGGCCTACCGTCAACGAGGCCACAGCGTGGAACTGCGCCAGCCCGCGCCGCTGCTGCATGCGCGCGTGCCGCGCGGCGGGTGGTCGAAATGGGCCGGCTACGTTGACCAGTACCTCTTCTTCCCGCAGCGCATCCGCGCCGACCTGCGGCGTGATCCGCCGCACACGCTCTACGTCTTCTGCGATCAGGCGCTCGGGCCGTGGATCCCGCTCGTGGCGCACCGTCCGCACGTGGTGCATTGCCACGACCTGCTGGCGCTGCGCTCTGCCCTCGGCGACATCGCCGAGAATCCGACATCGTTCACCGGCCGCGTCTACCAGCGCTACATCCGCCGGGGCTTCCGGCACGCACGCCACTTCATCTCGATCTCGCAGAAGTCGCGCGCCGATCTGCACCAGTACGGGGGTGTGTCGCCCGTGACGTCGGAGGTCGTCTACAACGGCCTGAACCACGCCTATTCGCCACAAGCGGAAGAGCGCGCGTTGCAGGCACTGCGCGACGCCGGCCTGCCGCCCGTCGACGCGGGATACCTGCTGCATGTGGGCGGAGGGCAGTGGTACAAGAACAGCGTCGGCGTGGTGCACCTGTACGGCGCGCATGCGGCGGAAGAGATCGCCGCCGGCCGCAGGCCACTGCCGCTGTGGATGGTGAGCCCGCCGCCCGACGCCCGCCTGCAGGCCGCGCTGGCGACGCTGCCGCCTCAGGCCGAAGTGCGCTTCTTCAGCGGGCTGGCCACGCCGGTGCTGGAGGCGCTCTACTCACAAGCGCGGGTGATGCTCTTCCCGAGCCTGGCCGAAGGCTTCGGCTGGCCCATCGTCGAGGCGCAAGCCTGCGGTTGCCCGGTGATCACCACCGACGAGGCACCGATGAACGAAGTGGGCGGTTCGGCCTGCACCTACCTGCCGCGCCTCAGGTCGGCCGACGAGTTTCGGGCCCTGGGCCGTGCACGGCGCCGGCCTGCTGCGCAGCGTGCTCGCCCGCAGCCCGCGCAAGCGCGAGCGCGTGCGCAGCGCTGGCTTGGCGCATGCGGCGCGCTTTTCCGCCGAGGCCGCGATCGAGGCCTACCTTGCCGTCTACCAGCGCGTGCTCTCGCTGGAGGGCCGCACGCAGTCGTCATCCCCGGGGGACGCACATGACCGGATCACCCTCTCGCCTTGAGGGGGCCTTCAAGGCGCGGGCGCGCGAGGCCGCGTCTTCCGGTCAGTCGCGGCGGACGCTCTTGCGCCATGCCGCGGCCATCGCAACGCTGCCCATGACTTCGGGCCTGCTCACCGCATGCGGCGGGGGCGACAGCGCACCGGCAGCCCCGCCACCTTCTGTCCCACCGCCCGCGCCACCGCCCGCCGACTCGCCGTTCGGCCGCCTGCAGGCCGCGCTCAGGCGCCCGGCGCTCGGGCGCAACACCCAGCGGCTCACGGTCACGCAGCAGCGCGAGAACAGCGTCGACTCGGCCTTTGGCAGCGATGCGCTCGTCTACCCGCCGATCGACAACCCCGGCGTGGCCACGCTGGCCAACATTCCGCAGGTGTGGGGCCACCGCCGCGAGCAGTGGGTGATCCGCACCGGACCGGGCGCGGTGGTGGAAGGGCGGGTGATGTCGCCCATCGTCACCATGGGCTGCGGCCTGCATTTCGAGCTGGACGCGCAGGCCTTCGAAATCCTCTACGTCGGCCACTACGCCAAGGCGACGCTGATCGTCGACGGGCAGTACATGGCGCCGCGCTTCATCACCACCACGCTGGCCGATGGCGTCGAGGGCGAGGTGCTGCGCAATGCCAACCGCTTCGTGTGCTTCGACTTCGGCAGCCGCGCGCGGCGCCGGGTGTCGGTGTACGCATGGAGCGAGCGCGGACCCTGTGCGCTTGCAGTGCCGGCCGGCAGCAGCATCACCGGATGGGACCGATCGAGCGAGCCGTCGATGATCGCCATGGCCGATTCGTACGGCCAGGGTTACGCGGCCGACTGGGACAGCGGCCTCTTCTGGGCCGCCGCCGCGCAACTCGGCATCCCGCACCTCGACATCGATGCCTGGGGCGGCACCGGCTACGCCCGTGTGGGGACCAACCGCCAGACCGCCGACCCGGCCTACACCTTCCTCGGCCGGCTCGAGCGGGCCATTGCGCTGCAGCCCGATCTCTTCATCACCGCGGGTGGCCTCAACGACAACATCGACCGCCCGTCAGTCGATGTGGACGGCAACGTGATCTACGCCTCGGCGATCGACGCCTTCCAGGGCTACGTCGATGCGGTGTCGACCTATTACACGCGCATGCGGGCAGCGTTGCCCGGTTGCGTGATCGTCGCCACCGGGCCCTGGGCGCCGCAGCAGTTCATCCCGACCCACCCAGTTGCGCAGGCCAAGGCCGATGTCGTGCTGGAGACATTGCAGGGCCTCGCCGGGCCCTGGGTGTTCATCGACAACCTGAACGGCGGCTGGGTCAACAGCGCCGGGGCCAGCGCACCCGCGAGCGGGCCGTGGCAGACGGGCACCGGCACCACCACCGCGCCGCGTGGCGACGGCAACGGCGATCTCTACATCGACTACGACGGGACGCACCTGACCCGCGACGGCAAGCAGCACTTCGCCGAGGTGCTGGCGGCGAACCTGCGCGACGCGCTGCAGGCGCTGTGACGCCAGACCTCAGCCCGCGCCCCGGAACACGAGCAAGCGGCGTTCGATCAGCAGGTGGAACACCACCGAGAGGCCCATGCACACGAACAGGGTGACGACGAGCGCGACGGTGGCGCCGTACAGGCCGCGCAGACCCGCTCCGGTCAGGAGCTTGCACATCAGGCTGATCACCGGGAAGTGGATGAGGTACATCGCGTACGACGAGTCCGCCAGCACCTTCAGCCAGACCGGGCCTTCATGACGGGGTGCCTCGTCTTCCAGCCGCGTCAGGCACAACAGGATCAGCGAGGCCAACATGCCGTAGTAGACGCTCGGATCGAGGGCCCCAGGCACGGTGAGGTCGTTGCCATGGGTCAGCACGGCGATGACGAGGTAGGCGAAGCCGGCGGCCCACGTCAGAGCCTTCGCGTTGGGCAGAGGCGGCAGGCGTTTCGCGAGCCACGCTGCGCCCGCACCGAAGGCGAAGTACATCATGCTGCTGCCGGCGAGGAAGCCGTTGTAGAAGCCGCATTGCCACTCCATGCAGACGGCCATGTTGGCCGCCAGCACGAGGCACAGCGCGATCCCGGCCGTGCGGCTCCAGATCCACACGGCGAGCACGAGGTAGAACACGATCTCGTAGTGGAGCGTCCACGCGGCAACGAGCACCGGGGCGCCCGTGGGGCCTGCGACGCTCGGGTGCTGCGGGATCAGCAGAAAGGTCTTCAGGAGCACGAGCGGGTCGTGCGGGATCGCATCGCGCAGGGCGTCGAAGAAGAGCGCCGGCACCATCACCAGCATCAGGATGATCCAGTAGGTCGGGTAGACCCGCCATGCGCGCCGCCAGAGGAACCCCGGCGCACGAGCCGGCGAGCCGATGTCGCGTGCGTAGACGAGCGTCAGCAGGAAGCCGCTCAGCACGAAGAAGAACGGGATGCGCGCGCCACCGAAGCCGAAGACATGCTCGTAGAGGTCGATGCCGAAGTATTTGTCGAGCGCCAGCGTGGCGCCCAGGTGGTACAGCAGCACCGCGAGGCCCAGAACGACGCGAAGGACGTTGAGCGACGAGTAGGTCGGTTGTCGGGGCCGGTCGCGGAGCAGCGGCTGCGTGCGCTCGTGTGCGCCGGAGGTGGCCAGGGCGCCCCCCTGCCGGATATTCGACTCTCACCGCAGGCCCTTTTCGATGACGCCTCTGGAAGCCCAGTCTAGGGTGGAGCGAATGACCGTTTGGTGAAGTGAAAGGTCACCGCATGGGGCCGTTCAGGATGCGCCGGACAGCACCAGCAGTTCCTTGGCCTGTTGCTCCAGGCGGTGGCGCTGATACCAGCGGTAGAGGCGGTCGGCCATGTCCTGCTGCGTTGCCAGCGACGTCGAGTCGGGGCGGCTGCCTGGGCTCAGCAGGTGGTAGTCGAGCCCGGCCTGCAGCCCGTCGTCGTTGGTGGCGAGGTGGCTGGTGTTGATCGCAACGCAGCCGTGCGATGCATAGGCTGCGAAGACGCCCGACTTCGCAAGGCCATGCGCCTCGTAGTCGACGATGCCGAACCGCGACGACATCAGCAGCTGGCCCAGTGCCTCGGCACCGAGCCGACCCACATGTCGCGTGGGGATGACGCCCTGAGGATGGCAGGCCGCGCCGCTGCCGGCTTCGACCAGTTCCTCGATGCCCATCGCCTTCAGGGCGGGCTCATGCCCCCTCAAGGCGTTGAAGGCACGCAGGCGAGTCGGTGCCGAGCCAAACACCACGGCGCGGGGCGCGCGCTCCACCAGCCGCGGCGTGTGCAGCGGTTCGCCCACATTCGAGAACACCGGCCGCGCGTGCAGCGGCGTGCCCCTGGGCATCACGCCACGCAGCCAGTTGGCGTGGGCCGCGGTGTTGGTCCACATCACATCGGCGAGGCGGGCGAGACGGCGTGCGATCCAGGCCTGCGCGTCCGACACCCAGAAGGCGGAACGCCACGGCGGGCCGGTTGCGAAGAGTTCGTGGAACACGACCACCAGGTGCAGCGACCCTTGCCGCCGCCGGCGCAGCGCCTGCAATTCGTGCAGCAGCCAGAAGCACAGGCCGCGCTGGCCGTAGCCGTAGCCCGAGAAATGCAGCACCACGGTGCAGGGCTCGCCGTGCGCCGCGCGGCCGCTGCGGCGGCAGCACTCGGCGACGCGTTCATCGAGCGATTGCTCGCGGGCGAGCGCCTTCGACAAGGGCAGCGTGTGCGACGGCGTGCCGGCCGCCGCCCAACGCGCGCCCAGGCACTCCAGGTAGTCGAAGACACCGCCACGTTCGGTGGGCGACACCTGGATCAGCACCGGCAGTTGTGTCGCGGCAGCACCGGCCGCCGCACGCGGCAGCGCGGTCAGGCCGGGGCTCACCGCCGTGTGGCCGTGCGCAGGCTGCCGGCCGCGCCGAGGTCGTATGAATAGACCCGCGCGCTCTGCTCGACGTAGTTGCCGGCGCTCGAGCGCGTGGCGAAGCCCGCACCGAAGTTGCCCGGCCCGCCGAGTGCGCTTGCAAACACGAAATCGCTACCGTACTCGGGCAGCGTGCCCAGTGTGCGTGCGACGCCGGTGGTGGCGTCGTAGCACACGAGCGAGGCGTTGCTGAAGGCGCGCGCGCCGAAGCCGCTGGCCAGCAGGAAGCGGGTGCGGTTCTCGCTCACGTTGAGGCTTTCGGTGCCCGCGTCGGCGGTGCTGATGGGGAAGGCCCCGGTGGGCCAGTCCTGCAGTACCGCCGCCGATTCATCGATCATCGCGATGCGGTAGTTGATCGCCGCGGTGCCCACGCCGCTCACCTCCCACAACAGGTGGCGGCCGGCCGCGCTGGTCTGAACCGTCGGCTTGGTGGTGATCGGGTAGGGCGGCGATTCGAAGCGCATGCCGCCCGTCTTGGGCACACGCACGAGCAGGTTGCGGTCGGCCTGGAAGACGGTGAGGAAGATGACGCTGCCGCCCATGCTCGCCACGCTGATGACGCCGGTGCCGCTGCCCACGAGCACGGCGGTCGGGTTGACCTTCGAGATGCGCAGCACGCGCCACGGCGACGTGAACACATGGTCGGGGTTGTCGTCGTACACGTAGAAGTGGTCGGCGTCGAAGCCCACCAGGCGCCAGTGCGTACCGGCGGTGAGCGCGGCGTCGAGCGGTGTCTCGGTGGCGGTGGTGCCGGTGAAGCTGATGACCGACAGACGCGTGCCGTCGCCCACCAGTGCGCTCTGTGGTGTGCTCGCGAGCACCTGCGTCAGCGCCGGCGTGCCGGCCGCGCGCAAGGGGATCGTGGTGGGCGCGGTGCTGCCCCACAGGCGCACTTCGCGCGGGTAGATCCAGCCGCGGGGCGCAAGTGTGGCCGGGTCGCGCGACACCTCCAGCGGCGCGTCGCCGACGATCACCTGCGAGACGAGCGTGTTGCCCGGGCCCGAGCGCACTTCGGCGCGCCCGTCGTCGATGTTGCCGCACACGCCGTCGGCCCCGGCGGTCGAGACGATGAAGCGCGAGTTGTCGGGCTGCGCGTGGTCGTTCGCCGCGAGGAGGAAGCGGCAGGCCGAGCTGGTGTCGGTGCGGCGCACCTGCAGCTGCGGCCGTGTGCTGTCGGCCTGCATGGGCACGCTGCGCACGTCGCCGCCGAAGATGTAGAACAAGGCGTGCGGCTGCAGGTTGGCGACGGTGGCCTGGGCCGCGTTCACGCTGCCGCTCACCACGAGGCGGGTGTCGGTGATGGCGCGGGTGGCGGTCTCGATCACGTACTCGTTCTCCGGCAGTGCCGGGTGCAGCAGCGAGAGGCCATGCCGCAGGTCGGTGGTGGGCCCGGAGGCCTTGACGGTGTAGCCATAGGCACCGGCGGCGGGATAGCCGCTCACCCCTTCGCTCGGCGGAGGGGCGGTGGTCGTGTCGCCACCGCCGCCGCAGCCGGCAAGTGCCGACACGGCGAGAACGGAGGTGGCCAGCGAGCGGAGGCGCAGATGCTTCATGGCAGGGGCGGGGAGTGTGGGTTGGACGTTCAAGGGGCCGTTGCCGGCGCGGCGGGTGCCGCATCCAGACGGGCCATGTGGGCGAGCACCCGCGGCACGTAGGCCCGGGTCTCGGCATACGGCGGCACACGGCGGCCGTGCCGGTGCACGGCGGCAGGGCCGGCGTTGTAGGCCGCGAGCGCGAGCGACAGGTCGCCCGCGAATTCGTCGAGCAGGTGGCGCAGGTAGCGGGCGCCGCCCTCGATGTTCTGTGCCGGGTCGAAGGGGCGTGCGATGCCGAGCGCGCGTGCGGTCGCGGGCATCAACTGCATCAGGCCCATTGCGCCTTTGGGCGACACGGCCTGCGGCGCGTAGCGCGACTCCGCCGAGATCACCGCATGCAGCAGCGACGAGGGCAGCGCGTGACGTTGTGCGGCCCCGCTGACGATGGCATCGAATGCGGGCAGCTGGCGCGCTGCGGCCGGGCCTTCCGCGTCACCGCCGCGCACCAGCAGCTGGGCGCCGGGCAGCCAGCTGCGATCCGACAGCACGAGTGCCGCGTCGTCTTCGGCGACAAAAACGCCGGCCGGCTTCGCCGCATGGACGAGGGACGGGCCGATCACGGCGGCGAGCAGAAGGGGCAGAACACGTGGGCCGGACATCATGCGCACCCCAGGCGTGGAGCGGATTGCGAAAGCGCGCCAAGTTAGCAGCGTGATGTGACAGGGCGATCACAAGCCGGGGCCCGGTTGCCCCATCTCACATCCGAACAGACTAGGCCGCGGGTCGCCGGCACGTCATCTCGGGTGGTGAGACTCGCGGCCGTGATCGAACCACGCCCCGTGGTCGACCCATTGGGAGGATGCCGATGAAGGCACTGAGGAGCGGACCCGTCGGGGCCCGGCAATGGCTGCGCGCGTCTGCCGCCGCCGCGATGGTGATGGTGGCCGGCGTGGCGCAGGCCGCGATGGTCGAGTACAGCGCGACCTCGCTGGGTGGCGATGTGTGGCGCTACGACTACCGGCTCGTCAACGACGGCCCGGCGCTCGCGTTCGACGAGTTCAGCGTCTATTTCGATGCGGCCGGTGTCACCAACCTGTCGGTGGCCGCATCTCCCGCCGGCTGGAGCAGCCTCGTCGTGCAGCCCGATCCGCAGTTGCCCGACGTGGGCTACTTCGATGCGCTGCACCTGTCGGGCCTGGTGCCGGCGGGCAGCACGCTCGGGGGCTTCTCGGTGCTGTTCACGGCAGGCCAGGGCTTCGTGCCCGGCGCGCAGCGCTTCGAGCTGCTGCTGTCGGAGCCGTTCACCACCGTCTACTCGGGCATGACCGAAGCGGCCGTGTCGGCGGTGCCGCTGCCGGCGCCGGCCTTGCTGCTGCTTGCGGGCCTGGGGCTTGGCGCCACGCTGCGCCGCCGCCGTGCCGCCGAAGGAGAGTTCGCATGACACGCGCGCTTCGATTCTTCTCGCTCGTCATCGCGTTGCTGGCCACGGCCCTGCTGCCCGGCCTCGCCGCCGCGCAGGCTACCGTGACCGGGCATGAGCCGTGAGCTCGCTCCGCTCGGGTCGCACCACCTTCGACTACTCGTACCGCATCACGGTGCGCAACGGCGACACCGCGCTCAACAACGTGCAGGCGGTCGTGCAGAGCAGCTCGGCCGCCACGCAGGTGGTCAAGGCCACGGTGGCGGTGGGCAACCTCGCCGCCGGCGCCACGCTCACCACCACCGACGTCTTCACCATCCGCCAGGACCGCACGCTGCCCTTCAACCCGGCGGTGCTGTCGTGGACGGTCACCGGCGTGCCGGTGGTCGTGGGCCCGAGTTCGATGGACATTTCGCTTTCGGAGCCCATCGTGGCCCCCGACGGCAGCGTCTCGGTGACACCCGTCGTGCGCGACGCAAACGGCGTGGTGCTCGACAACGGCCCCTTCCAGTTCAGCGTGACGGTGGCCCCCGTGGGCACGGCGATCGGCCGCGCGCCGGTGGTCGACGGCCTGAGCGTGAGCTTCCCCAAGCTCGCCAAGCGCCTGCTCAACCAGGACACGGCCATCGACCCCGAAGGCCTCTACGCCGACGGCGACCCGACTGACCCCAACTACGGCAAGGAGTCGGGTGGCCGCTACCGCGTGACGGTGTCGCTCGCTGGCTCGTCGATCACCGCCAGCCGCGAGGTGCTTCTGCTGCCCAGCGGCTCGGCCGCTACCACCGTGCAGGCCAGCCGTTATGCCGGAGGGCTGAACGAGGTGCTCGGCGCCGCCGCCCGTGCGGCCGAAACCGGCAACACGAGCGGCCTGGCCGAAGCCCGTGCGGCGCTGCAGGCCTTGTCGGCCCAGCACGACAACTCCACCGCGGTGCTGAGCGCAACGCAGGTACTTGCGCCGCCCAACGGCGGGCTGCTCACGCCGGCCTTCCTGTCGGGCCGCGGCTTCACCGCCGGGGCGCAGGACGCATCGTTCGTGGCCGCGCTGGCCACCGTGCGCACCCGCATCACCACCGCGCGCACGCAGGTGGAGGCGCTGAACGTCAACGCGATGACGCAGGATTCGCTGAACACGATGCAGGCCGCCGCCACGGCCTACCGCCAGGCCTTGGCCGACCTGCAGGCGCTGCGCCTGAGCACGCTCGGCGCCGCCCAGCAGCAGGCGGTGCTCAACCAGCTGATCGGCACCGAGTTGCCGCAGCTGCTCGATGCGGTGAAGCGCAAGTCGGGCGAGCTGCTGGCGGTGGTGTCGACCTCGTCGGTGAGTGGCCGTCCTGCGTGGCTGGCCAACACGCATGCGCCGTCGAAGCCGCTGCAGAAGGGCCCGCGCGCCTTCTACCAGGGCACGCAGCCGGTGCAGGTGTATTCGTTCGCGGCCTTCGCGTTCTCGATCTTCACCGACCTGTCGGGCACCGCCCGCGCCAACATCATCGAGCTGACCGTGACGCTGGTGAACAGCCTCATCAACATCATGGCGGCCGATGCGATCAACGCGAGCGGCGGCGGGGGTGTGTCGATCGACATGTGCCTGGCCAGCTCGTCGGTGGCCTACGTGTGCCCGAACTACCGGCCGAGCATCGTCACCGGCTCGGGCTTCGGCCGCGATGCGTCGGCCGTGCGGGTGACGCTCATCGGCTGCGTGGGCGGCGACCTGATCCGCAACCTGATGACGCTGCGCCAGCCGCGCGACATCGCCGCCGGCATCCGACTCATCAACAAGGTGGTCTCGATCGGCAACTCGCTGCAGCAGGAAGGCGGCGTGGGCGCGGTGCTGCGCCCCGACTTCATCGACGAAGACGATCTCTTCGGCGGCGACCGCCTCTACTTCGCCAACGGCTGGCCGCGTGTCAACCAGGGCCGGCTGCCCTGCGTGGGCATCGTGATCGTCACCAACACCGGCAACGGCGGCGTGTCGGCGCTGAACCTCAACTTCCTCGGCCAGTGCGGTTGAGGTCGCCGCTGAGGTCGAGCAGTGCCTGCACATCGTGTGCAGGCACTGCGAAGCCGAGGCCGTAGCCGCCGGGAACGGTGGCGTTGGCCACGCCGATCACGCGGCCACCGAGGTCGAGGACCGGGCCGCCCGAGTTGCCGGGGTTCACGGCCGCGTTGAGCTGGAGGCGGCGCCGGAGCTCGGCGGGCTCCAGCACCGCGCCGGGAAGGGCGCTCACGATGCCGAGCGTGGCCGTCGGCAGCGTGCCGAAGGGACATCCCAGCACCACGGCCCATTGGCCGACCGTCGCAGCGGTGTCCGCCAGGGCCAGGCCGGGGGCCGCGACGTCGTGCGTGAGGCGAAGCAAGGCCAGGTCGGCGGCTTCGTCGAGCGCGTGCAGACGCGCGTGGGTTGTCACCCCGGCCGAGGTGATCTTCAGCGGCGCGTTCAGCGACCGGAGCACATGCGCGGCGCTCACCACCCAGCGCGTGCCCGCGAGCACGAACCCGGAGCCGGACACGCCGGACCCGTCGCCGACCCCCACGACCGATGGCGTGGCACGCGCGATGAGCGTTGCCACATCGGGTGGCGTGGGGCGCACGCAGCCGGACAAGCCCAGAGACAACACCCCCGCACCCGCGCGCTCCAGCAGCCGGCGTCGGCCGATCTCGATCGACATTCAGGCCACTCCGCTCAGATCGATGTGCCAGCGCCGCGCCAACCAGAGGATGCACAGCGCCACGGCGAGGCAGAGCAGCACCGCCTGCAGCCGACGGTGCGTGACCCACAGCCGCGACACGCCCAAGCCGCCGATGACGACGATGCCGATGAGAAAGAGTTCCTTGAGCATTGCCGCGATGTTCGCGCTTGAAGATGACAAGTCGTCTTTCGATGCCGGAGGAGGCGAGCCCGGGCTGCCTGCGGCGGGTGGCGTGCGCGTCACGACGGCGTCATCGCGGGCCGCAAGACTGAGGGCTGTCGACACTGTCTTGCGAGTCCGCATGAGCCACCAGCCCCATCCCAATCGCCGCGAGTTCATTCGATCGGTTGCCGCCGGCACGATCGTGGTCGGCAGCGCGGTGTCACTGTCGGGTTGCGAGGGCGGCTCGTTCGACTTTCTCCACGGCGTGGCCAGCGGCGACCCGCTGCAAGACCGTGTGGTGCTGTGGACGCGCATCACGCCTGATGCCGCAATGCTGGAAGCGCTGAGCCGCCTTGAGAGCGCAGCGCGTTCCGATGGCAAGGCCCGCACGCAACTCGATCAAGCGCGTCGCGTCGCACTGGTGTGGGAGGTGTCGCGCGATGCGAACTTTCGCCATGTGGTGGCACGTGGCACTGCGCATGCTGTTGCCGAGGCTGACTACACCGTCAAGGTCGACGCGGTCGGGCTGCGCCCTGGCACCACCTACTGGTATCGCTTCGTCAGCCTCGGCATGGCCTCGCCGGTCGGCCGCACGCGCACGCTGCCGCGCGGTGGCATCGAGCAGGTAAAGCTGGCGGTGTTTTCGTGCTCCAACTACCCGGCCGGCTACTTCAACGTGTACGGTGCAGCTGCCAAGCTGAAAGACGTGGACGCGGCGCTGCACCTCGGTGACTACATCTACGAGTACCCGAAAGACGGCTATGCCTCCGAACGGGCCGAGCAGCTAGGTCGTGTGAGCGAGCCGGCGGGTGAACTGCTCACGCTGGCCGACTACCGCCAGCGCCACGCCCAGTACCGCGAAGACCCGGACCTGCAGGCCCTCCATGCGGCGATGCCGTTCATCGTCGTGTGGGACGACCATGAGATCGCCAACGACGCCTGGCGCGAGGGCGCCGAAAACCACAGCCCCGCCACCGAAGGCAGCTGGGCCGCCCGACGCGCTGCCGCGCTGCAGGCCTATCACGAGTGGATGCCCACGCGCCTGCCCGATGCCAAGCGGCCGGAGCGCATCTTCCGCAGCTTCGACTTCGGTGATCTGCTGTCTTTGCACATGCTCGACACGCGGCTCATCGGCCGTGATCTTCAGCTCGAGATTTCGAGCTACGTGGGCGCGACAGGATTCGATGCCGCGCGTTTTTCCGCAGACCTGTCGAACCCGACGCGTCAGATCCTCGGCGCGGAGCAGGCCGCTTGGCTCGGCACTCAACTCGCTCGATCGAGCGCGCTCTGGCAGGTGCTCGGCCAGCAGGTGCTGATGGCGCGCATGAAAGTGCCGGCGCCGCTGCTGCTGGGCCAGATCACCATCTCGGCCTATGCCGAGCTTGCCGCCAGAGCGCAGCGCGACCCCGCCTCGATCACGCCGCAGGAACGCGTCATCCTCGCTGCACCGTCCATCCCATACAACCTCGATGCCTGGGACGGCTACCCCGTGGCGCGGGAGACCTTGCTCCACACGGCACGCAGCCTCGACAAGAACCTGGTCGTCCTCGCGGGCGACACGCACAACGCATGGGCGAGCGATCTGGCCGATTTGCAGGGCAACCCGGTGGGTGTCGAATTTGCCACGCCTTCGGTCACTTCACCCGGGTTCGAAGCCATCTTCCCGAACGAGCCGCCCCTAGCCTTTGCTGGCGCACTGCAGGAACTCATCGGCCCACTCGTCTACGCTGACACCAGCCGACGCGGCTTCATGCTGATCACCGCGACCCGCGACGAGCTTCAGGCCCGGTGGCACTACGTCAGCACCGTCACGGCGCGGCAGTACCTCGTCGAAGAAGGCCCTGTGCTGACCACACGGCCGGGCGCCGAGGGGCGCCGGATCCAACATGGCCTTTGACGCGCACACTGAGCCGTCGGCGCATAAGAAAAGTGCTTGAGTCCATTCGGATGTGATTTGAAGCATTGAGTTGCACACTCGTTTAGGCATGGCTTTGCACTCCGTCACCCGGGCGGAGCGTCTTTTCCCGTAGAGGTGCAGTTAACCTGCAGACCTCTTATGGCGTCCCTTTGCGCTTTGTTTGGGCGTGCGCGTATCGCGTTGTACTTTGTCAAGATCCGCGTCACCGCGTGACGCCCCCTACTTGTCGAGCGGCAGTCGTCGCTCGCGACGACCGCATGGCGTGGTGGACGAGTGTGGTGCCGCGGTGGGACGGTCGAATGTCTTGAGTGCAGGTACTGGACGGGCGGGCTACTCGATGGCCGCTTCAGACTGGACTGAGACGGTCGCGCTTCCATTGCGCGTGACTGCAATCGGCCAGGAGCAGTCACTTCTCAGAGGCCGCTTGCAGGCGCCGAGACCTGCGCTTCTTGCGGCTCTCCGCTGCTGCTCTTGAGTCAGGGTGGCTATTGGAGAACTTGGTCCTGACATCTGACGGGCAAACACCGAACGTCACGGTCTCGTCAAAGGGCAGAATTCAGCTCAGTTCAGCTCCGGGGTAGTTCAGCGGCAGAACGCCCGGCTTCGGACCGGGAAGGCGCTGGTTCGATGCCAGCCCCCGGATCCCGCAACACCAACTCGATTCCGAGGTAGTTCAGAGCAGAACACCCGGCTTGTAACCGGGAGGGCGCTGGTTCGTACCCAGCCCTCGGATCCATCTCTTAATCATGACTCGAGACGAAGACGCACCGTCCTCGCCGTTGCGCACTGGCACCGCGTATCCCACCTCTCAGTTGGCGCAGGCACTTGTACACGCGGGCTCGAATGACGACCTGCAGGCGAGGGAACGCGTGCGCCGCTGGTCGGATGTTCTGATGGGCATGCTCAGTGGCGCCGTGTCGCACGGGCAGCGGCAACCCGTGGCCAAGTTTCCCACCTGGGTCACGTTAGAAGTCGTGACCGGGGGCTTTGCCACAGGCCAAGCGTTGTCCGCGGGTCCGTTGCTAGAACACGAACTGCACTTGCTCGAAGAGCTCGGCTTGCCTTCGGAGTCGGAGCCAAGGCTTCACCTCAATCGCTACTTTCTCTCCGATGCGGGCCTTCATCGACTGTGCCAGGCACTGAAAGAGAACCGGTACGAGATCTGTGTTCCCGAAGAGGGAGCGCTGCCAGTCGTCGCATGGCTCATAGATCAGGGGTTTGTGGAGCAGGCGCGGCAGCTGATCGATGCAATTGCGCCTTACATGTCGCAGCTGCGCTTCTACCCCGCGATGTCGGAAGCTCGGCGCAGCGCAGGCACACTGGTTCAACTGGAAGACGCGGCCACCACAGCCAAGCGCTTGCAGGCGATTCGTCCGAACCCCCGGATCGTTGCGCAACGCGAAGCGGTGGGAGTTTGGACACCGTTGTACGACCGCCTGGTAGCCCTGTTCCTTGAGACCGTCGTGGGTGCGCCACCGAAGGCCCTGAGGGACGATGCTGGCGTGTGGCGAAGGGGAAGTGCAGGGCAGTTCGTCGTAGAAGGGGGTTGGCCCTGTGCCCAGTATCCCGCCGGATGGACAGAGCGGGCCGCTTCGCTGTTGCTCGAGCTGAAAACGGCGCGCGAGGCGCACCGCCATTGCGGACGCGCGGTGCGGCAGGGAGCATCGCTTTCGACGCTGATCGGTGGCCTCACACTAGTGCTCGAGGATCCAGCGCGACTCACTCGACGAGAGCAAGGACGCATACGTCTCGTGCTTGCTCGCTATGTTGCCGTGCGAGGGATTCCATCATCTGACAAGGCGACGGCGCAGCGTGATCGGCAACGGCACCAGGCTATGGCGCCGACACACCAGGAGATTGCGGCATGCGTCGCCCGGCGTCTGGCGAAGCTGCCCCAGGCCGAGGGTGTCGATGACCTCAACGAATTGATCGCCGACATTGGGCCTGAAGAGGCCGCCCTGGGTTCGTTGGCGAGTGGCACGCGGATTCCGTCGTCCATCGTTGGCAAGCTGCAACGGTGCCTGCGGGACACCGTTGAAGGGCTGGTACAGCGTGGCCTGCTCACTTCGGGCGAGGTTCTGGCCCAAGTGCTACCGCAGCTCACCTCCGGGCTTCGCGCCGCGGGCATTAGCAACCATGCCCTGCGCGAGTTGTACGCGGCCATATATCGCGCGTTCAGGCGGCGCCGGTCGTTGCTGCTGCTCGACCTACAGAAGCAGGTCCAAATGGATGAGTTGCCGTGGGTGCGAGTGTTGGAGCGCTATCGCAGCGAGAACCTAACGGCCACCGAGCTGGCGAAGCAAGCATTGGTCGAGGTCTGCGCGCTGACACTGAAGGCGTTTCCACACGCCATCGTGCCCAACAAGCTGCTGCAGGAAATAGTCGCACTGGCCAAGACTGCCCAACTAGCTCTTCCGATCACCGAAGAACTGGCCGCGGATATTTTCATGGGGCGGTTCTCACCGAAATTTCCAGACGCGATTCGCGAGGCTGCGAGCATGTTGCGCGGCTCACTTTATGCCCGCTACTACGCGATCGACTACGACTCCATCGTTGAGAAGCTCGCGAAATCCGAGAATGCAAGTCGTGGAGGCTCGAGCGGGCCCGACGCCCTTGCGCAGCTGTGCGCTCTGCGCGCCGGTGTGACCCTGGGTACGTATCGGCCGGCCATCAATGGTCAAGTCATCGAGCAACAGCAAGTTCTAACGACACACAACCTTGCATCGATCACATCGCTGCCCGGTGTACAGCAAGCACTCGCCGGCCGCTGGCACGAGCTTGCCAAGCACTGCTTTGACTGGATCGTGGACCATCTGCAATTGCCGGATGCCGGCTACCAAGTCGCGCTGCATCGGCTCAAGAACTCAGCCTATGCGTGGCGACAGATGGTGTTCTTTGTGAGCAAAGACGATGGCGATGTAGATCACTTCCTGGAATGGGTAAGCGAGCGGCTGCGCAATGAACCAGCTGAGTTCCAGCGTCGATTTGCGCCCGCGGTGGCGGGCTTGGCACAAGCGGCCGGTCCTCGACAGCAATTTGATGTAGACGTTGCGGTCCAGCCGGTGACGTTCTTGGGCTGGACCAGCCAGCGGCACTGGCTGCTGCCGCCTCAGTCGGATGATGAGTCGACAGTGCTCAGCTGACTCGACAAGAAGATGCTCGCAGTGCCTGCTTCAAGCAGGTCCGATCGGATTGCCCGACAGGCAGCTACGGGTCGGAAGCCGCCATCCAGCTGCGCGAGCCGGATGACCGTGATCGCTGCGGAGCGGAAGTCCGTAAGTGCCTGATCGATGCGACAGCAGCAGCGCTTCCGGAGCGAAGCGTGGTTTGGCCAGTGCTCTTGCTCACGCGTATTGCCTTGGACGGGCGGGAGCAACGCTGTGGACACATCACTCGGCGAAGTGTCTATGACGATCTTTTGTCTAGTGAACACAACGGGGCAAGTTGCAGGTGAGTTTGCCTAGAGGACCATGTGTCCACAATGCCAGTACAGGCTAGTAACGCGGCGCCTCTCGAAAGAGGGCGTACGGGTTCGATGCCCGTCCCAGGCACCAGATCTCGATCCATTCGATCAGCGCAGCCCGGCTGCCCGCAGCTTGTCTTTCTTGCTCGGCCGCTTGCCTTTGATGCCGCCCACAGCCGCTGCCGGCGCTGCCGTTTCGCCCGGCTCGTAGCCCGCGATCCGCTCGCGCGCCACGCGGTGACCCTGGCGCTTCTCGATCAAGCGGAAATGCGCTTCGGTTGAAGCGCTGACGAAACTCACCGCCAGCCCCGAGGCCCCGGCCCGCGCCGTGCGCCCGATGCGATGCGTGTAGTCGACGGCCGAGCGAGGCAAGTCGTAGTTCACGACGACCGGCAATTGCGCGATGTCGATGCCGCGTGCGCCAAGATCGGTGGCCACCAGCACCTGGAGCTTGCCTGCCTTGAAGTCCGACAGCACCCCCGTGCGCGCACCCTGGCTCGCATCGCCGTGGAAGGCCGCAGCGGCCAAACCGGCCTTGCGCAGCTTGTCGGCCACGTGGTCGCAGGCATAGCGTGTGGCCACGAAGACGAGCACGCGAGTCCACGCGCCTTGCTCGATCAGGTGGCGCAACAGGGGGTGCGTCGCGCTGCATCGACCTCGATGGCGTGTTCTTCGATCCTGCGCTCATCGGCTTGACCGGGCGCCTCGTGCTCGTGCGGGATGTCGACTCGCACCGGGTCGTGCAGCAGCGTGCCCGCCAAGGCCTCCACCGCGGCCGGGAAGGTGGCCGAGAACAACAAGGTCTGCCGACGCGCAGGCAGCAGCGCGAGCACGCGATGCAACTCGTCGGCGAACGCGGCGTCGAGCAGGCGATCGGCTTCGTCGAGCACGACGCAGCCCACGCTGGCCAGGTTGAGTGCGTTCTGCGCCACCACGTCGAGCAGGCGGCCCGGCGTCGCGACGACCACATCCGCGCCACCGCGCAAGGCCATCATTTGCGGGTTGATCGACACGCCGCCGAACAGGATCGATACCTTCACCGGCTCGGCCAGGAAACGTGCGGTCTCGCGCATCGACTCGCCGACCTGCGCCGCAAGTTCGCGCGTGGGCACCAGCACGAGCGCCTGGGTGCGCCGGGGCCGGGCGACCGACTCGATCCGCTGCAGCACCGGAAAGACAAACGCCGCCGTTTTGCCTGAGCCGGTCTGGGCCGAGCCCAGCACATCGCGACCGGCCAGTGCCGCCGGGATCGCGGCGGCCTGGATGGGCGTGGGCGCGTCAAAGCCCAGCTCGCCGACCGCACGCAGCAGGTTGGGCGACAGCCCGAGAGAGGCGAAGGTGGCGAAGGTGCTCGGGCCCGCGAGCGGGTCGCGGATCGGCTCGCCGCCCGGCAGCGCCAGGGGGCTCAAAGAATGGGGATCGGGCTGGGTCATGCGCGATTGTCGGCTGCGGTTGGGGCAAGCCGGCGCGGCGGTGAGGCCTGCGCATGACAGAGGCATCAGTACGAAGCGAACACCGTTTCGCGACCGCTTCTGCTGATGAGGTAGACCTTGTAGGGGTGCTTGCGAGAGCCGGCATCCATGCCCGGCGAACCCGGCGGCATGCCGGGAACCGCCAGACCGATCGCGTCGGGCTTTTGCGCGAGCAGGCGCTTGACCTCGCCAGCGGGCACGTGGCCTTCCACCGCATAGCCGCCCACAAGCGCGGTGTGGCAGCTGCCGAACTTGTCGGGCAGGCCCACGCGCTTGCGCGTGGTCGTGGTGTCGTCCACCAGTGTCACCTTCACAGGAAAGCCGGCGGCCTTCATGTGGTTCGCCCAGGCGCCGCAGCAGCCGCAGTGGGGGCTCTTGAAAACCTCCACCTGCGGCAGCGCGCCCACCGCCATCGCGGGCCGGGTCATGAGCGCCACGGCGCCCAGGGCCATCGAGAGGATGTTGCGTCGATTCATGCTGCCCAGCGTAGCAACAGACACCCTGTGGCGACGTTGAGCTGAATCAAGCCTGCGCGGGCGCAGCGCGGCAACTTCCTTCAGAGGCCGGGGGCGTGAGCCACCTCACACGGAAAGGGCAGCCAGCGTGCTGCAAGTTCGGCGAGGCGCGCGGCGTTGCCTGTCGTGTGCAGGCGCACGCGGCGTGGGGCGGGCCATGTGGTCTCGGCATCGTTCAGCAGACGTGCGGCCTGGCGTGCCACGGCCTCGGCGGTGTCGACGAGCGTGACGTCCCTGCCGAAGGCTTGCTGGATCTGCGCGTGCACGAAGGGGTAGTGCGTGCAGCCGAGCACGACGGTGTCGACATGGGCGGCTTTCAACGGCGCACTGAACTGGTCGATGAGTTTCAGCAGCGCCGGGTCGTCCTGGATGCCGTGCTCGATCTGCCCGGCAAGACCGGGGCAAGGTTGAAGATGAACCGAGATGCCCTGGCCATGTGCGCTGAGCAGGTGCTTGAATTTCTCGCTGCGCAGCGTGGCGGGGGTGGCCATTACGCCGATGTGGCCGTTGCGTGTGAGTGCGACGGCGGGCTTGACGCCCGGCTCGACGGCGACGATGGGCACCAGCGGCCACCGCTCGCGCAGGCTAGCCGCCGCGACGGCTGTGGCGGTGTTGCAGGCGATGACGAGCAGGCGGGCCCCTTCGGCGAGCAGGTGGCTCGCGATGCGGTGGGTGCGCTGGCTGATGTACTCGTCCGTGCGCTCGCCATACGGGGCATGGGCCGAGTCGGCCACGTACAGCAGGTCGTGTGACGGCAGTTGGGAATGCAGCGCCTTGAGGACCGACAGGCCGCCTACCCCGGAATCGAACACGCCGACAAGTGGGGTCCGGGTGGGGTTCATGGGGCGCGCAGTCTAGCAGTGCGAGACGAATGCACGTTTGCGGCGGCGCGAGATCGTGAGACAATCCAGAAAGCGAACGATCGTTCGTTTTTTCGCCAGTCCTAGAGAAGAGATGGGCGGAAAAGCGGATCCCCCGTCTTCAATGTCCTAGGAGATACGTGCGATGAAAGTGCTGGTAGCCGTCAAGCGAGTGGTGGACTACAACGTGAAGGTGCGTGTGAAGAGTGACGGCAGCGGTGTGGACATCGCCAACGTCAAGATGAGCATGAACCCCTTCGACGAGATTGCGGTGGAAGAAGCCGTGCGTCTGAAGGAAAAAGGCGTGGTCACCGAAGTGATCGCCGTGTCTGCCGGCCCCACCCAGTGCCAGGAGACCCTGCGCACCGCGATGGCCATCGGCGCCGACCGCGGCATCCTGGTCGAGACCGATGCGGAGCTGCAGCCGCTGGCGGTGGCCAAGCTCCTGAAGGCGCTCGTCGACAAGGAACAGCCTGGCCTCGTCATCCTCGGCAAGCAGGCCATCGATGACGACTGCAACCAGACCGGCCAGATGCTGGCCGCGCTCGCCGACCTGCCGCAGGCCACCTTCGCCAGCAAGGTCGAGTTGGCCGCTGACAGCGCCACCGTCACCCGCGAAGTCGACGGCGGCCTGGAGACCCTGAAGCTCAGCCTGCCGGCCGTGGTCACCACCGACCTGCGCCTGAACGAGCCGCGCTACGTGACGCTGCCCAACATCATGAAGGCCAAGAAGAAGCCGCTCGAGACGATCAAACCCGACGCGCTCGGCGTCGACGTCGCCCCACGCATCAAGACCCTGAAGGTCGCCGAGCCCCCCGAAGCGCAGCGCCGGCATCAAGGTCGCCGATGTCGCGACCCTCGTCGACAAGCTCAAGAACGTCTCCAAGGTCCTCTGAGAACAGGCAAGGAACTCACAACATGACCATCCTCGTCATTGCTGAACACGACAACAAGACCGTCAAGGGCGCGACCCTGAACACCGTGACCGCTGCCGCCGCCATCGGCGGCGACGTGCACGTGCTCGTCGCCGGCAACGCAGCCGCCGAAGCCGCCAAGGCCGCCAGCCAGATCGCTGGTGTGGCCAAGGTGATCCACGCCGACGGCGCCCAGCTCGACCACGGCCTGGCCGAGAACGTCGCCGCCCAAGTCCTGGCCATCGCCGGCAACTACAGCCACATCCTCTTCCCCGCCACCGCCGCCGGCAAGAACATCGCCCCGCGCGTGGCCGCCAAGCTCGACGTCGGCCAGATCAGCGACATCACCAAGGTCGTCTCCGCCGACACCTTCGAGCGCCCGATCTACGCCGGCAACGCCATTGCCACCGTGCAGAGCGCCGACAAGGTGAAGGTCATCACCGTGCGCACCACCGGCTTCGATGCCGCCGCCGCCACCGGTGGCAGCGCCGCCGTCGAAACCGCTGCCGCAGCCGCCGACAGCGGCAAGAGCAGCTTCCAGGGCAGCGAGATCGCCAAGAACGACCGGCCCGAGCTGACTGCCGCGAAGATCATCGTCTCCGGTGGCCGGGCACTCGGAAGCTCGGACAAGTTCACCGAAGTGCTCACGCCGCTGGCCGACAAGCTGGGGGCCGCACTGGGCGCGAGCCGCGCCGCGGTCGATGCGGGCTACGCCCCCAACGACTGGCAGGTGGGCCAGACCGGCAAGATCGTGGCCCCGCAGCTGTACATCGCCGCCGGCATCTCGGGGGCGATCCAGCACCTGGCCGGCATGAAGGACAGCAAGGTGATCGTGGCCATCAACAAAGACCCCGAGGCGCCGATCTTCTCGGTCGCTGACTACAGTCTCGAGGCCGACCTCTTCACCGCCGTGCCCGAGCTGGTGAAGGCGCTTTAAAACACACCACGACAGCAAGCCCGTTCGCCCCATTCAGGCCAACGGGCTTTTTCTCGCCTTGCACAAAGAAATAGCGAAGGAGATGCCATGAGCTACGTCGCCCCCGTGAAAGACATGCTGTTCTGCATGAAGGAGCTGGCCGGACTGGAAGAAGTCGCCAAGCTGCCGGGCTTTGAAGAAGCCGGTCTGGAAACCGCACAAGCCGTGCTCGAAGAATCGGCCAAGTTCAACCAGGACGTGCTGGCGCCGCTCAACTTCGAGGGCGACAAGAACCCCTCGTATTGGAAGGACGGCAAGGTCTTCACCACTCCGGGTTTCAAGGATGCGTTCCGTCAGCTCGCCGAAGGCGGCTGGCAAGGCCTGCAGCACCCGACCGACTTCGGCGGCCAGGGCCTGCCCAAGACCATCGGCGCGGCCTGCATCGAGATGCTCAACAGCGCCAACATGAGCTTCGCGCTGTGCCCGTTGCTCACCGACGGCGCGATCGAGGCGCTGCTCACCGCCGGCTCGCCCGAGCTGCAGTCGACCTACCTGCCCAACATGATCTCGGGCAAGTGGACCGGCACGATGAACCTCACCGAGCCGCAGGCCGGCTCCGACCTCGCGCTCGTGCGCACTCGCGCCGAGCCGCAGCCCGATGGCACGTACAAGATCTTCGGCACCAAGATCTTCATCACCTATGGTGAGCACGACATGGCCGAGAACATCGTGCACCTCGTGCTGGCACGCGTGACTGGCGCACCGGAGGGCGTAAAGGGCATCAGCCTCTTCGTCGTACCGAAGTTCATGGTCAACACCGACGGCTCGCTGGGGGCGCGCAACGATGCGCACTGCGTGAGCATCGAGCACAAGATGGGCATCAAGGCGAGCCCCACGGCCGTGCTGCAGTTCGGTGACCACGGCGGCGCCGTTGGCTACCTCGTCGGTCAGGAGAACCGCGGCCTCGAGTACATGTTCATCATGATGAACGCCGCGCGTTACGCGGTGGGCATCCAGGGCATCGCGGTGGCCGAACGTTCGTACCAGAAGGCGGTGCAGTACGCGAAGGACCGCGTGCAGTCACGCCCGGTCGACGGCTCCATCAACAAGAGCGCGCCCATCATTCATCACCCCGACGTGAAGCGCATGCTGATGACGATGCGATCGCTCGTCGAAGGCTGTCGCGCCATGGCGATCACCGCGGCAGCGGCCTATGACGCGGCCCATGCCCACCCCGATACGGAAGTGCGCAAGCAGAACCAGGCGTTCTACGAATTCATGGTGCCGCTGGTGAAGGGCTACAGCACTGAGATGAGCCTCGAAGTGACCAGCCTGGGCGTGCAGGTGCACGGCGGCATGGGCTTCATCGAAGAGACCGGCGCGGCGCAGTACTACCGCGACGCGAAGATCCTGACCATCTACGAAGGCACGACGGCGATCCAGGCGAACGACCTCGTGGGTCGCAAGACAGCGCGTGACGGCGGCCAGACGGCGAAAGCCATCGCCCAGCAGATCGCCAAGACCGAAGCCGAACTCGCCAAGCGCGACAGCGTGGCCGCTCGCGCGGTGCACAAGCGCCTGACGGCAGCCCGCGTCGCCTTCGAGCAGGTGGTTGACTTCGTGGCCGGTGGCACCAAGGGCAATCCGAACGCGGTGTTCGCCGGCTCGGTGCCGTATCTGATGCTCGCCGGCAACGTGATGGCCGGCTGGCAGCTCGGCCGTGCGCTGCTGGTCGCCGAATCGCAACTGAAGGCCGGCGAGGGCGATGCTGCCTTCCTGCAGGCCAAGGTGACGACGGCGCAGTTCTATGCCGAACACATCCTGAGCCGTGTGCCGGGCCAGCGCGATGCGATCGTCGAAGGTGCCGACAGCGTGACCGCGCTGGCGCTCGACGCTTTCTGAGTTGTCGCCCCCGTGATTGCCGGGCCGATGTGGCATTGCCACACTCGGCCAACACCTCGAATCCTGGAGACCTTCGTGGCCCTGCCTCCCATTCTGCAGAACCTGCCGCTGCCCATCATCGGATCGCCGCTCTTCATCATCAGCAATCCCAAGCTCGTGATCGAGCAGTGCAAGGCGGGTGTGGTGGGCTCGATGCCCGCCCTCAATGCGCGCCCTGCGGAACTGCTGGACGAGTGGTTGGCCGAGATCACCGAAACGCTGGCGGCCTACAACAAGGCCAACCCCGACAAGCCGGCCGCGCCCTTCGCGATCAACCAGATCGTGCACAAGAGCAACGACCGTCTTGAGCACGACATGGCGCTGTGCGCCAAGTACAAGGTGCCCATCATCATCACCTCGCTGGGTGCGCGTGAAGACGTGAACCAGGCGGTGCATGGCTGGGGCGGCGTGGTGCTGCACGACATCATCAACAACAAGTTCGCGCACAAGGCGATCGAGAAGGGTGCCGACGGCCTGATCGCCGTGGCGGCCGGGGCCGGTGGCCACGCGGGGGTGAAGAGCCCGTTTGCGCTGATCCAGGAGATCCGCGAGTGGTTCGACGGCCCGCTCGCCTTGAGCGGCTCGATCGCCAACGGCGCCGCTGTGCTCGCCGCGCAGGCGATGGGTGCCGACTTCGCCTACATCGGCACGGCCTTCATCGCCACCGAAGAGGCGCGCGCCGACGAGCGCTACAAGCAGTCGATCGTCGACGGCACCTCCGACGACATCGTCTACAGCAACCTCTTCACCGGCGTGCACGGCAACTACCTCGCGCCGTCGATCCGCAACGCCGGCCTCGACCCCGACAACCTGCCGACCAGCGACGCCAGCGCCATGAGTTTCGGCAGCAACCGCGTCAAGCCCTGGAAGGACATCTGGGGTTCGGGCCAGGGCATCGGCGCCGTGAAGAAGGTGCTGCCTGCGCGTGAACTGGTGCAGCGCCTAGCCAGCGAATACGCCGCCGCCCGCGAGCGGCTCGCTGCGATCGCCTGATCAGCCAGCGTCGACCGACAGGTTGCAATCGCAGCCTTGGCCCGCGGCGATCAAACGCCGCGCGGCCCGGCCCAGCACCTGGGCCATCCAACGCACCTTGAGGTAACGCTGAGGCTCGCTCACCACGCCGCAGCGGTACGCCCGTGCACTTTCAATCCACACGAGCGCGGCACACGCGCCTTGGCGCCGCCGGCTCACGAGCATGCCGATGGGGCAAGGCTCGGCCGCGCAGCACACCCCGCAGCCATTGCAGGCTACGCCGACCGCCGGCTTGGCGGGTGCTTCGGGGTGGAGGTGGATGACGCGGTGCATGCGAGTGTGAGATTTGTCCCTGTTGGCATCGTAAGAAGCAACGCAGAGTCCAATGCGCCGAAGTGACAGCGGTTCCAAGCCGGTGTTACAGTCGCGCCCAGACTTTTTACGGTCCTTCCCGTCCCCTTGATGTCAGTCAAGGCGGGTCGCAATCCGCCAGTCGGTTAAGCCGTGTCGCGGAAGGTTTATCAACCCACTACAGCCCCGGAAACCGGAGCGAAAGGTGAGCGAAATGATGCAGGAATACAGGTCGAACTCGTACCTGTTCGGAGGCAATGCGCCCTACGTCGAAGAGATGTACGAGGCCTACCTCGACAACCCGGGCTCCGTGCCCGACAACTGGCGTGCGTACTTCGACGCCCTCCAAAACGTTCCTGCGACCGATGGCACCGAGGCCCGCGATGTGGCCCACGCGCCGGTGGTTGAATCATTCGCTCAGCGCGCCAAGGCCAACGCCTTTGCTGTCAAGACGAGCAGCACCGAGCTGGCCGTTGCGCGCAAGCAGGTCCACGTCCAGTCGCTGATCGCCGCCTACCGCTCGATCGGCGCCCGCTGGGCCGACCTCGACCCGCTCAAGCGGCAAGAGCGCCCCAAGATCCCTGAGCTGGAGCCGGCGTTCTACGACCTGAGCGAGTCCGACATGGACATCACGTTCAGCGCGACGAACACCTACTTCACCACCGCCGAGCAGCAGACGCTGCGCGAGATCCTGCAGGCGCTGCGTGAAACCTACTGCGGCAGCATCGGCGCCGAGTTCATGCACATCACCGAGCCGGTGGAAAAGCGCTGGTGGCAGCAAAAGCTCGAGTCGATCCGCTCGAAGCCCACCTACACCGCCGAGGAGAAGAAGAACATCCTCGAAAAGCTCACGGCCGCCGAAGGCCTGGAGCGTTATCTGCACACCAAATACGTCGGCCAGAAGCGCTTCTCGCTTGAAGGCGGCGAGAGCTTCATCGCCTCGATGGACGAGGTGGTGCAACGCTCGGGCGTCAAGGGCGTGCAGGAAATCGTGATCGGCATGGCCCACCGCGGCCGCCTCAACGTTCTCGTCAACACCCTGGGCAAGATGCCCAAGGACCTCTTCGCCGAGTTCGACCACACCGCGCCGGAAAACCTGCCCTCAGGCGACGTGAAGTACCACCAGGGCTTCTCGAGCGACGTGTCGACCGACGGTGGCCCGGTGCACCTGAGCCTGTCGTTCAACCCCTCGCACCTGGAGATCGTGAACCCGGTGGTCGAAGGTTCGGTCAAGGCGCGTCTCGACCGCCGCGGCGACAAGGCCGGCGACACCGTGCTGCCCGTGCTGGTGCACGGCGACGCGGCCTTCGCGGGCCAGGGCGTGGTGATGGAAACGCTGGCGCTCGCGCAGACCCGCGGCTACTACACCGGTGGCACGCTGCACATCGTCATCAACAACCAGATCGGCTTCACCACCAGCGACCCGCGCGATACCCGCTCCACGCTGTATTGCACCGACGTCGTCAAGATGATCGAGGCACCGGTGCTGCACGTGAACGGCGACGACCCCGAAGCCGTGGTGCTGTGCACCCAGCTGGCGCTCGACTACCGCCAGGAGTTCAACAAGGACGTGGTCGTCGACATCGTCTGCTTCCGCAAGCTGGGCCACAACGAGCAGGACACGCCGTCCCTCACCCAGCCGCTGATGTACAAGAAGATCGGCCAGCACCCCGGCACCCGCAAGCTCTACGGCGACAAGCTCGTCGCCCAGGGCGTGCTGCCGCCCGAAGGTCCGGACGACATGGTCAAGGCCTATCGCGCCGCGATGGAAGCCGGCAAGCACACGGTCGACCCGGTGCTCACCAACTACAAGAGCAAGTACGCCGTCGACTGGTCGCCCTTCCTCAACAAGAAGTGGACCGACTCGGCCGACACCGCGCTGCCGCTCACCGAGATCAAGCGTCTGGCCGAGCGCATCACCGCGATCCCGGTCAACTTCAAGCCGCATCCGCTGGTCGAGAAGGTGCTCGCCGACCGTGCGGCGATGGGCCGTGGAGAGATCAACGTCGACTGGGGCATGGCCGAGCATTTCGCCTACGCCTCGCTCGTGGCGAGCGGCTACCCGGTGCGTCTGTCGGGCGAAGACTGCGGCCGTGGCACGTTCACGCACCGCCACGCCGTGCTGCACGATCAGAACCGCGAGAAGTGGGACGAAGGCACCTGGACGCCGCTGCAGCACATCGCCGACAACCAGGCGCCGTTCGTCGTCATCGACTCGCTGCTGTCCGAAGAAGCCGTGCTCGGCTTCGAGTACGGCTATGCGTCTGCCGATCCCAACACCCTCGTGATCTGGGAAGCGCAGTTCGGTGACTTCGTGAACGGCGCGCAGGTCGTGATCGACCAGTTCATCGCGTCCGGCGAAGTGAAATGGGGCCGTGCCAACGGCCTCACGCTGATGCTGCCGCACGGCTACGAGGGCCAAGGCCCCGAGCACTCGTCGGCGCGCCTCGAACGCTTCATGCAGCTGGCCGCCGACAACAACATGCAGATCGTGCAGCCGACCACGGCCAGCCAGATCTTCCACCTGCTGCGCCGGCAGATGGTGCGTATGTTCCGCAAGCCCCTCGTCATCATGACGCCCAAGTCGCTGCTGCGCGCCAAGGATGCGTCGTCTCCGCTGGCCGAGTTCACCAAGGGCGAGTTCCGCACCGTGATCGGGCCCAACCATCCCGAGATCGATCCGCAGAAGGTCAAGCGCATCATTGCCTGCTCGGGCAAGGTCGCCTACGACCTGATGAAGAAGCGTGACGAGAAGAAGTCCTTCGACACCGTGGTCCTGCGCGTGGAGCAGCTGTACCCGTTCCCGCACAAGGCGTTCTCGGCTGAACTGAAGAAGTTCCCGAACGCGACCGAGGTGGTGTGGTGCCAGGACGAGCCGCAAAACCAGGGCGCCTGGTTCTTCGTGCAGCACTACATCCACGAGAACATGACCGAAGGCCAGAAGCTCGGCTACGCCGGTCGCCCGGCCTCGGCCTCGCCGGCGGTGGGCTACTCGCACCTGCACCAGGAGCAGCAGAAGGCCCTGCTCGACCAGGCATTCGGCAAGCTCAAAGGTTTTGTCCTGACGAAGTGATGTTCACGAGAGCGACGGCGGCCGCCCTGCGCCGTCGTCGCTTCGTGCGCTCGGCCGCGAAAAGACGGCCACTCGCGCGGGGTGATGAACGACAGAAAGAATTGAAATGGCAATCGTAGAAGTCAAGGTTCCGCAGCTTTCCGAATCCGTCGCCGAAGCGACGCTGCTGCAGTGGAAGAAGAAGCCCGGCGAAGCCGTGGCCGTGGATGAAATCCTCATTGAGATCGAGACCGACAAGGTTGTGCTCGAAGTGCCGGCACCGTCGGCCGGTGTGATGGGTGAAATCGTCAAGGGTGATGGCTCCAGCGTGGTGAGCGACGAAGTCATCGCCAAGATCGACACCGAAGGCAAGGCCGGTGCAGCCGCTCCTGCCGCAGCCGCGCCTGCCCCTGCTGCAGCGGCCCCCGCGCCTGCCGCGGCAGCGCCCGCCGCAGGCGGCAGCAAGGGCGACGTGGCCATGCCCGCCGCCGCCAAGCTGCTGGCCGACAACAACCTCACGGCCAGCTCTGTCGCCGGCACCGGCAAGGACGGCCGCGTGACCAAAGGCGACGTGCTGGGCGCGATCGCCGGGGGTGCAAAGCCCGCTGCCGCCGCACCCGTGAGCGCACCGGTGAACGCCGCCGTCGCCAAGCCGCTGCCCGCCGTGGCCGCACCCGTTGCGATGAACCTGGGCGACCGCCCCGAGCAGCGCGTGCCGATGAGCCGCCTTCGCGCCCGCGTCGCCGAGCGCCTGGTGCAGTCGCAATCGACCAACGCCATCCTCACCACGTTCAACGAGGTGAACATGGCCCCGGTGATGGAGATGCGCAAGAAGTTCCAGGAGAAGTTCGAGAAGGAGCACGGCGTGAAGCTGGGCTTCATGAGCTTCTTCGTGAAGGCCGCGGTGGCCGCGCTCAAGCGCTACCCGGTCGTCAACGCCTCGGTTGACGGCAATGACATCGTCTACCACGGCTACTTCGACATCGGCATCGCGGTCGGCTCGCCGCGCGGCCTGGTGGTGCCCATCCTGCGCAACGCCGACCAGATGACCTTCGCCGAAATCGAAAAGAAGATCGCCGAGTTTGGCAACAAGGCCAAAGAAGGCAAGCTCTCGCTCGATGACCTCACCGGCGGCACCTTCTCCATCTCGAACGGCGGCACCTTCGGCTCGATGCTGTCGACGCCCATCATCAACCCGCCGCAGTCGGCCATCCTCGGCGTGCACGCCACGAAGGACCGCGCTGTCGTCGAGAACGGCCAGATCGTCATCCGCCCGATGAACTACCTGGCGATGAGCTACGACCACCGCATCATCGACGGCCGCGAAGCCGTGCTGTCGCTCGTGGCGATGAAGGAAGCGCTGGAAGACCCGGCCCGCCTGCTGTTCGACATCTGAGGACACGACCATGAGCAAGAACTTCGACGTGGTCGTCATCGGTGGCGGCCCCGGTGGCTACATCGCCGCCATCCGCGCAGCACAACTCGGCTTCAACGTCGCCTGCATCGACGAGTGGAAAAACGGCAAGGGCGGTCCGGCACCGGGCGGCACCTGCACGAACGTCGGTTGCATTCCCTCGAAGGCGCTGCTGCAGTCGAGCGAGCATTTCGAGCATGCGGGCAAGCACTTTGCCGACCATGGCATCGGGCTGTCGAACCTGAGCATGGACGTGGCCAAGATGCTCGGCCGCAAAGACACCGTCGTGAAGCAGAACAACGACGGCATCCTGTACCTCTTCAAGAAGAACAAGGTGTCGTTCTTCCACGGCCGTGGTTCCTTCGTGAAGGCCGCTGACGGCGCCTACGAGATCAAGGTGGCCGGTGCGGCGGAAGAGTCGCTCACGGCAAAGCACGTGATCGTCGCCACTGGCTCCAACCCGCGTGCACTGCCCGGGGCCGCCTTCGACGAAGAGAACATCCTCTCCAACGATGGCGCACTGCGCATTCCCTCGGTGCCGAAGAAGCTGGGCCTGATCGGCGCCGGCGTCATCGGCCTCGAGATGGGCTCGGTGTGGCGTCGCCTCGGCTCGGAGGTGGTGGTGCTGGAAGCGCTGCCCACCTTCCTCGGCGCCGTCGATGAGCAGATCGCCAAGGAAGCCGCCAAGGCCTTCAACAAGCAGGGTCTGAAGATCGAACTCGGCGTGAAGATCGGCGAGGTCAAGTCGGGCAAGAAGGGCGTGACGGTAGCGTATGCCAACGCCAAGGGCGAAGCGCAGACGCTGGAGGTCGACAAGCTCATCGTGTCGATCGGCCGTGTACCCAACACCATCGGCCTGAACCCCGAAGCCGTGGGCCTCAAGCTCGACGAGCGTGGCGCCATCGTCGTCGACGACGACTGCAAGACCAACCTGCCCAACGTCTGGGCCATCGGCGACGTGGTGCGCGGCCCGATGCTTGCGCACAAGGCCGAGGAAGAGGGTGTGGCCGTGGCCGAGCGCATCGCCGGCCAGCACGGGCACGTGAACTTCAACACCATCCCGTGGGTCATCTACACCTCGCCCGAGATCGCGTGGGTGGGACAGACCGAGCAGCAGCTCAAGGCTGCAGGCCGCGCCTACAAGGCCGGCACCTTCCCGTTCACCGCCAACGGCCGCGCGCGTGCCCTGGGCGACACGACGGGCATGGTGAAGTTCCTCGCCGATGCCAAGACCGACGAGATCCTCGGCGTGCACATCGTGGGACCGATGGCCTCCGGAGCCATCTCGGAAGCGGTGGTGGCGATGGAGTTCAAGGCCTCGGCCGAAGACATTGCGCGCATCTGCCATGCGCATCCGAGCTTGAGCGAAGCGACCAAGGAAGCCGCACTCGCGGTGGACAAGCGCACGCTGAACTTCTGACCTCACCTTGGGAGTTCGAGCGCTCTACGAGCAGACGCTGGCCGAGCGGGGGTACCAGCCCGACCCGGCCCAGCTGCGTGCCATCGATGCGCTCGAACGCTGCGAGCGGGAGTGGGCCGACTACAAGGCCCGCCGCAGCAACGCCATCACCAAGCTGGTGGTGAAGCCGCCGATCCCGCGCGGTGTCTACATGTATGGCGGGGTAGGGCGGGGAAAGAGCTTCCTGATGGATTGCTTCTTCAACGCCGTGCCGCTCACCCGCAAGACGCGGCTGCACTTCCACGAGTTCATGCGCGAGGTGCACCGCGAGCTGGCCGAGTTGAAGGGCACGGTCAACCCGCTGCACGAACTGGGCAAGCGCATCGCGCGGCGCTACCGCCTCATCTGCTTCGACGAGTTCCACGTCGCCGACGTGACCGACGCGATGATCCTGCACCGACTGCTCGAATCGCTGTTCGAGCACCGCGTGAGCATCGTGACCACCTCCAACTTCGAGCCGGACGGGCTGTACCCGAACGGCCTGCACCGCGATCGCATCCTGCCGGCGATCGAGCTGCTGAAGGAGAAAATGGAGGTGCTGAGCGTCGACAACGGCACCGACTACCGCCGGCGCACGCTGGAGCAGGTCAAGCTGTACCACACCCCCCTCGGGCCCGAGGCCGATGCCGCGATGAGCGAGGCCTTCACGCGTCTCGCCGAAAGCAAGGACGAAACCCCGGTGCTGCACATCGAGCACCGCGAGCTGCATGCGCGTCGCAAGGCAGGTGGTGCGGTGTGGTTCGATTTCAAGCAGCTCTGCGGCGGCCCGCGTTCGCAGAATGACTACCTCGAACTGGCGACGCAATTCCACACGGTGTTGTTGTCGGACGTGCCGCAGATGTCGCCGCGGCTCGCCTCGGAAGCGCGGCGCTTCACCTGGCTGGTCGACGTGCTTTACGACCGTCGCGTGAAACTCATCATGTCGGCCGCGGTGCCACCGGAGCAGCTGTACACCGAGGGCCCGCTTGCGCACGAGTTTCCGCGCACGGTGTCTCGGCTGAACGAGATGCAGTCGACGGAATTCCTGTCGCTTGCCAAGCGAGACGTCGATACGTCGCTGACATGAAGACGGCCGTGCTCATGCTCGCCATCGCAGCGCTCGGTGCGAACGCCGCGACGCGTGAAGAGCTGAAACGCGAACGCGAGGCCATCGAGGCCGAACACGCACGCCGTGCCGAAGCCTGCAAGACGCAGTTCGTGGTGACCCCTTGTCTCGACAAGGTTCGCGTCGAGAAGCAGAAGGCCTTGAGCCGTGTGACGGCTGAAGAAAATGCGCTCGATGCGGCGGAGCGCCAGGCGCGTGCCGAGGCTCGCCAGAAGCGTCTGGCCGACAAGGCCGCAGCGGCATCGGCTGCACCGCCAGCACAACCGGCGTCCGCCGCGGCATCGACGCCGCCACGCAAGGCGCCCAAGGCGCGGCCCATGCCAAAGGAATCGCCAGACCGCAGTGCGCGCGAGCAGAAGAAGCGGGAAGCTTTCGAAGCCCGTCAGCGCGAGATCGAGGCCCATCGTGAAGCGGTGGAACGGCGCAATGCCGAACGGGCCCGCAACAAGCCGGCGCCCCGGCCTTTGCCGCCGCCGGCGAGCGGCGCCTGACGCCTCAACTCAGCGGATCGAGGCGCACCAGCGCCAGTGAGAGGTTGTCGCCCGATCCCCGCGCACGCTGGCGGGCCTTGCTCACCAGCATCTCGCTGGCTTCGCGCGGCGGCAGCGTGTGCACGATCGCGCCCAGCTCCTTGGGCGTGAAGTAGTGCCACAGGCCATCGCTGCAGGCCAGCATGGTGTCGCCGATTTCCAGGCGGTCGATGTGGTGAAGCGTAAGAGGAGGGTCCTGGAAGGTGCCCAGGCAGCCGGTCAGCAGGTTGGACTGCGGATGGGTGTTGGCCTCGTCTTCGGTGATCTGGCCTTCGTCGACCAGGCGCTGCACGAAGGAGTGGTCGATCGTGCGGCGGACCATGTCGGGCCCCCGGAAGTGGTACACGCGCGAGTCGCCCGCGTGGATCATGTCGCACTCGCGAGAAGGGCTGATCAGGAACGCGGTCACCGTGCTGTGCGGCTCCTCTTCCGCCGTGATCGCGGTCAGCTTGATCATCAGGTGCGCTTCCAGCACCAACTGCTTGAGCAGCTCGGACGGGTCGTCCTGGTTGGGGCTGTAGCGGTCAAAGAGCTGTTTGGCGGTGAGGATCACCTGGTCGGCGGCCTTGCGCCCACCGCTTTTGCCACCCATGCCGTCGGCCAGCACGGCGAGCGCGCAGCCGGGAATGCGGTGGTGGGGCAGGATTTCGACCTGGTCCTGCTGGTAGGCGCGGTCGCCGCGGTGAATGCCGGTGGCCGCAGACAAGCGGTAGCCAGGAGGTGTGCTCATGGGCGAAAACTATAATCGCATCCGCTCCGCTCTCCTCATCGCGCTTTCATGGATGACAACCTGCATTCGCCACAGCGCCGATTGATCGAGCTGCGCATCGAACACGCCGACCTCGATTCCCTCATCGATCAGGTCGGTGAAGGCCGGCCCGACGAGTTGGCATTGCGCCGGCTGAAGAAGCGTCGCCTCGTCCTCCGCGACCAGATTTCCCAACTCGAAGCCCAGCTGGAACCCCCAGAGCCTGCATGAGCCTTCTGCGCGAGCATGTGGCGCAAGCCTTTGCGCCGGGCGGGCCCTTGTCCGAGGCCGACGAGCGCTATGTGGAGCGCGACGTCCAGCAGCGCATGGCCGATGCGGTCGCCGAAGCCATCGACGAGCGCAAGGCGCTGGTCGCCGAGGCCGGAACAGGTGTGGGCAAGACCTTTGCCTACCTCGTGCCGACGCTGCTCTCGGGCAAGCGCGCTCTGGTCAGCACCGCCACCAAAAGCCTGCAGGACCAGCTGTTTCTGCGGGATTTGCCACGTTTGCGCGATGCCTTGCAGCTGCCGGTGTCGCTGGCCCTGCTGAAGGGGCGAGCGAGTTACCTGTGCCTGCACCGCATGAAGCAGGCGCACCAGTCGGCCCAGCTGCCCGACCGCTGGGCCGTGCGCACGCTGGCGAAGATCGAAGCGTGGGCGCAAGGCACGCAGAGCGGCGACCTGGCCGAACTCGATGGGCTGGATGAGCGTTCGAGCGTGATCCCGCTGGTCACTTCATCGCGCGAGAACTGCCTTGGCAGCGAGTGCCCCGACTACCGGCAGTGCCATGTGATGCGGGCGCGCCGCGAGGCGATGGCGGCCGACCTCGTGGTCGTCAACCACCATCTTTTCTTCGCCGACATGGCCTTGCGCGACAGCGGTGTGGCCGAACTGCTGCCGAGCGTGGAGGTGGCCGTGTTCGACGAAGCCCATCAACTGGGCGAAGCCGGTGTGCAGTTTCTTGGCGTGACGCTCGGCAGTGCGCAGGTGATCGACTTCGCCCGCGACATGCTGGCCGCCGGCCTGCAACTGGCGCGTGGCCTCATGCCGTGGCAGGACCTGTCGACTGCCTGCGATCGTGCCGCCCGCGAATTGCGGCTTGCGGCGGTGGGCCCGCTGCGCGAGGTGCGCGGCAGTTTCAAGCTGCGTTGGGACGAACGCTCCACCCGGGCTGACTTCCAGGAGTCGCTCGGAGCGGTGGCCCAGGCCTGCCTGGCCGCGGCCGAAGCGCTCGACACGGTCGATGAACTCGCCCCCGACTTCACCAAGCTCGCCGAGCGGGCACGCCAGCTGGCCAGCGGTGCCGAGCGGTTTCGCCACGACGCCGTGCCGGGCCATGTGCGCTGGATCGACCTTTCGCCGCATCAGGCGCGCATGGTGGAGTCTCCGCTCGACATCCGCGAGGCCTTGCGCGAGCAGATGGATGCCGCGCCCAAGGCGTGGATCTTCACCTCCGCGACGCTGGGCGACGACGAGCGCCTCAGCTGGTTCACCGAATCGGCCGGGCTCGACGACGCGACGGTGCTGCGTGTCGGCAGCCCGTTCGACTACGCGGCCCATGCGCGGCTTTACGTGCCCACGCGCTTCCCCAAACCCAATGAGGCTTCGCACCCGGCGGAAGTGGCGGCGCTGGCGGCGCGTTTTGCGCGCGCGCTCGGTGGCCGCACCTTCGTGCTGACGACCACGCTGCGTGCGTTGCAGGCCATCGGCGATCGCCTGCGGGCGCTGTTCGAGGCTGAGGGCGATGCCATCCAGGTGCTGCAGCAGGGCGACGTGCCCAAGCGGCAGTTGCTGCAGCAGTTCCTCAACCAGCCACGCTCGGTGCTGGTGGGGTCGCAAAGTTTCTGGGAAGGTATCGACGTGCCGGGCGAGGCCTTGCAATGCGTGCTGATCGACAAGCTGCCGTTTCCGCCGCCGAACGACCCGCTGGTCGAAGCGCGCGTCAAGCGGCTGGAGAGCGAGGGCCGCAACCCCTTCGCCGATTACTTCATTGCCGAGGCGGCGGTGTCGTTGAAGCAGGGAGCGGGGCGCCTGATCCGCAGCGAGACCGATCGAGGCCTGCTCGTCGTCTGCGACCCCCGCATGGCGGGCATGAACTATGGCCGCCGCTTGCGCGACGCCTTGCCGCCGATGACGCGGGTGATGAGCGAGGCCGAGGCGCTGGCCTGGCTCGACGACCTGTCGGCGGCCGCGCTGCCGTTCTGAAACCTACTTGGCGGCGGGCGCCGGAGCGGGCAAGGTCGCGAGGAAGCCGCTGGTCGGGAAGTTCTTGCGCAGGATGCGATTGGCATCGTCGCGCAGCTGGGTCATGCCGAGCTTGTCGTAGCTCTGCACCATGAGCGCCAGCGCCTCCTCGGCCGCCGGGGCCTGCTGGAACTCCTGCAGCGTCTGCTGCGCGCGGTTGACGGCGGCCAGGTAGGCACCGCGGCGGTAGTAGTAGCGCGCCACGTGCACCTCGTAGGCGGCGAGCGAGTTCACGATGTAGCGCATGCGCACCTGCGCGTCGGGCGTGTACTTCGAACGAGGGAACTGCTCGGTCAGCTGCTTGAACGACTGATAGGAATCGCGCGAGGCCTGCTGGTCGCGCTCAGACAGATCTTGGTTGGCCAGGCTGCCGAAGATGCCGAGGTTGTCGTTGAAGTTGATCACGCCCTGGAGGTACAGCGCGTAGTCGAGGGCCGGGCTGGTGGGGTGCAGCTTGATGAAACGCTCGACGATGGCCAGGGCCTGGGCCTTTTCGCCGGTGCGAAAGCTCATGTAGGCGCGCTCCAGCTGGGCCTGCTGCGACAGCAGCGTGCCGGCGGCGCGGCCTTCGAGGCGCTCATAGAGCTTGAGCGCACGTTCGTAGTTGCCGGCCGAAGCTTCCTCGCGGGCCTCTGAATACAATTTCTCCACGCTCATGCCGGCGGTCTCGTCCTTCGGGACCGAGTCGCAGGCCGACAGCAGCAGCGACACCACGGCCAGCGACAGGGCTTTCGACGCGCGGCGAGTCCAGCGGATCCGATTCATCAACGACATGGCGCCGCCGCGGCAGCGCTTCGAGTGGAAAGCGCAGAGTATATGGTTCGCCCCCCGCTGCCAGACGTGTTGCCCCTGCCGCCGGAGCAGGACGAGGACGACGCTCCCGAGCGCCGCTCGATGCTTGTGCCTGCCGAGCAGCATGGCACGCGGCTCGACAAGGTGCTGGTCACGATGGCCGACGAGTTCTCGCGCAACCACTTGCAGCATCTGATCGATGAAGGGCATGTGTGGGTCGACGGCGCGGCGGCCAAGAGCGCCTCGCGCAAGGTGCAGGCAGGTCAGCGTGTCGAGGTTGACCTGGTGCCGACGGCCGAGAGCCGTGCTTTCAAGGCCGAGCCGATCGCCTTGCCGATCGTGTTCGAAGACGATCACCTGCTGGTGGTCGACAAGCCTGCCGGCCTGGTGGTGCACCCCGCCGCGGGCAACTGGTCGGGCACATTGCTCAACGGGTTGTTGTCTCACCATGCAGCGGCGGCCACGCTGCCGCGTGCCGGCATCGTGCACCGGCTCGACAAAGACACCTCCGGGTTGATGGTGGTGGGCAAGACCTTGCCCGCCGTCACCGCGCTGATGCGTGCGATCGCCGCCCGCGAGGTGCAGCGTGAGTACCTGGCGCTGGCCCACGGCCATCTGGCAGAGGCGTTCGTGCGCATCGATCGGCCGCTGGCGCGCGACCCGCAATCGCGTGTGCGAATGGCCATCGTGCCCAGTGGCAAGTCGGCCCAGACCGACGTCACTCGCCTGGGCGTTGCCGAGACAGTCGATGGATGGGTGAGCGCGGTGCGGTGCAAGCTGCACACCGGCCGCACCCATCAGATCCGCGTGCACCTGGCCTCGCGAGGTCATCCCCTGGTGGCCGACACCACCTACGGTGGCCGGCCCGCACTGGGGCTGCAGCGACAGGCCCTGCATGCGCAGCGGCTCGCGTTCGTGCATCCACATGACGGCGCGCAGGTGTCATTCGAGGCACGCTTGCCCGCCGATCTGGCACTGGCCTGGCAACAGGTCATGGGCGGTCATGGCAGTGCCTGACGAGCTTCTATACAATGCGGCCACTTTCCCCGGGTGATCGAGCGTCTGACTTGAATGTCGGGCGCACCGCGTACAGCGCCCACCTGCGGAAGTGATCGTGCCGGATGGGGCGCGACCAGTGGTTCGCCGCGATGAGTCGTGCGAGCCTCGAGGCCCAACACGCAGCAGCCAACGACGTGGGCCCGCCGCTTTTGCAGGCAGCCCCAAGCGGAAAGCCGCTGTGAACGAGTCCTGATGCCGGAAACGTGTCCGGCGATCCCGACAGAGGATGTAGACGAGTCCATGAACACACAGGATGCGAAGCGCGTCCTCGAAACCGCGCTCATCTGTGCGCAGCAGCCCTTGCCCCTGAAGGACATGCGCACCCTGTTCGCCGATGAACTTGGCCCCGACAGCTTGCGGGCCTTGCTCGACGAGCTGACGCGTGACTGGGAAGGGCGCGGTGTCGAACTGGTGGCGCTGTCGACTGGCTGGCGTTTCCAGAGCCGGCCCGAGATGCGCGACTACCTCGACCGGCTCAACCCCGAGAAGCCGCCCAAGTATTCGCGTGCCGTCATGGAAACGCTGGCCATCATCGCCTACCGCCAGCCGGTGACGCGTGGCGACATCGAGGACATCCGCGGTGTCACGGTCAGCAGCCAGATCGTGAAGCAGCTGGAGGATCGCGGCTGGATCGACGCCATCGGCTACCGCGAAGCACCGGGCCGCCCGGCGCTCTACGCGACGACCAAACAGTTTCTCGACGACCTCGGTCTGGCAAGCCTCGAGCAGCTGCCCACGCTAGAAGGCGGGGCCGCGCCCACTGCGGCGGCGCTGGCCGAGGTGCTGCCGGATCAGGGCTCGCTGCTGGAAGATCCCGCGCAGGGAACGCTGAGTCTGGAGGCTGACGTCGAGATGATGCCCGCCGAAGCGGAGCTTGACCCGGTGGCTGAAGCCGAAACCGAGTTCGATGCTGCCGCGTCCGTCGAGGCCGCGGCGTCGCCTGCCACTGGCATCGACGATGCCGAAGCGCCGCCGCCCGATGAGTCCCCCGAACTTCCTTCCGAACCCGCGGCAGAGACCGCCCCGATGGACCCCCAAGCATGAACCAGCCTGACGACGACACCCCGGTTGACGTAAGCCCTGCACCGACGGACGCAGCGCCTGCCGAGGCCAAGCCCGCGCGGCGTCGCCGTGCGGTCAAGGCCGACGCGGCGGCTCCTCCCGATGAGGCCTCTGCCGAGGAGGGCTCAGCCGCTGATGCAGCACCCAAGCCGGCGCGCAAGCGTCGCACGGCCGCTGCCAAGCCGGTGGAGGCTGGTGACGGAGTGGCCGCACCAACTGCCGCTCAGGAAGACGCCTCGCCTCGCGCGCCGAGCCCAGCGCCGGTGGCCGCCATGCCGGTCGACGCGAGCGAGGCTGCGCCCGTCGCCGCATCGGAGGCCGCCGAAAGTGGTGACGGGGGCGACGCTCCTGGTGCGGAAGGCGACGACCGTCCTCGTTCGTCGCGCAACCGTCGCCGCAACCGCAAGGACCGGCAGCGTGAACGCGAAGGCGCCGCCGATCCGGCCGCCACCGCGCAGGCCGCGGTGAACCAGGCGGGTGAAGTTTTCGCGCAGGTGCTGTCGGGTGACTTCGACCTGGAAGCACCGGTGGCTGAAGAGGTCGCCGAGCCGGCCGAGGCCGTCGACGAGGCCGCGGCCGAACACAAGCGTGTGCTGGCCGCCGAACCCGACGCGCCCAAGCTGCACAAGGTGCTTGCCCAATCGGGTATCGGCTCCCGCCGCGACATGGAGCAGCTCATCGAAGACGGCCATGTGACCGTCAACGACCAGCCCGCCCATGTGGGCCAGCGTGTGTCGTTCGGCGATCAGGTCAAGATCAAAGGCAAGCCGGTGCGCATCCGCATCGTGCCGCCGCCGGCCCGCATCATCGCGTACCACAAGCCGGTAGGTGAGGTCGTCACGCATGACGATCCGGAGGGCCGCCCGACGGTGTTCCGCCGCCTGCCGCGCCTGCAGCAGGGCAAGTGGCAGTCGGTGGGCCGTCTTGACCTCAACACCGAGGGTCTGTTGCTTTTCACCACTTCGGGCGAGCTGGCAAACCAGCTGATGCACCCGCGTTTTGGCGTCGAGCGCGAATACGCGGTGCGGGTGCTGGGCACTCTGACCGAGGAAGACCGCGAAGAGCTGCTCAACGGCGTCAACATCGAAGGGCAGATGGCGAGCTTCAAGTCCATCCAGGACGGGGGCGGCGAAGGCGCCAACCACTGGTACCGCGTCGTCATCACCGAAGGCCGCAACCGCGAGGTGCGCAAGCTCTTCGACGAAGTGGGGCTGACCGTCAGCCGCTTGATCCGCATCCGCTATGGCACCGTGGTGCTGCCGCGCGGCCTCAAGCGAGGGGTGTGGGTCGATCTCGACGAGAACGACGTGCGCGCGATCCGTCGCCTGGCCAGTGGCAACAACCCGGGTCAGCAGCAGAACGATCGCGGAGCGCACGGGAACCAGCAGAACAACAACCAGAAGCGCGGCAACCGCAACGACCGCGGAGATCGCAACGATCGTGGTCCGCGTCCAGACCGTGGGCCCCGAGGCGGGCAGCAACAGCCCGCGCCGGCGCAGGCCCGCGACGGCGGCTACGACGACCAGGACCGCGACGAGGACCTGGACTTCGATCCGAGCAAGATCCCCAACCCTCTGGAGCAGACCTTCGACAAACGCTTCGTCCAGAAGCCGCGCGGCCCGGTGGGCGGTGGTGGCTTCGGTCGCGGCGGCGGCGGTTTCGGTGCCGGCGGCAGCGCGCCGCCGCGTCCGCAGGGAGGCGGCAACAAACAGAAGGGCGGCCCGCGTGAGCCCGATCCGCTGCAGACCTCGGTCGGCTACATCGGCGCCGATGCCTTCCACCGCAAGAACCGCGGAAACCGCGGCAAAGGCGGCGGCGGTGGGGGCGGTTTCGGTGGCGGCGGGGGCGGCGGTGGTGGTGGATTTGGCGGCGGCCGCCGCGGCCGCTGAGCCCTGCTGGTATTCACGAAGGAACCCACCTTCAAGCGTTAGAATCCAAAACTTTGCCAAGTGCTTGATTCAGGAGAAGAAATATGGCGATCGAACGTACCCTTTCCATCATCAAACCCGACGCGGTCGCGAAGAATGTGATCGGCCAGATCTATGCGCGCTTCGAAGGCGCCGGCCTCAAGATCGTCGCCGCTCGCATGGCGCATCTGTCGCGCAATGAAGCCGAGCAGTTCTATGCGGTGCACAAGGCCCGCCCGTTCTTCAAGGACCTGGTGGACTTCATGGTGTCCGGTCCGGTCATGATCCAGGTGCTCGAAGGTGAAGGCGCCATCGCCAAGAACCGCGACCTGATGGGCGCGACCGATCCGAAGAAGGCCGAGAAGGGCACCATCCGTGCCGACTTCGCCGACAGCATCGACGCCAATGCCGTGCACGGTTCCGACGCGCCCGAAACGGCCGCCGTCGAAGTGGCGTTCTTCTTCCCTGGCATGAACGTCTTCAGCCGCTAAGTGCTGGCCTTGCGCCTCGCGTAGGCGTTGCCTGCCTGAGCGCAAGGAACCAACCTCATGACACCGGCCAACCTGCTCGACTTCGATCTCGACGGACTGGCCGCGTATTGCGAAAAGCTGGGTGAGAAGCGATTTCGCGCCACCCAGCTATTTCGTTGGATCCATCAAAAGGGCGAAGCCGATTTCTCGGCCATGTCCGACCTGGCGAAATCGCTTCGCGACAAGCTTGCGGGTGTTGCGGTCGTGTCGCCGTTGTCCATCGTCAACGAGCAGGCCTCGAGCGATGGCACCATCAAATGGCTCTTCGATGTTGGCGGCGGCAACGCTGTCGAGAGCGTCTTCATTCCCGAAGATGACCGCGGCACCTTGTGCGTCTCGTCACAAGCCGGGTGCGCCGTGGGCTGCCGTTTCTGCTCGACCGGCCACCAGGGCTTCAGCCGCAATCTCACCACCGGCGAGATCGTGGCCCAGTTGTGGTTTGCCGAACACCATCTGCGCAAGCGGCTGAACCTGGCACCGGGCGAACGGGCCATCACCAACGTCGTGATGATGGGCATGGGCGAACCGCTGCAGAACTACTCGGCCCTGGTGCCCGCGTTGCGCGTGATGCTCGATGACCATGGCTATGGCCTGTCGCGCCGTCGGGTCACCGTCTCCACCTCGGGCGTGGTGCCGATGATCGACCGCCTGCGCGAAGACTGCCCGGTCGCTCTGGCGGTCTCGCTGCATGCACCCGACGACGCGCTGCGCGACAACCTCGTGCCGCTCAACAAGAAGTACCCGATCACCGAGCTGTTCGATGCGTGCAACCGCTACCTCGAGCGTGCGCCGCGCGACTTCATCACCTTCGAGTACTGCATGCTCGACGGCGTGAACGACACCCAGGCCCATGCCGAGGCGCTGGTGCAGATCAGCCGCCGGGTGTCATGCAAGTTCAACCTGATTCCGTTCAACCCGTTCCCCGAGTCTGGCCTGACGCGTTCGCCGCGCGAGCGTGTGATGGCGTTTGCGCGCGTGCTGCAAGACGCCGGTGTGGTGACGACGGTGCGCAAGACACGCGGCGACGACATCGCTGCCGCCTGCGGACAGCTTGCGGGCGAGGTGCAAGACCGTACCAACGTCGCCCAGCGCATGACGCGTTCGCCGATCCAGATCCATCGCAAGACCCCTTCGTCCAACCCTCCGGAGAAACATGCATGAGTCTGGGCCGCAGTCGCTTGTGGGTCGTCGTCGCCAGCTGGGTGGTCGGTGCATGGATCGCGGGCTGTGCCTTGCCTCCGCCGCAGCCCGCACCGGGCGAGACGCGTGACCGCGTCACCGAATCCGACGAAAGCGAAACCAGCAAGCGCGCCCGTGTGCGCCTCGAACTCGCCAGCGCCTATTTCAGCCGCGGCCAGCACACCACCGCGCTCGACGAAGTGAAGCAAGCCGTGTCGCTGAACCCCAACCTGGGCGAGGCCTACAACCTGCGCGGCCTGATCTACGCCGCCCTGGGGGACGACACGCTGGCGCAAGAGAGTTTCAAGCGTGCCCTGCAAATCAACCCCAACGACGGCGACAGCCTGCACAACTACGGCTGGTACCAATGCCAGCAGAAGCGCTATCGCGAGGCGCAGGCCATGTTCCAGCAGGCGCTGGCCACCCAGCAGTACCCGTCAGCACCTCGCACGCTGATGATCAGCGGCGTGTGCCATGCCCGCGCCGGCGAGTGGCCCGAGGCGGAACTCGCCTTGACCAAGGCCTACGAGCGCGATCCGTCGAACCTGGCGACCGCGGTGAACCTGGCCGAGGTGCTGCTGCGGCGTGGGGAGGCCGAGCGGGCCCGTTTCTACATCCGCCGGGTGAACTCGACGCCGAACCAATCCAGCGCACAGACGCTGTGGCTGGCTGCACGCATCGAACACAAGCTCAACAATCGCCAGGGAGTCAACGAAACTCGGCCGTGAGCTGCGCAACCGTTTCCCGGCATCGCGGGAAGCATCCGCCTTCGAGCGAGGCCTCTTCAATGAGTGACACGCTGGACGACACCCCGATCGCCCAACCCGTTCCCACCCCCGACACCGCGGGCAGCCTGCTCAGGCAGGCACGTGTGGCCAAGGGCTTGCACATTGCGGCGCTGGCGACGTCCATCAAGGTGGCACCGCGCAAGCTTGAGCTGCTCGAAGCCGATCGGTACGACGAAACCCTGGCGCGACCTTCACCCGCGCGCTGGCACAGACCGTTTGCCGCACCCTCAAGATCGATGCGGCGCCGGTGCTGGCCCTCTTGCCGCAGCCGGCCGACCAGGGCCTGTCGCAGCTGAGCCGGGGCCTGAACGAGCCGTTCCGCGACAAGCCGGGGCGACGTGTCCCGAGCGACCTGAGTTTCCTCAAGAGTCCGATCGTGATCGCAGCCGGTGTGCTGGTGCTGGCGAGTGCGGCGATGTACCTGTTGCCGGCAGGCTGGGTGGACGAACTCACGCAACCGGGCAACGGCATCGTGGCGCGCGACGGCGACGCGGCGTCGGTCCCCGCACCCATGGCCTCCGCCGTCATGACATTGCCGCCGCCGGCGGTTGTGATGGCGGCGTCCGATGCCTTGCCGGCGCCGGTTTCGCAGCCTGCATCGGCGTCGGCGTCGGGTGCCGCGGCGGCTTCTGCGCCGTCCGCCACCGCGTCATTGCCGGCGGCTGCAGCCGTCGCGCCAAACGGCGCACTCCTGCTGCGCGCTAAAGCCCAGTCGTGGGTCGAGGTGATCGACGGCCGGGGCAACCCCTTGATGTCGCGTTTGCTCGAAGCCGGAGAAACCGTGGGCCTCGATGGGCCTACTCCGCTGCGGGTGAGAATCGGCAACGCCTCGGCCACGCAGGTGTCGTTCCGCGGTCGCCCGGTCGATCTCTCGCCCTCGCGCGACAACGTGGCCAAGCTAGAACTCAGGTGATGTCATGACCCAGGCCCCTGCTGCCCTCGACGATTTCATTGAACCGGCGGTTCCTCTCGTGCGGCGCAACCTGCAGGCACAGGTGCGCTGGGGTGCGCGGCTGGTCACGATCGGTGGTGACGCGCCGGTCCGTGTGCAGTCGATGACCAACACCGACACGGTCGATGTGATCGAGACCGCGATCCAGATCAAGGAGCTGGCGGTGGCCGGCTCCGAACTCGTGCGCATCACCGTCAACACGCCCGAGGCGGCGGCGGCCGTGCCGCACATCCGCGATCAGCTCGACCGCATGGGCATCGACGTGCCGCTGGTGGGCGACTTCCACTACAACGGCCACCGTCTGCTCACCGAATACCCGGCGTGTGCCGAGGCCTTGTCGAAGTACCGCATCAACCCCGGCAACGTGGGCAAGGGCGACAAGCGCGACAAGCAGTTCGCCCAGATGGTCGAAGTGGCCGCCAAGTACGACAAGGTGGTGCGCATCGGCGTCAACTGGGGCAGCCTCGACCAGGAGCTGCTCGCGCAGATGATGGACGAGAACGGCAAGCTCGCCGAGCCCTTCGAGCCGCAGCAGATCATGTACCGCGCGATCATCACCTCGGCTGTCGAGTCAGCCCGGCGTGCCGAAGACGTTGGCCTGCGGGCCGGGCAGATCGTGCTGTCGTGCAAGATGTCCGGCGTGCAAGACCTCGTGAGCGTGTACCGAGCGCTCGCCAAGCGCTGCGACTACCCGCTGCACCTCGGCCTCACCGAAGCCGGCATGGGCACCAAGGGGACGGTGGCCTCGACCGCCGCGCTGTCGCTGCTGCTGCAAGAAGGCATCGGCGACACCATCCGTGTCTCGCTCACCCCGCAGCCCGGTGAAGCCCGTACGCAGGAGGTCGTGGTCGCGCTGGAGATCCTGCAAGCCCTCGGCCTGCGCTCCTTCAACCCGAGCGTGACCGCCTGCCCGGGCTGCGGCCGCACCACCAGCACCACCTTCCAGGAACTTGCCAAGCAGATCGACGACTACCTGCGCCTGCAGATGCCGGTGTGGCGTGCGCGTTACCCCGGCGTCGAGAAGATGAAGGTTGCGGTGATGGGCTGCATCGTCAACGGCCCGGGCGAGAGCAAGCATGCCGACATTGGCATCAGCCTGCCCGGCACCGGTGAAGCACCGGCCGCGCCGGTGTTCATCGACGGCGAAAAGGCACTCACGCTGCGCGGAGAGCGAATCGCCGAAGAATTCCAGGCGCTCGTCGAGAACTACATCGAGAAGCGCTACGGCAGCGCGACCGCACAGCATTCGACCGCGCCGGCCTGACCAGGGCTGCGCGCTCCCGGCGAACGACGCCGTCTCACGCGACGGCCCACCTTTCCTCATCTTCCGTTAGAGATGGCTGACAAAAAGAACGCCGCCTTGCAGGCCGTGAAGGGCATGAACGACATCCTGCCGCCCTCGGTGCGGCGCACCGAGAAGCTGCCCGATTCGGCCATCTGGGCCTGGTTCGAGACCACCGTACGCCGTGTGCTGTCGAACTATGGCTACCAGTACCTGCTGACCCCGATCGTCGAACCCACCGCGCTGTTCGTGCGTGGCCTCGGTGAGGTGACCGACATCGTCGAGAAGGAGATGTACTCCTTCACCGATTCGATGAATGGCGACAAGCTCACGCTTCGCCCCGAAGCCACGGCCGGCATCGTGCGTGCGATGGTCGAGCACAACGCGCTCTACAACGGGCCGCTGCGCATCTGGACGATGGGGCCGATGTTCCGCCACGAGCGGCCGCAGAAGGGGCGCTACCGGCAGTTCAACCAGCTCGACGTCGAGGCGCTCGGCTTTGCCGGCCCCGACGTCGATGCCGAGATGATCCTGATGGTGCGCAGCCTCTGGCGCGAGCTGGGGCTGGTGGTCGGGGAGCACGTGCGACTGGAGATCAACAGCCTCGGCCAGCCCGAAGAGCGCCGCGCCCACCGCGAGGCGCTGATCCGCCACTTCGAGCAGCACGTCGACACGCTCGACGAAGACGCCAAGCGCCGTCTGCACAGCAATCCGCTGCGCATCCTCGACACCAAGAACCCGGCGATGCAGGCGGTGGTCGAATCCGCGCCCAAGCTGATGGACTTCCTGGGGGAAGCCTCGCTCGCGCACTTCAACGCCGTGCGCAAGGTGCTCGATGCGGCCGGGCTCGACTACCGCGTCAACTCCCGCCTGGTACGAGGCATGGACTATTACAACCTCACCGTCTTCGAGTGGGTCACCGACCATCTCGGCTCGCAAGGCACCGTGTGCGGTGGCGGTCGCTACGACGGGCTGATCGAACAGCTGGGTGGCAAGCCGGCGCCGGCGGTGGGCTTCGGCCTCGGCATCGAGCGCCTGTTGCTGCTGCTGCAGGAACTGGCCGTGCCGGTGCCCAGCAGCGCGCCGCTCGCCTATGCCGTGATTCCGAGCGAGGCGACGGTGGCGCAGGCGATGGTCACGATCGAGGCGCTGCGGCAGGCCGGCGTTTCGGTGCTGATGCACGCCGGTGGCGGCAGCATGAAGAGCCAGTTCAAACGCGCCGACGCCAGCGGCGCCCGATTTGCCCTCATCTTCGGGGACGACGAAGTGGCACGCGGCGAGGTGTCGCTCAAATCCTTGCGCGATGCGGCCGTGCCGCAGCGCAGCCTGCGCCTCGCGGACGCGGCCACCTGGGCGGCCGAACTGCTGGCCGCATAATCCCCGACTCTTTTTGCAGAAACGCATTCCCTCATGGCCACGCATCTCGACCTCGAAGAACAAGAGCAGCTCGACCAGCTGAAAGCCTTCTGGAAGCAGTACGGCAACCTCATCACCTGGGTGCTGGTCCTGGCTCTGGGCGGGTACGCCGCCTGGATGGGCTGGAACAACTGGAAGCGCGAGCAGGCGGTCAAAGCCGGCGTGCTCTTCGAGGAACTGGAGAAGGCCGCGCAGGCCGGTGACGTCGACAAGACCGTGCGTGTCTTCGGCGACATGAAAGAGCGCTTCGGCCGCACCGGCTATGCGCAGCAGAGCGCGCTGGTCACCGCCAAGCTGCAGCATGAGAAGGGCCAGGGCGAAGCGGCGCGCAGCACGCTCGCCTGGGCGGCCGAGAACGCGAGCGAAGACGAATACCGCACGGTGGCGCGCCTGCGTCTGGCGGGCCTGTTGCTCGACGAGAAGAAGTACGACGAAGCCCTGAAGCAGCTCGATGGTGCAACGGGCAAGGAATTCGCCGGGCTCGTCGCCGATCGCCGTGGCGATGTGTTGCTCGCTCAAGGAAAGAAGGACGACGCCAAGGCGGCGTACCTGCAGGCCTGGAAGACGCTCGAAGAGACGGTGGAATACCGTCGCATCGTCGAAGCCAAGCTCGCCGCGCTCGGCGCGGCTCCGGCCGAGACGGCGAAGGCCACCACCGCGTCGGGGGCCGGCAAATGACGATGGCGGCGCGCCGATTTGGCGCCTGGGTGATGCTTCTGGCGCTGGTGGGCTGTGCCGGCTCCGGTCGACCCGACCCGACGCCGCTGCAACCGCTGGAGCCCAAGGTCACCGGCCGGCAGGTCTGGAACGAAGACATCGGCAAGATCAGCTTTCCGCTCGCCGTGTCCGTGAACGGCGGCGTCTTCACCGTGGCCGATGACAGTGGACTCGTCCTCGCTCTCCAGGCCGAGACCGGCAAGGAAATCTGGCGCGCCGAGGTGGGTGACAAGCTGAGCGCCGGTGTGGGCAGCGACGGGCGTTTTACGAGTGTCGTGACGCGCAACAACCAGCTCGTCACCCTGCAGGCCGGCAAGGTCGCCTGGCGCAAGGCCTTGCCCTCGCGCGTGGTCACCGCGCCGCTGGTGGCGGGCGAGCGGGTGTTCGTGGTGGCGGTCGATCGTTCGGTGCATGCCTTCGACGCGCTCGATGGCCGCAAGCTCTGGACCTACCAGCGCCCGAGCGACGCGCTCAACCTCGCCAGCCCCAGTGTGCTGATGCCGTTCAAGGACACGCTGGTGGTCGGGCAGGGTGCCAAGCTCGCCGGGCTTGACCCCTTGGTCGGCAGCATGCGCTGGGAGGCGACGTTGGCGTCGCCGCGCGGCACCAACGAAGTCGAGCGCCTGGCCGACGTGGTGGGCCCGGCCGCACGGGTGCGCGACACCCTCTGCGCGCGCTCGTACCAGGCCGCGGTCGCGTGCGTCAACGCCGAGCGCGGCAGCACGATCTGGACGCGCAATGCCGGTGGCATCACGGGCGTGGGCGCCGACGACCAGATGGTGATCGGGGTCGACGCGACCGATCGCGTCAGCGCCTGGAAGATCAGCGATGGCACGCCCGCGTGGACCGTCGAAAGCCTGCTCTACCGCAGTCTGAGTGCGCCCCTCGTGATCGGCAAGGCAGCGGTCGTCGGCGACGTGAAGGGCATGGTCCACTGGTTTGCGCGCGACACAGGCGAAGCCGTGCTGCGCCTGCCCACCGATGGCAGCGCCATCAAGAGCGTGCCGGTGGCGTCTGGCCTCACCTTGCTGGTGGTCACGAGCGACGGTGGGCTGTATGCCTTCCGGCCCCAGTGAACGAGCGCACAGCGTCCTGACGCCATGAAACCAGTGATCGCGGTGGTGGGCCGCCCGAACGTCGGCAAGTCCACTCTGTTCAACCGCATGACGAAGAGCCGCGATGCGATCGTGGCCGACTTCTCCGGTTTGACGCGCGACCGGCACTACGGCGACGGCCGCCTGGCCGATCGCGAGTACATCGTGGTCGACACCGGCGGTTTCGAGCCCGACAGCTCCACCGGCATCGTCAAGGAGATGGCCAAGCAGACCCGCCAGGCCGTGGCCGAGGCGGATGCGGTGATCTTCGTCGTCGACCTTCGGGCGGGCGTGTCGGCGCAGGACCACGACATCGCGCGCTACCTGCGCACGGCCAACAAGAAGGTCTTTCTTGCGGCCAACAAGGCTGAAGGCATGAGCGACTCGCCGTTGCTCGGTGAGTTGTACGAGCTGGGCATGGGCGCGCCGCACCCCATCTCGTCGGCGCACGGGCAGGGCATCCGCAGCTTGCTCGATGCCGTGCTGGCGGACTTCCCGTTCGACGAGGAGCCCGACGACGAGGGCGCCGGCGAGCAGGCGCCGATACGGTTGGCCGTCGCCGGCCGCCCCAACGTGGGCAAGTCCACCCTCATCAACACCTGGCTCGGCGAAGAGCGGCTGGTTGCGTTCGACATGCCCGGCACGACGCGTGATGCGATCCGCGTGCCCTTCGAGCGGCACGGACAGAAGTTCGAGCTGATCGACACCGCCGGCCTGCGCCGCAAGGGCAAGGTGTTCGAGGCGATCGAGAAGTTCTCGGTGGTCAAGACGCTGCAGGCCATCGCCAGTGCCGACGTGGTGCTGCTGCTGCTCGACGCCACCCAGGGGGTGAGCGAGCAGGACGCCCACATCGCCGGCTACATCCTCGAAAGCGGGCGCGCCGTGGTGTTGGCGGTCAACAAGTGGGACGCCATCGACGACTACCAGCGTGAGGTGCTGGAGCGCTCGATCGCCCAGCGGCTTGCGTTTCTGAAGTTCGCACCGGTTTTGCGCATTTCAGCGCTCAAGCGGCAGGGCATGGGGCCGCTGTGGCAGGCCATCGCCGATGCCCACGCATCGGCCACGCGCAAGATGAGCACGCCGGTGCTGACCCGATTGCTGCACGAGGCGGTGGAATTCCAGACGCCCAAGCGTTCGGGTACATTCCGCCCGAAGCTGCGTTACGCGCACCAAGGTGGGATGAGCCCACCGGTGATCGTGATCCACGGCAATTCGCTGGAGCATGTGACCGACGTCTACAAGCGCTATCTTGAGATGCGCTTCCGCGAGCACTTCAAGCTGGTGGGCACGCCGCTGCGCATCGAGATGCGCTCGGGGAAGAATCCCTACGCCGACAAAGACTAGGCTCATTGTCTTTAAAGCGGTGCTGCCGCACAGGGCTGTGTTAACGTGACAGCCTCATCCACTACATATCACGGAGCATATCGTGAGCAATAAAGGGCAGCTTCTACAAGACCCATTTCTGAACCTGCTTCGCAAGGAGCACGTTCCGGTGTCGATCTACCTTGTGAACGGCATCAAACTGCAGGGCCACATCGAGTCCTTCGACCAGTACGTGGTGCTGTTGCGCAATACCGTGACGCAGATGGTCTACAAGCACGCGATCTCGACCGTCGTGCCGGGCCGCGCGGTGAATTTCCACGCCGCCGAGGCCCCGGAGCAGACCTGAACCCCGGGCTGCGCCCGCTCAGGCGGACCTCACCTTGACTGCAGCGGCACCCACCGCCGCTTCGGCGGCGGGCGATTCTCCTCGGGCCATCCTGGTGGGCGTGGACCTTGGTGGTCGCGCGCATTTCGACGAGACCCTCGACGAACTGGCATTGCTGGCCGAATCAGCGGGTGATCTGCCGGTCGCACGGGTCATCGCCAAGCGCAAGGCGCCGGACCCGGCGCTTTTCGTGGGCTCGGGCAAGGCTGACGAGATCAAGGCGCTCGTGGAGGGCCACAAGGCCGAGGCGGTGCTGTTCGACCAGGCCTTGTCGCCGGCCCAGCAGCGCAACCTCGAGCGCCACCTCGGTGTGGCTGTCGCCGACCGCACCATGCTCATCCTCGAGATCTTCGGCGCCCGCGCGCAAAGCCACGAGGGCAAGTTGCAGGTCGAGCTGGCACGTCTGCAGTACCTGTCGACCCGTCTCGTGCGGCGCTGGAGCCACCTGGAGCGCCAGCGCGGCGGCATCGGCACACGCGGGGGCCCGGGCGAAGCCCAGATCGAACTCGACCGCCGCATGATCGCCGAGCGCATCAAGTCGGTGAAAGAGCGCCTGGTGAAGGTCAAGCGCCAGCGCGGCACGCAGCGGCGTTCGCGCGAGCGCAGCGGCACGTTCCGCATTTCGCTTGTCGGCTACACCAACGCCGGCAAGTCGACGCTCTTCAATGCCCTTGTGAAGGCGCGAGCCTACGCGGCCGACCAGCTTTTCGCCACACTCGACACGACCACCCGCCAGCTCTACCTCGAAGAGATCGACACGACGGCGTCGCTTTCCGACACGGTGGGCTTCATCCGCGACCTGCCGCACAAGCTGGTCGAGGCGTTCGAGGCCACGCTGCAGGAGGCGGCCGATGCCGACCTGCTGCTGCATGTGGTCGACGCCGCCAGCCCCGTGCTTGACGAGCAGATGGCCGAAGTCCAGCGTGTGTTGCACGAAATCGGCGCCGACGCCATTCCGCAGATCCTCGTCTACAACAAACTCGATAATCTCCCCGAGTCGCAGCGGCCCCACGTTTCGAGCGATGTGCTCGAATGTGACGGCGGTGTGCGCGTCCAGCGTGTGTTCGTGAGTGCATTGAACGGCACCGGGCTGCCAGAGCTGCGGCGATTGATTGCCGCAGCGGTGACAGCCAGCCAGGGCGCGAGCTTGAACTTCGACGCGGTGGCGCCAGATTCCGCAGCATCGGAACCTCGGCTTGAAATCGAGACCGAAGACGACCCCAGAGCGTACAGACGACAACTCTGAACCTGTCATGACCATGAGCGCTAATTCTTCCTTCCCCAGCGACCGGCCCGTGCGCCTGCGCGACGTGGCCGCAGCCGCGCGTGCCCTGTTGACGGGCGCGTTGCACACGGTGCGCGGGCGGTTCGGCCGCCGGCCCGAACTGGTGCTCAACAACGGCGGCCGGGGCGATGGGCCGCCTGACCTGGACGAACTCTGGCGCGACTTCAATCGCAAGCTGAGCAACCTCTTCGGCGGCAAGCAGCGCGCCAACGGGTCCGGCAACGGCGGGCCGAGTTTCCAACCCGACATGCGTGGAACCGGCATCGGCATCAGCCTGGTGGCCGGCCTGATCGTGCTGGTGTGGGCGGCGAGCGGGTTCTTCATCGTGCAGGAAGGCCAGCAGGCCGTGGTCACGTCCTTCGGCAAGTACAGCCACACGGTGGACGCCGGCTTCAATTGGCGTTTCCCGTACCCGTTCCAGGCAAACGAGGTTGTCGCCGTGACGCAGCTGCGCTCGGTCGAGGTCGGCCGCAGCGCGGTGGTGCAAGCCACGGGGCTGCGCGAGTCGTCGATGCTGACGAAAGACGAGAACATCGTCGACATCCGCTTCACCGTGCAGTACCGGCTGAAAGACGCCCGCGCCTACCTCTTCGAGAACGCCAAGCCCGACGATGCCGTGATCCAGGCGGCCGAGTCCGCCGTGCGCGAGATCGTGGGCAAGAGCAACATGGACTCGGTGCTGTACGAGCAGCGTGACGAGATCTCGTCGCAGCTGATGGCGCTGGTGCAGGCGCAACTCGATCGGCTGAACACCGGCATCCTGATCGTGAACGTGAACGTCGGCAGCGTGCAAGCGCCGGAGCAGGTGCAGGCCGCGTTCGACGACGCCTTCCGCGCCGGTGCCGATCGTGAAAAGGCCAAGAACGAAGGCCAGGCGTATGCGAACGACGTGATCCCCAAGGCGCGCGGCAGCGCAGCCCGCCTGCACGAAGAAGCCGAGGCCTACAAGGCTCGCGTGGTGGCGCGCGCCGAGGGCGATGCCCAGCGCTTCAGCCGCGTCCTGGCCGAGTACCAGAAGGCGCCGTCCGTCACGCGCGACCGCATCTACATCGACACCATGCGCGACATCTACTCCGGTGTGAGCAAGGTGATGGTCGACAGCCGCAACAACTCCAATCTGCTGTACCTGCCGCTGGACAAGCTGATCCAGCACTCGACCGCTCCGACTCCGGCTCAACCGGCAACAGCCCCGGCCGCCGAAACGAGCGCGGCCACGGTACCGGGCGGCGCGTCGGACGTTCGCTTGCGCGATGGCCAGCGCAGCCGCGACCGCGACGCGCGTTGACAACAGGGCAGGAAGCAAAAGACCATGAATCGAATCGGAACCTTCGCCATCGGCTTCATCGTGCTGCTGATGCTCGTGTACTCCACGCTCTTCATCGTGGACCAGAAGCAATTCGCAGTCGTCTACGCCCTCGGTGAAATCAAGGAAGTCATCACCGAGCCCGGCCTCAAGTTCAAGCAGCCGCCGCCGCTGCAGAATGTCGTCTTCCTCGACCGCCGTGTGCAGACGCTCGACAGCCCCGAGACCCGTCCCATCTTCACAGCCGAGAAGAAGAGCCTGGTGATCGACTGGCTCGTGAAGTGGCGCGTGACCGACCCGCGCCAATTCATCCGCAACAGCGGCACCGACATGCGCAACGTGGAGGCGCGCCTGAGCCCCATCGTGCAGGGCGCCTTCAACGAAGAGGTGACCAAGCGCACCGTGCAGGCCATGCTTTCGACGGATCGCGACAACGTGATGCAGGGTGTGCGCACCCGCCTTGCCGACGAAGCCAAGAGCTTCGGCATCGAGATCATCGACGTGCGCATCAAGCGCGTCGATTTTTCCGCCAACATCACCGGCTCCGTCTACGGGCGCATGGAATCGGAGCGCAAGCGCGTGGCAAACCAGCTGCGCTCGACCGGCTTCGCCGAAGCCGAAAAGATTCGCGCCGACGCCGAGCGCCAGCGAGAAGTGATCCTGGCCGAGGCCTATCGCGACGCCCAAACGATCAAGGGCGACGGCGATGCCAAGGCGTCGGCGATCTACGCCGAAGCGTTCGGCCGCGATCCGCAGTTCGCCAAGTTCTATCGCAGTCTCGAGGCGTACCGGGCGAGTTTCCAGAACCGTTCGGATGTGATGGTCGTCGACCCGTCGAGCGAATTCTTCCGGGCAATGCGAGGGGAGATGGGCGGATCGTCCGCCGCCAGGAAGAAGGGCGAGTAGGCCCGGCTCGGGATGTCGGATCTGCTGCTGAGCGCTCTGGCGCTGATGCTGGTGGTCGAGGGGCTGTTGCCGTTCTTGAGCCCCGGCGCCTGGCGGCAGGTCTTTCAACGCGCGTTGCAGCTGTCCGATGGCCAGATCCGCTTTCTTGGCCTGTCCAGCATGCTCGTGGGCCTGATCGCCTTGCTGCTGCTGTGGCCGTGAGACCCGCCGGCCCGAAAACGCCTCTCTGACGCGGCCGGCCGGTACAATCTCTTTTTTAATCCCCGGTCATTTCCCATGTCGTCTGCTTGGCTGCTGCCCGAGCACATTGCTGACGTCCTGCCCGCGCAGGCCAGGCGCATCGAAGAACTCCGTCGCGACCTGCTCGACGGTGCTCGGGGCTATGGGTTCGAACTCGTGATGCCGCCGCTGCTCGAGCACCTGGATTCGCTGTTGTCCGGCGCTGGGCGTGAGCTGGACCTCAAGACTTTCAAGCTGGTCGACCAATTGAGCGGCCGCACTCTCGGCGTGCGTGCCGATACCACGTCCCAAGTCGCCCGCATCGATGCCCACCTGCTGAACCGCCGGGGCGTGACACGCCTGTGCTACTGCGGGCCCGTGTTGCATACGCGGCCCGATGGCCTGCACGGCACCCGTGAACCCCTGCAGTTCGGTGCCGAAATCTATGGCCACGCCGGCCTGGAAGCCGACCTGGAAGTGCAGGAACTCGCGCTCGATGCCTTGCAACGTGCCGGCATCAGTCAGCTGACGCTCGACATGGGCGATGCCCGCATCGTGCGTGGCGTGTTGTCCGGGCTGTCACTCGACGCGTTGGCGCTCGGCCAGATCTACGCGGCGCTTGCCGCGAAAGACCAGGCGGCGATGGACATGGCATCTGCATCGCTTCCGACCGTGGCGCGCCAAGGGTTGAGCGCTCTGCTGAGGCTCTACGGTGGCCAGGAGGTGTTGCAGGCCGCCCGCAAGGAATTGCCTGCGCACCCGCTGATCCACGCGGCGCTCGACGACCTGGGGTGGCTGCTCCAGCACCTGCGGCAAGCCTACCCCGACGTGCGGATCGGGTTTGATCTGGCCGATCACAGTGGCTATGCGTACTACAGCGGCGCGCGTTTTGCGATCTTCGCGGCCGGTACCAGCGACGCGTTGGTGCGTGGTGGCCGTTACGACGAGGTGGGTGCGGTGTTCGGCCGTACCCGTCCGGCAGCGGGCTTCAGCATGGACCTGAAGCAATTGGTGACCGTCGCGCCTGTGCGCAGCATGCGGCCGGCCATCCGTGCGCCGTGGGGCGAGCAGCCGGAGCTGCGGGCCGCCGTGCGGGCCTTGCGCGAGCAGGGCGAGTCGGTCGTGTGCATCCTGCCCGGGCACGAACACGAAGGCGAAGAATTCGCCTGCGACCGTGAACTTGCCCTCGTCCAGGGCCAATGGCTCGTGCGCGCGCTCTGACGCTGCGGCACATTCATTCTTCAAGCAAACCGGATTCGAGCAATGCAACAGAAGCGCAGCGGCCGCAACGTGGTCGTCGTGGGCACCCAATGGGGTGACGAAGGTAAGGGCAAGGTCGTCGACTGGCTGACCGACCACGCGCAGGCGGTGGTGCGTTTCCAGGGCGGCCACAACGCCGGCCACACGTTGGTCATCAAGGGTGTGAAGACCGCGCTGCAGCTGATCCCCTCGGGGATCATGCGTGACGGTGTGAAATGCTTCATCGGCAACGGGGTGGTGGTCGACCCGAGCCATCTGCTGAGCGAGATCGAGCGCCTGGAGGCCATTGGCCTTGACGTGCGCTCGCGCCTCTACATCAGCGAATCGTGCCCGTTGATCCTCCCGTTTCATGTCGAAGTCGACAAGGCTCGTGAAGCGCTGCGCGAGACCAGTGGCGCAGGAAAGATCGGCACCACCGGCAAGGGCATCGGTCCGGCTTACGAAGACAAGGTTGCACGTCGTGCCATGCGCGTGCAAGACCTCAAGCATCCCGAGCGTTTTGCGAAGAAGCTTCGCGAGCTACTGGAACTGCACAACTTCGCGCTTGGCGGCTACCTCAAGTCGAAGCCCCTGGAGTTCCAGCCGATCTTCGATCACGCGATGAAAGTCGCCGAGGCGTTGAAGCCCATGCTGGCCGACGTGGGCTACGCGCTCTACACCGCCAGCCAGAAGGGCGACAACATCCTCTTCGAAGGTGCGCAAGGCACGCTGCTCGACATCGACCACGGCACCTACCCGTACGTGACGTCGAGCAACTGCGTGGCAGGCAATGCGGCGGCCGGTTCGGGCCTCGGCCCGGACATGCTTCACTACGTGCTAGGCATCACCAAGGCCTACACCACGCGTGTCGGCAGCGGCCCGTTCCCGACCGAGTTGGAGTGGGACACTCCGGGGACCGTTGGCTACCACCTTTCGACCGTCGGCCAGGAGCGCGGCACCGTCACCGGTCGCCCGCGCCGCTGCGGCTGGCTGGACGCCGCACTGCTCAAGCGTTCGATCATCATCAACGGCATCTCGGGCCTGTGCATCACCAAACTCGATGTGCTCGACGGCTTGCCGGAGATCAAGGTCTGCGTGGGCTATGACCTCCACGGCAAGCGCCTCGACATCCTGCCGCTTGACGCCGATGAGATCGACGCCTGCGTGCCCATCTACGACACCTTCCCGGGCTGGACCGAAAAGACCGCCGGCATCACGCAGTGGGACCAGCTGCCGCTGAATGCGCGCCGCTATCTCGAGCGTGTGCAGGAGTTCATCGGTGCGCCGATCGACATGGTGTCTACCGGTCCCGATCGCGACCACACCATCCTGCTGCGCCACCCCTATCAGGCTTGATGTCCCCAAGGAGCTTTCCGCATGTTGACCGAAGACGGCAAACACCTCTACGTCTCCTGGGACGAGTACCACCTGCTGATTGAGCGGCTGGCGCTCAAGGTGCATGCGTCGGGGTGGGAGTTCGATCAGATCCTATGCCTCGCGCGAGGCGGCATGCGGCCGGGGGACGTGCTCTCGCGGGTGTTCGACAAGCCGCTGGGCATCATGTCGACGAGTTCCTACCGGGCGGAGGCCGGCACCATCCAGGGCCGGCTTGACATGGCGAAATACATCACGCTGCCCAAGGGCGAGCTTGCGGGGCGTGTGCTGTTGGTCGATGACCTGGCCGATTCGGGCGTGACGCTAAAGGCTGTGGTCGAACGGCTGCGCAGCATGCCGGCCATCACCGAGCTGCGCTCGGCGGTGATCTGGACCAAGGGCGTGTCGAGCTACACGCCCGACTACTACGTTGAACTGCTGCCCACGAGCCCGTGGATCCATCAGCCGTTCGAAGAGTACGACGAGTTGCGCCCGGGAGGTCTGGCGCGCAAGTTCGCAATCTGATCGGTCACGTGCGAGCCAGGTGCAGCGAGTCGGCAACGATGGCCCCATTCGCTGCATCAACAAACGATGCGCGCAAACAAAAAGGCCTGCATCATGCAGGCCTCTTCGCTTTACGTGTTGTTCGTTCACGCGTTATTTTTCTAACCACTTGGTGCCCAGGAGAGGACTCGAACCTCCACGGAGTTACCCGCTAGTACCTGAAACTAGTGCGTCTACCAATTCCGCCACCTGGGCATTTCAGGAAGTCTTGGACTATATCATCAAACAATCAAAATTTTCAAACACCTCCGCCATCGGCGCTGAGCTGATGAGTGAAGTCGAGGGAACGGTGCAAGGGCATCGCGATGGTCACGGCTTTGTCGTGCGCGATGACAACCAGCCCGACCTCTATCTGTCGCCGCAGGAAATGCGCGCAGTGCTGCATCGCGACCGTGTGAAGGCACGCGTGGTGCGCTATGACCGCAAGGGCCGCCCGGAGGGGCGGGTGCTCGAGATCCTCGAGCGCCGCAAGACGCCGATCATCGGCCGCCTACTTCACGAGAGCGGCATCTGGCTCGTCGCGCCCGAAGACAAGCGCTACGGCCAGGACATCATGGTCCCGAAGAACGCGATCGCCAATGCGACCGCAGGGCAGGTGGTTGCCATCGAGTTGACCGAGCCTCCTTCGTTGTATTCGCAACCGATGGGGCGGGTGACCGAAGTGCTGGGCGAGATCGACGACCCCGGCATGGAGATCGAGATCGCGGTGCGCAAGTACGAAGTGCCGCATCGTTTCTCTCCCGAGACGCTGGCGCAGACCGCCGGTCTGCCGGAGAAGGTCCGACCCGCCGACAAACGCGATCGCATCGACCTCACCGACGTGCCGCTCGTCACCATCGATGGCGAAGATGCGCGCGACTTCGATGATGCCGTGTACTGCGAGCCGGCGAAGCACGGCCGTGGCAAGACCGCCTTCGACGGCTGGCGGCTCGTGGTCGCGATTGCCGACGTGAGCCACTACGTGAAGCCCGGCGAGCCACTGGACGACGACGCGTATGAGCGCGCCACATCGGTGTACTTCCCGCGCCGGGTGATCCCGATGCTGCCCGAGAAGCTCTCCAACGGCCTGTGTTCGCTGAACCCGAACGAAGACCGGCTGTCGATGGTGTGCGACATGCTCATCACGAAGGAAGGCGAGATCCACGCGTACCAGTTCTTCCCGGCGGTGATCTGCTCGCATGCGCGCTTCACCTACAACGAAGTCGCGGCCATCCTGTCGAACACCCGTGGCCCCGAAGCGGCGCGTCGCAAGGACCTGGTGCCGCATCTGCTGCATCTGCATGAGGTGTATCGCGCCTTGCTGAAGGCGCGCGCCAAACGTGGAGCGGTCGATTTCGAAACGACCGAGACGCAGATCATCTGTGACGACAACGGTCGCATCGAAAAGATCGTGCCGCGCACACGCACCGAGGCCCACAAGCTGATCGAGGAGGCGATGCTGGCCGCCAACGTGTGCTCAGCCGACTTCATCGCATCGGCCAAGCATTCGTCGCTGTACCGTGTGCACGAAGGCCCGACGCCGGAGAAGAAGACGCTGCTGCAGAACTACCTCAGGCAGCTCGGCCTCGGCATGAATGTCGGTGACGATCCGAAGCCTGGCGAGTTCCAGGCGATCGCCGCGGCGACGAAGGACCGCCCCGACGCCCAGCAGATCCACACCATGCTGCTGCGTTCAATGCAGCAGGCGATCTACACCGGCATCAACAGCGGGCACTTCGGCCTGGCCTACGAGGCCTACACGCACTTCACGAGCCCGATCCGCCGCTACCCCGATCTGCTGGTGCATCGCGTGATCAAGGCGCTGCTGCAGGGCAAGCGCTACAGCCTGCTGAGCGGCCACGTCGAGGCCGCCGGCAAGTCGCGCAAGAACTCGCTGGCGGAAGAGGAGCAGTGGGAAGGCGTGGGTGCGCATTGCAGTGCCAACGAACGCCGCGCCGACGAAGCATCGCGCGACGTCGAAGCCTGGCTCAAATGCCGCTACATGCGCGAGCACCTCGGCGAGGAGTTCGGCGGCACGGTGAGCGCGGTGACAAGCTTCGGCCTGTTCGTGACGCTCGACAGCCTGTACGTCGAAGGGCTGATCCACATCACCGAACTCGGCGGCGAGTACTACCGTTTCGACGAGGCGCGTCAGGAGTTGCGCGGCGAACGCTCAGGTGTGCGCTACGCCATCGGCTCGCGGGTGCGCGTGCAAGTCAGCCGTGTCGACCTGGACGGCCGCAAGATCGACTTCCGCATGGTCCACGAAGGCGAAGACAACGCCCTGCTGGCACGTGCCAAGCGTGACAAGTCGGGTGTCGGCAAGAGCGCAGTGGCCGAGCTGGCCGCGGTGAAGGAAGCTGACCGTGCGGTCAAGGCAGCCACCAAGGCCCGCAAGGGCAGTGGCACCGGTCAGAAGGTTGGCGCGCATCCGGTGCGTGCGGCCAAGTCGGCGGCACGCAAGGTGGGCAGCAAGACGGCGCGCCGACGCTGAACTCTCAGCGCTGCGGTGCGGCGCTGTGCATGGCCTCGACCAGATCGGCGGCGCGCAGAGGCGCGGTGGGGCTGTGCTCGGCGGCAAGACCGTGCAACCACGTGGCATGGCGGGCGGCCTCGAGTGCGGTGCAGCCAGAGGCGGACCAGCATCCGCCGATCCATCCGGCGAGCACGTCGCCGGTGCCGGCGCTCGCGAGCGCCGCGCTGCCGGTGCCGTTGATCCACAACGTTGCATCCGGTCCGGCGAGCACCGACCCGGAGCCTTTGAGCACGACCACGCAGGCGAATTGCTGCGCGAGGCGGCGCGCGGCAGCGAGGCGATCCGACTGCACGGTCGCGGTGTCGGAGTTCAGGAGCCGAGCGGCTTCCAGCGGATGCGGGGTCAGCACGGTCTGGCGCTGGCGGGCGCTGCGCGCCGACAGGAGGGTGGCAAGAGCCGGATCGGCCGCGATGGCGTTCAAGGCATCGGCGTCCAGAACCAGTCGGCCGGCGCTGCTCAGCAAGCGCGGCAAGGCCTGTCGGATTGCCGTGCCACCCCCGCAACCGGCCACCACGGTGGCCTCTTCGGCCGAGGCGGTCTGCCACCAGCCGTGGCGGAACATCAACTCGGGTCGCACCGTGTCCATCGTCGGCGTTGATTGGTCATCGAGCACGTCGACGTACACGCGCCCGGCGCCTGCCGCGTGCGCCGCGCGCGCGGCCAGCAGCGCAGCACCCGCCATGCCGGGACCGCCCCCGACGACGGCCAGGTCGCCGAAGCTGCCTTTGTGCTGGGTGTGCCGGCGCCGCGTGGCCAAGACGGGGGCGCCGCTCAGCCAGGCGGTTATGCCGTCGGCGGTGATGCCCAGCGCGTCGAACCAGACTTCGCCAGCATGGTCACGTCCGGCGCCGGTGAACAAGCCCGGCTTGAGCGTCAGCAACGACAGCGTGTGGTCGGCGACGACACAGGCGCGACCATTCGGCTGGCCGGTGTCGGCATTCAGGCCGGAGGGCAGGTCTACCGCCAACAGCGGGCAAGTGAGGGCGTTGAGGGTGTCGATGAGCGCGGCGAGGTCGCCCGCCGGCGCTCGGCGGCTGCCCAGGCCGAGCACGGCGTCGATGGCAAGGTCGGGCGGGCGAGCGGGGCTCGTGTCCGCGCCCGCCACGATGCCGGCGGCACGGGCACGTGCGTAGGCGTCGGCTGCGTCGGCGGGAAGCTGCGCCGGGTCGCCGATCAAGGTGACCTCGACCGACCAGCCCGCGGCCAGCAGGTGGACGGCGGCGTCGAGCCCGTCGCCGCCGTTGTTGCCGGGGCCGCAGGCGATCCACACCCTGTGTGCATGCGGATGGAGCGCACGCGCGAGCGCCGCCACCGCTTCGCCCGCTCGGCGCATCAGGGTGTGAGGCGGCAAGCCTGTCATGGCCCGCTGCTCGGTCATCCGCGATGCGGCCACATCGTGCAAGGGCCAGTCGCGCTCGGCGGGCAGGATGCGCTGCATGGCTCAGTGCCGCAAGCGGTCGAGGCCCAGGCCTTCGGTGTCGATGGCGGCCGCTCGCGACGAGATCGCATCGGCCACCACACGTGCAGACCCGCATGCCAGGGCCCAGCCGCTGGAGCCGTGGCCGAGGTTGAGCCACACGCCCGGAAGACCGCTCGCGCCGAGCAATGGCGGGCCGTCGGGCAGCATCGGCCGCGCGCCTTTCCACACCTGGGCCTGGCTCATGTGGGCTGCGCCGGGAAACCAGTCGTTGAGCACCTTGTACAGCGTGGCGAGTGCCGCCTGGTGGTGTCGTTCCGGGCGGCCGCCGATTTCGGCGCTGCCCGCGACGCGCAGGCGCGAGCCGAAGCGGCTGACGGCCACCTTGTAGCGCTCATCCATCACGGCAGAGCGGGGGCCCATGTCGGGGTGAACGTCGAGCTTGCGCAAGGGGGCCGTCACCGAGTAGCCATAGATCGGCGCCAGCGGCAGCTTCAGGCCATGCGGGCGCAGCAGCTGGGTCGAGTCGACCGCGCCGCAGACGAGCACTGCATCGAAGGTCTCTGTCTCCGGCTCAAACGGCAGCACGTCGGTTGGCGGGCCGTCGAGGCGGACGGCGTCGACGCTGACCCAGGTCGACTCTTCCATGGGCGAATAGACCTTGGTGAGCGTTGGTCTGGTCCCTGGGGTGAGGCTTTGCACGTTGGTGTGGAAGCGGAACTTCGCCCCCAGGCGCTCGGCCTCGGTGCGCAGCAGCAGCGCGAACTGGCGGCAGTTGCCGACTTCGTCCTGCGCGAGGTGGATGCCGGCGTGCAGCGGGGCGTCGGCGTTCAGGCCCGGTTCGACCTTGCGGCATTGCGAGGCGTCGAGCAACTGATAGCGCATGCCGGCTTCGTTCAGCAGTGCAAGGCCGGCCTGGGCCCGCTCGGCGTCACGGCTGTTGCGCAGCAGGATGAGGTAGCCCTCGGCGCGCTCGTAGTCGAGCTGCAGCACGTGGGTGAGATGGTGCAGGCGCTGCTTGCTGTAGCTGGCCAGGCGCTGCAGACGGGCGCGGTTGCTGCGGTAGGCCGCCGGGCGGCAGGCGCGCCACCAGCGCCACATCCAGCTGAGCGACGATGCGCCCAGCCGGGCGTTGAGGCGCACTGGGGCGTGGCGCTGGAACAAGTGGCTGACAACATGCCACGGCATTCCGGGTGCCGCCCAGGGGGTGACATAGCCTGGTGCGATCACGCCGGCGTTGGCGAAGCTGGCCTCGGCTGCGACGCTGCCGCGGCGTTCGAACACAGTGACGTCATGTCCATCGGCCGCCAGCTCATACGCGGAAGTCACGCCGACGATGCCGGCGCCGATCACGGCGACGCGCATCAGGAGCGCTCCTTCGAAAGTGCGGCTTCGATCGCGAGCGATGCGTCGAGCACAGTGTCGTCCTGCAACGCGTGGCTCCACACCATCAGGCTGACCGGCAACTCATCTGGCGTGTGGCAGGGCAGAGCGAGCGCGCAGCCGTCGAGCATGTTCACCGAGGAGGGGTTGCGCAGCAGCAGGGCATTGACGGCAAAGAAAGCTTCGTCGCTGGCAAGGCTTGCGATGGTGGGTGCGACGATGGGGACGGTGGGGCTGATCAGCGCGTCGTAGCGGCGCGTCGTGAGGGTCATGCGGGCAATCCAGTCGGCGCGGGCGTGCGTGAGGTCAATGTAGTCGGCGGCGGACATGGTTTCGCCGCGGCGAATGCGCACCGCGACGCGGGGGTCGTAGTCGGCCTGGTGCTCGGCCAGCAGACGGCGGTGCCAGGCCCAGCTTTCAGCGGCTGAAAAGCCCCCGGTGGCGTTGATGGCGGCGAGCTCGTTCAGCTCGGGCAAGGGGATGGTGTCGATCTGCGCCCCGGCTTGGCGCAGGGTGGCGAGGGTGCGTTCGAAGGCGCGAGCGACGGTGGAGTCCAGGGCGTCGAGCTGCGGCGCCGGCACGGCGAGCCGCAGCGTGCCGACCGGACGCCCTGCGAGCGTGACGCACCGCGCCGCCAGCACCTCGTGCAGCAGCACGGCGTCGCGCACCGAGCGGGTGATGGCGCAGGTGGTGTCGAGGGTGGTCGACAGGGGGATGGCGCCCTCGGTCGGCGTGAGCCGCGCGGTGTTCTTGAAGCCGACCAAGCCCTGCAGGGCTGCGGGAATGCGGATTGAGCCTCCGGTGTCCGACCCCAGGGCGGCCCAGGCCGCGCCGCTGGCGACGGAGACCGCGCCGCCGGAGGTCGAGCCGCCAGGGATGCGCGGCTCGGGGTCAAGGGCAGGCGTGGCAGCGTTCGGTGGTGTGCTGTGGTGCGGGTTCAGGCCTACCCCGGAAAACGCGAACTCGGTCATGTTGGTGTGGCCTGTGAGGGCGGCACCGGCGCTCCGCAGACGCGCGACGGCGGGGCAGTCTGCTTGTGCAGCGGGGGCCCCGGCGAGGACGCGCGAGGCTGCTGTCGTTGGCTGCCCCTGCACGTCGAACAGGGCTTTCACGCTCACAGCGAGCCCCGCCAGCGTGGGCAGCCCCGCGCCGGCCGCCCGCTGCAAGTCGACGCTCTGCGCGACCGCGAGCGCCTGGGCGTCGAAACGTGTGAGGTAGGTCTTGGTGTTGCCGGCGCTGTCCGCGCGCTCGAGGCTGGCGGCCAACGCCTCGGCCGCCGTCATGCGCCCTTGCAGCAAGGCGGCTCGGGCAGCAGTCAGGTCATTCGTCATGGGTGGGAGAGTGCCTGCTATACTCCGCGGGTTTACCTGAGTGCCGCCCGTGTCGGGTCGGCTTGGGTCGACAAATCGCGAGTCCGGCTGTTGAAGGTGTCGCGCGTGCCGTCTGAAAAGGCATCGCGATTCTGGCCGGATTCTAGAACCAACCTTTGGAGTGATTCATGTCCGTCACCATGCGTGAAATGCTGGAAGCCGGCGTCCATTTCGGGCACCAAACGCGCTTCTGGAACCCCAAGATGGCCCCGTACATCTACGGCCATCGCAACAAGATCCACATCATCAACCTCGAGAAGACGCAACCGCTCTTCCTCGACGCGATGAAGTTCATCCGCCAGCTCGCCGCCAAGCGCGGCACGATCCTGATGGTCGGCACCAAGCGCCAGGCACGCGACGTGATCGTGCAGGAAGCCAAGCGCGCCGGCATGCCCTTCGTCGACCAGCGCTGGCTCGGCGGAATGCTGACCAACTTCAAGACGGTCAAGGGTTCGCTCAAGAAGCTGAAGGACATGCAGGCTCAGGTGGAGTCGGGCACCGAAATCCGCATCAAGAAGGAAGCGCTGCTGTTCCAGCGCGAGCTGGCCAAGCTCGAGAAGGACATCGGTGGCATCCAGGACATGAACGCGCTGCCTGATGCGCTGTTCGTGATCGACGTCGGTTACCACAAGATCGCCGTGGCCGAAGCCAAGAAGCTCGGCATTCCCGTGATCGGCGTGGTCGACTCCAACCACTCGCCCGACGGCATCGACTACGTGATCCCCGGCAACGACGACTCTTCCAAGGCCGTGGCGCTGTACGCCCGTGCCGTGGCCGACGCCGTGCTGGAAGGCAAGGCCAACGCCACCAATGAGGTGGCCCAGGCTGTGTCGGCCGAGGGCGACGAGTTCGTGGAAGTCAGCGAGAACGCCTGAGCGACTCGCCCCGACTCACCTGACGGTGAGCATGAAAAGGGGCTTTGACAGCCCCTTTTTTCAATCAATGCATGACGATTCCGGCGGTCGGCGCCCGTTGCCGACCCCGAGCCAACAGGAGATTTGAGATGGCTGCAATCACCGCAAGCATGGTCGCCGAGCTGCGCGCCAAGACCGACGCCCCGATGATGGAATGCAAGAAGGCCCTGACCGAGGCCAACGGCGATTTCGACAAGGCTGAAGAACTGCTGCGCGTCAAGCTGGGCAGCAAGGCCGGCAAGGCGGCCTCGCGCATCACCGCTGAAGGCGTGGTGGCCGCAGCCGTGGAAGGCACCACCGGCGCGATCGTCGAAGTCAACTGCGAAACTGACTTCGTCACCAAGAACGACTCCTTCCTGGCGCTGGCCAAGGCGGCGGCCGAGCTGATCGCCAAGCACAACCCGGCCGATATCGCCGCGCTGGGCGCGCTGCCGTATTCGCAGGACGGCTTCGGCCCGACGCTGGAAGACGTGCGCAAGGGCCTGATCGGCAAGATCGGCGAAAACATGTCGTTCCGCCGCTTCAAGCGCTACGCGAACGGCGGCAAGCTCGCCAGCTATCTGCACGGCACCCGCATCGGCGTGGTCGTCGAGTTCGACGGCGACGACACCGCTGCGAAGGACGTCGCCATGCACGTGGCCGCGATGAAGCCGGTGTCGCTGTCGGCCGCCGACGTGCCGGCCACGCTGATCGAGAAAGAGCGCTCGGTGGCGTCTCTCAAGGCTGCCGAATCGGGCAAGCCGGCGGACATCGTCACCAAGATGGTCGAAGGCTCGGTGCAGAAGTACCTGAAGGAAGTCAGCCTGCTGAACCAGGTGTTCGTGAAGGCCGCTGACGGCAAGCAGACCGTCGAGCAATACCTCAAGTCCGCCAACACCAACGTCAAGGGCTTCACGCTCTACGTGGTCGGCGAAGGCATCGAGAAGAAGGTCGATGACTTCGCCGCTGAAGTGGCGGCGCAAGTGGCGGCTGCCAAGGGCGCCTGAGAGTCCCCACTGGGTCGTTCCGCGCCGGGCCGTCCGGCCTGGCTTCGCGGATAGACTCAAAGCCCAGCCCGTCCTGACCACAAGTCCGTCCTGACCAAAAGTCGCATCACGGAGGAAACTGAATGCCGGCCTACAAGCGCATCCTGCTGAAACTTTCTGGCGAGGCCCTGATGGGCGACGATGCCTATGGCATTAATCGCGCCACCATCGTGCGCATGGTGCGTGAGATCCAGGAAGTGACGCAGCTCGGGTGCGAGGTGGCAGTGGTCATCGGCGGTGGCAACATCTTCCGCGGTGTGGCGGGCGGTTCGGTCGGCATGGACCGGGCGACCGCCGACTACATGGGCATGCTGGCGACGGTGATGAACGCGCTGGCGCTGGCTGACACCATGCGGCAAGAGGGTATGACGGCACGTGTGATGTCGGCCATCGGCATCGAGCAGGTCGTCGAGCCCTATGTGCGCCCCAAGGCGCTGCAGTACCTCGAAGAAGGCAAGGTGGTGGTCTTCGCCGCCGGCACCGGCAACCCCTTCTTCACCACCGACACGGCCGCGGCACTGCGAGGCGCCGAGATCGGCGCCGAGATCGTGCTCAAGGCCACCAAGGTCGACGGCGTCTACACCGCCGATCCCAAGAAGGACCCGACCGCCACGCGCTACAGCCGGGTCAGTTTCGACGAAGCCATCACCCGCAACCTGCAGGTGCTCGACGCCACGGCCTTCGCGCTGTGCCGCGACCAGAAGCTGCCGATCAAGGTCTTCAGCATCTTCAAGGCCGGCGCGCTTAAGCGTGTGGTGCTGGGCGAGGACGAGGGCACCCTGGTGCACGTGTGAGGGCAGGAGATTGAGATGAGCATCGCAGACATCCGCAAGAACGCCGAACAGAAGATGGCCAAGTCCATCGAGTCGTTCAAGAACGAATCCGGCAAGATCCGTACGGGCCGCGCCCACCCGGGCATCCTCGACCAGGTGCAGGTCGACTATTACGGTTCGATGGTCCCCATCAGCCAGGTCGCCAATGTGAGCCTGCTCGATGCGCGCACGATCAGCGTGCAGCCCTGGGAAAAGGGCATGGGCCCGAAGATCGAGAAGGCGATCCGCGAATCGGATCTCGGCCTCAACCCCGCTGCGCAGGGCGACTTGCTGCGTGTGCCGCTGCCTGCGCTGACCGAAGAGCGCCGACGTGATCTGACCAAGGTCGTGCGTTCGGCTGCCGAAGACTCGCGCATCGCCGTGCGCAACCTGCGCCGCGACGCGAACGACCAGGCCAAGAAGCTCCTGAAGGACAAGCTCATCACCGAAGACGACGAGCGCCGCTCGCTCGACGAGGTGCAGAAGCTCACCGACCGCGTCATCGCGGAAATCGACCGCCTCACCTCGGCCAAGGAAGCCGAGATCATGGCTGTCTGACACTCACTGCATCCTTTCGTGGATTCAGCGAAGCGCGTCCCACGCCACATCGCCATCGTGATGGATGGCAACGGTCGTTGGGCCAAGAAGCGCTTCATGCCGCGCTTCGTCGGGCACAAGTTCGGCGTGGATGCACTGGTGGGGGTGGTCAAGGCTTGTGCAGACCGTGGTGTCGAGTATCTGACGGTGTTTGCGTTCTCGTCCGAGAACTGGAAACGGCCGGCTGAAGAGGTCTCGGGGCTGATGAGCCTCGCCATCTCGACCGTGTCCAAGCACCTGACGAAGATGGTGGGCGAGGGCGTGCGCATTCGCATCGTGGGTGACAAGTCCAATGTGGCGCCCGCCGTGCGCGCCGCACTGGACAAGGCTGAAGAGTCGACACGCCACAACACCCGCATCAACCTTTCGGTCGCGTTCAACTACGGCGGCCGGTGGGATGTCGTGCAGGCCTGCCAGAAGGCGATCGCGGCGGGCGTCGCGCCGGAGGCGATCGACGAAGCCACCTTGTCGCGCTACATGGCGATGAGCTTTGCGCCTGACCCCGATCTCTTCATCCGCACCGGCGGCGAAGTGCGCGTCAGCAATTTCCTGCTGTGGCAGGCGGCGTACTCGGAGTTCGTGTTCAGCGACTGCCTCTGGCCGGACTTCGGCGAAGCAGAGCTCGACGCGGCCTTGGCCGACTACGCCCGGCGAGACCGCCGCTTTGGATTGGTGTCGCCGGCGGACGTCACCGCGCTGATCAAGGCCTGATGCCATGTTGAAGCAGCGTGTCATCACCGCGATCGTCATGTTGCTGGTCCTGTTGCCCGCACTTTTTGCGCCGATGGCGTGGCCGTTCGCGCTGTTGATGCTGGTCATGGCCGGCGCTGCCGCGTGGGAGTGGGGGCGACTCAACGGCGCTGCGACGGCTGCGGCCGTGTCGATGGGCGTCTTGACGGCCGCCGCCTGCGGGCTTGCTTTGTGGGGTGGTTGGGTGCGGGTCGGGCCGAATGTGGCCTGGTGGCTTGCATTTGCGGTCTGGGTGTTGGGGGGTGCGCTTGCACTCAAGGTCGGCGTCGGCTCGTGGCCGCATTTGCCGCGCGGGGCCCGATGGCTCTTGGGTGTGGCGGCGATCTGGACCGCGTGGCTCGCGCTCTCCAGCGCCAAGGCGGCCGGCATCAATTTCCTGCTGTCGATCTTCTGCCTCGTCTGGGTTGCCGACATCGCGGCCTATTTCGGTGGCAAAGCCTTTGGCCGGCGCAAGCTCGCACCGGCCATCAGCCCGGGCAAAAGCTGGGAAGGCGTGTGGAGCGGCATGCTCGGCGTGCAGGTGCTGGCGGTGGCGTGGATTCAAGCCGACCGTCATTGGCAACTGGCGTCGCTCGATTCCGCCAGCCTCTTCACCCTGCTGCTCGAACGGCTCGGGGTGCCAGGTCTGGTGCTGGCGCTTGTGTTCCTGAGTGCAATGAGCGTTGTCGGTGACCTGGTCGAATCGCTGGTGAAGCGCAGTGCCGGGGCCAAGGACAGCAGCAACCTCCTGCCGGGCCATGGCGGAGTGCTCGACCGGGTCGATGCGTTGCTGCCGGTGTTCCCGATCGCGATGGCGCTGAGCACGCTCGGCTTCTGATCTTCATGTCACATCCTTCTTCGGCGCGCATGCGCGTCTGCATCCTGGGCTCCACCGGCAGCGTGGGCGCGAACACGCTCGACGTGATGGCGCGCCACCCCGAACGCTTCGAGGTGGTGGCGCTCACCGCTCACAGCCGCGTCGATGAGTTGGCCGCGCAATGCCTGGCGTGGAAGCCACGTTGCGCCGTGCTCACGCAACCCGGCGGCGCTCAGGCCCTGCGCGATCGTCTGAAGGCGGCTGGCCTGCGCACCGAGGTGCTGGAAGGCGCGGCCATGCTTGCGCAGGTGGCGGCGCATCCCGATGTCGATGCGGTGATGGCCGCCATCGTCGGCGCGGCGGGACTGGAGCCCTGCATCGCGGCAGCTCGTGCCGGCAAACGCCTGCTGCTCGCCAACAAAGAAGCGCTCGTCGTGGGAGGGGCGCTTTTCATGGCGGCGGTGAAGGAGGGCGGGGCCACGCTGCTGCCGATCGACAGCGAGCACTCGGCGATCTTCCAGTGCCTGCCCGAAGACCGCAGCACCTGGGCCCGGCGCATCGATCACATCGTGTTGACGGCCTCGGGTGGGCCCTTCCGTCAGCGGGACCCGAAGACGCTCGCCAGCGTGACTCCCGACGAGGCCTGCGCCCATCCCAACTGGGTGATGGGGCGCAAGATCTCGGTCGACTCGGCGACCATGATGAACAAGGCACTTGAGGTGATCGAGGCGCGTTGGCTGTTCGACCTCACGCCGGATCAGATCCGCGTGGTGATCCACCCGCAGAGCATCATCCACTCGATGGTGGTGTGCCGCGACAATTCGGTGCTCGCCCAGCTGGGTACGCCCGACATGCGCGTGCCCATCGCCTACGGCCTCTCCTTCCCCGAGCGCATTGAATCGGGTGCCAGCGCACTCGACTTCACCCAGCTGGCGGCGCTGCAGTTCGAGCCGCCCGACATGCGGCGTTACCCCGGCCTGCAACTCGCGTGGGACACGCTGCGTGGCGCCGAGGGGAGCACCGCTGTGCTCAACGCAGCCAACGAGGTGGCGGTGGCCGCCTTCCTCGGCGGAACCATCCGCTTCGACCAGATTCACAGCGTCAATGCGCACACGCTCGATGCCATCACCACCTCGGCGGATGCCTGCCATTCGATCGAAGGCCTGCTCGCGCTCGATGACAGCGCCCGCCGTGCCGCCGAGCAGCAGGTGAGCCGCTTGCGCGCCCCATGACCACTGTTCTCGCCTTCATCCTGACGTTGGGCGTGCTCATCGTCATCCACGAGTACGGCCACTACCGTGTGGCACGTGCCTGCGGTGTGAAGGTGCTGCGTTTCTCGGTGGGTTTCGGCAAGGTACTGTGGCGCCGCCAGCCGCAGCCCGGCGGCACCGAGTTCGTGCTATCGGCCTTGCCTCTGGGCGGTTACGTGCGCATGCTCGACGAGCGTGAAGGCCCTGTCGGGCCGCATGAACTGCACATGGCCTTCAACCGCAAGCCCTTGCGCCAGCGGGCTGCCATCGTGGCGGCAGGGCCGGCGGCCAATCTCCTGCTGGCCATTCTGTTGTATGCCGCCCAGCACTGGATCGGTGTCGAGGAACCCAAGGCCCAACTGGCTTCGCCGGTGGCGGCAAGCCTGGCCGAACGTGCCGGCATGCGTTCAGGCGACTGGGTGCGAGCCTCGTCGAACGATGGCAGCGAGTGGGAAGACGTGCGCTCGCTGACCGACCTGCGCTGGCAGGTGACCCACGCCGTCCTGGAGGGGCGCCGCCTTCACCTCCTCGTGACCAATGGCGACGGCCATGCGCAGCGCACCGTGGTGCTCGAACTCGACACGCTGAACGCCAAGGACGTCGACGCCAAGCTGATGCAAAGCATCGGCCTCGGGGCGCCCTACCGCGGCGACGCGCCGGTGCTGAGTTCGGTGAAGCCTGGCGGCGCCGGTGCCCAGGCGGGGTTGAAAGCGGGTGACGTGGTGCTGAGCATTGACGGCACGCCGATGCGCAACATCGACCAGCTCTGGCAGACCATCCGTGCAAGTGCCGACCGGCGCTCGACCGACCCGCAGCGCTGGTCGGTGCAGCGCGAGGGGCAGGTCCTCGAACTGGCGGTGAAACCCGCCATCGTGGCCGACGGTGACAAGCGCGTCGGCCGCATCGAAGCGGCACTCGGCCAGCCGATCGAGATGGTGACCGTGCGCTACGGTCTGTGGGATGGTTTCTCGCAGGCGGCGTCGCGCACCTGGGAGGTCTCGGTGCTTACCCTGCGCATGCTCGGGCGCATGCTGATCGGCGAGGCGTCGCTCAAGAACCTGAGCGGCCCGCTCACGATTGCCGACTACGCCGGCCAATCGGCGCGCATGGGCCTCGCTTACTATCTCGGTTTTCTCGCGGTGGTCAGCGTGAGCCTCGGGGTGCTCAACCTGCTGCCCTTGCCAGTCCTCGATGGTGGGCACCTCATGTACTATCTTTTTGAAGCCGTGACGGGGCGGCCGCCCTCCGATGCGTGGTTGGATCGACTGCAGCGCGGCGGTGTGGCGCTGATGCTCGTGATGACGTCGCTCGCCCTCTACAACGACGTGGCCCGCCTGCTGGGCCTGCACTGAATACTGCATGCGCACTCTCCCTGTCTCGTCACGCCTCCGTCTGTCGTTCCTCCGTCCCAGCGTCCTGTCAATCGCATTGGGAGTGGCTTTGCACGCCGGATCGGCCTGGGCCGTGACGCCCTTCGTGCTGAAGGACATCCGCGTCGAAGGCCTGCAGCGCTCTGATGCCGGCACGGTGTTCGCGTCGCTGCCGTTTCGCATCGGCGATACCTACACCGACGAGAAAGGTGCGGCGGCGCTGCGCGCGCTCTTTGCGACAGGCCTCTTCAAGGACGTGCGCGTCGAGGTCGATGGCGACGTGGTGGTCGTGATCGTCGACGAGCGCGCCGTCATCGCCAACATCGACTTCGTCGGCCTGAAGGAGTTCGACAAGGACGTGCTTATCAAGTCGCTGAAGGACTTCGGCATCGGCGAGGGCCTCCCGTTCGACAAAGCCCTGGCCGACCGCGCCGAGCAGGAGTTGAAGCGCCAGTACCTGACCAAGAGCCTCTATGCCGCCGAGGTGGTGACGACCGTGACGCCGCAGGAGCGCAACCGCGTCAACGTGACCTTCACCATCACCGAAGGCGGCCCGTCGCGCATCCGCGAGATCCGCATCCTCGGCAGCAAGGCCTTTTCGGAAAGCACACTCACCGGGCTCTTCGACCTCAACGATGGCAGCTGGCTCAACTGGTACACCAAGGGCGACCGCTATTCGCGTTCCAAGCTCACGGCCGACCTGGAGACGCTGCGCTCGTACTACCTGAACCGGGGCTACCTCGAATTCGCGATCGAGTCGACCGAGGTGAGCATCTCCGGCGACAAGCAGGACATCACCGTCACGGTCCACATCCGCGAAGGGCAGCCGTACACGGTCACCGGGGTCAAGCTCGAGGGCGACTACCTCGGCAAGGAAGACGAGTTCAAGGCGCTGGTCAAGATCGAGCCTGGCGAGGCCTATCGGGCCGAGTCGGTGGCCGAGACCACCAAGGCCTTCACCGACCGCTTCGGCACCTACGGCTACGCCTTTGCGCGCGTCGATGCGCGCCCCGAGATCGACCGTGCGACCGGCCGTGTGGTGCTGGCGCTGGTGGCCGACCCCCAGCGCCGCGTCTACGTGCGGCGCATCAACGTCGCGGGCAACAGCCGCACGCGCGATGAAGTCATCCGCCGCGAGTTCCGCCAGTTCGAGTCGTCGTGGTACGACGGCAACCGCATCAAGCTGTCGCGTGACCGTGTCGATCGCCTGGGCTACTTCAAGGAAGTCAACATCGAGACCAACGAAGTGCCCGGCTCACCCGACCAGGTGGACCTGACGCTGACGGTGGCCGAGAAGCCGACGGGCAACCTGTCGCTCGGCGCGGGCTTTTCGAGCGCCGACAAGCTGGCGCTTTCGGCCTCGATCAAGCAGGACAACGTCTTCGGCACCGGCAACTACCTCGGCGTCGACGTCAACACCAGCAAGTCGGCCCGTACGCTGGTCGTCAGTGCGGTCGATCCGTACTTCACCATCGATGGCATTTCGCGTGCGATCGATGTCTTCTACCGCACCCAGAAGCCGATCAACAGCCAGGGCGAGGAGTACGAGTTCATCACCCCGGGCGCGTCGATCAAGTTCGGCGTGCCGTTCAGCGAGTACGACACGGTCTACTTCGGGGCCGGCATCGAGCAGACGAAGATCAAGGGCACCTTCGGCATGCCTGAGACCTACGTGCAGCACATCGCGCAGTACGGCGAAAAGACCACCTCGGTGCCGATCACCATCGGGTGGACGCGGGACGGCCGCGACAGCGCGCTCGTGCCCAACGAAGGCAGCTACAAGCGCGTCAACGTCGAGTGGGGTGCCGCTGCCGACACTCGCTACCTGCGCACCAACCTGCAATACCAGCACTACTGGCCCCTCTCGAAGAGGTACACCTTCGCCGTCAACGCCGAGCTGGGCTGGGGCGAGGGCCTGCAGGGCAAGCCCTATCCGGTGTTCAAGCGCTTCTATGGCGGTGGCTTGGGCACGGTGCGCGCCTTCGACCAGGGCACGCTCGGCCCGGTGGACGTGCAGGGCGGCTACATCGGCGGCACCCGCCGCCTGAACCTCAACAGCGAGCTGTATCTGCCGGTGCCCGGGGCCGGCAACGACCGCACCTTGCGCTTCTTCGCCTACATGGATGCCGGCAACGTGTGGGACGACAAAACCTCCCTCGACCCGCTGCGCCTGTCGGCCGGCCTGGGCCTGAGCTGGGTCTCGCCGGTCGGACCCTTGAAGCTCAGTTGGGGCAAGCCCTTGCGCTACGAGCGCACGGATAGAATCCAGCGTCTCCAATTCCAGATCGGGACCGCGTTCTAATGAGCCGCTCATCCATCAAGTCGGTGTTCTCTGCCGTCTGCCTGGTCGTTGCCGCCTCGCTCGCGCACGCCCAGAGTGTGAAGATCGCCTATGTCAACAGCGACAAGGTGATGCGCGATGCCCTGCCGAACCAGGCTGGGTGGGTGAAACTGGAGGCCGATTTCAACCGGCGCGAGAAAGAACTCACCGAACTCAACAGCAAGCTCAAGGCGGCAGCGACCAAGCTGGACCGCGAAAGCGTCACCCTGCCCGATGCCGAGCGTGAGCGCCGCCAGCGCGAGCTGATCGACCAGGACCGGGAGTTGCAGCGCAAGCAGCGCACCTACCGGGAAGACCTCGCCCAGCGCCGCAACGACGAAATGATCGCGCTGCGCGAGCGGGTGCTGGCCGTGATCCGCCAAATCGCCGAGAAGGAGAACTACGACCTGGTCGTCCAGGAAGCCTTCCACGCCAGCCCGCGCATCGACATCACCGACAGCGTGATCAAGAAACTCAACGAACCTGCCGGAAAGTGATCGGTGGCCGAGGCTGCCACACTGGGTGAGATCGCCGCGCACCTGGGCGGCGAGCTGATCGGCGATCCGGCCCACCGCATCACGCGCATCGGGCCCCTGGAAGGCGCCACGCCATCCACCATCTCCTTCCTCTCCAACCCCAAGTACCAGAGCCAGCTGGCCGCATCCGAAGCGGGCTGCGTCATTGTCGGTCCGGCGGCACGAGATGCCGCCATCGCCCGCGGCGCGACCTTGGTGACGGCCGACGCCTACCTCTCGTTTGCGCACCTCACGCAGTGGTGGGCGGCGCGCACCCGCCCCCGCGACCTGCCGGGCGTTCACCCGAGCGCGGTCATCGATTCCTCCGCACAGGTGGCCAAGTCGGCCAGCATCGGCCCGTTCGTCGTGGTCGAAGCCGGCGCGGTGATCGAAGAAGACGCGGTGATCGGTGCCCAATGCTTCATCGGCCGAGACGTGCGTGTCGGTTGGGGCACGCGGCTATCGGCGCGTGTGAGCCTGATGTACGGCACCCAGATCGGTGCCCGTGGCGTCGTGCACAGCGGCGTCGTCCTGGGCGCTGATGGCTTCGGCTTCGCCGCCAGCCCGAGCGGCGCGGTCAAGATCGAGCAGCTGGGCAACGTGCGCATCGGCAACGACGTCGAGATCGGCGCCAATACCTGCATCGACCGCGGCGCACTCGACGACACCGTAATTGAAGACGGGGTGAAGATCGACAACCTCGTTCAAATCGGCCACAACTGCCGCATCGGCGCGCACACCGCGATCGCCGGCTGCACCGGCATCGCCGGCAGCTCGATCATCGGCAGCCGCTGCATCATCGGTGGCGCCGCCATGATCACCGGCCACCTCAAGATCTGTGACGGCACGGTCATCTCGTCGTGCACGGCGGTGACACGCTCGATCCTCAAGCCGGGCACGTACAGCGGCCTCTTTCCCATGGACGACAATGCCACCTGGGAAAAGAACGCGGCCACGCTGCGCAATTTGCACGCACTGAGAGAGCGCCTGCGTGCGCTCGAAAAGAAGACTCCTTGACGACCATGATGGACATCCACCAAATCCTGAAGACGCTGCCACACCGCTACCCCATCCTGCTGGTGGACCGGGTGGTGTCGATCGAAAAGAACAAGCGCATCGTGGCGATCAAGAACGTCAGCATCAACGAGCCGTACTTCAACGGCCACTTCCCGCACCGCCCGGTGATGCCGGGAGTGCTGATGCTCGAAGCGCTGGCGCAGGCCGCGGCCATCCTCGCCATCGAGACGATGGAGATCAAGCTCGACGACCAGACCGTCTTCTATTTCGCCGGCATCGACGGTGCGCGTTTCAAGCGCCCGGTCGAGCCGGGTGACCAGCTCTCGCTCGAAGTCGACCTGGAGCGCATGAAGGCCGGCGTGTGTCGCTTCGGCGCGCGTGGCCTCGTGGCCGGCGAACTGGCCGTCGAAGCCCAGCTGACCTGCACCATGCGTCGCATCGCCTGATTGAAAAGGGGCTTGCGATGGCCAACAGCATCCACCCGACCGCGATCGTCGACCCCAAGGCCGAGTCTCGCCGGCTCGGTGACGGTGGGCCCTTATGCGGTGATCGGCCCCGAGGTGCGCATCGGCGAAGGCACCACCATCGGGCCGCACTGCGTGATCGAGGGCCGCACGACCATCGGCCGCGACAACAAGTTCTACCAGTTCAGCTCCATCGGCGCGATGCCGCAGGACATGTCGCACAAGGGCGAAGTCACCGAGCCTCGTGATCGGCGACCGCAACACCATCCGCGAGTTCTGCACCTTCAACACCGGCACCTTCAAGGAGCAGGGCGTCACCCGCGTCGGCAACGACAACTGGATCATGGCCTACGTGCACCTCGCACACGACGTGCGCGTGGGCAGCCACACCGTGCTGGCCAACAACGTGACGCTTGCCGGCCATGTGCACGTGGGCGACTGGGCGGTGATCGGTGGCCTGTCGGGGGTGCACCAGTTCGTGCACGTCGGTGCGCACTCGATGATCGGCTTCCAGGGCCATGTGGCGCAGGACGTCGCGCCTTTCATGACCGTGGACGGCCACCCGCTCGCGGTGCGTGCGGTCAACCTGACCGGCCTCAAACGCCGTGGTTTCAGCGACGAGCGCCAGCGCCTCATTCGCCAGATGCACAAGCTGATCTTCCGCAGCGGTGCCACGCTCGAGCAGGCCAAGGCCGACCTCGAAGGCCTGCGTGGGCAGGGCGGCGACGAGGACATCCAGACCATGCTGGACTTCCTCGCGGCATCGACGCGCGGCCTCGTGCGCTGAGCCGGGGTGGCGATGAGTGCGACGACAGGCCCGCGCCTGGGAATGGTGGCTGGCGAGGCGTCGGGCGATCTGCTCGCCGGCCTGCTGCTCGGTGGCCTGAAGGCCCGCTGGCCTGAGCTGTCGACCTTCGGCATCGGCGGCCCGCGCATGGCCGATCACGGCTTCGAGGCCTGGTGGCCGCACGAGAAGCTGGCGGTGCGCGGCTATGTCGAGGTGCTGCGGCACTACCGTGAGCTGGTGGGCATCCGCAATGCGCTCGGCGACCGGCTCCTGAAAGAGCGGCCCGATGCCTTCATCGGCGTCGATGCTCCCGATTTCAACCTCGGCCTGGAAACACGCCTCAAGGCAGCCGGCATCAAGACGGTTCACTTCGTCAGCCCGTCGATCTGGGCTTGGCGCGGCAAGCGCATCGAAAAGATCCGCGCGGCCGCCGACCATGTGCTCTGCATTTTTCCGTTCGAACCCGAGATCTACGCCAAGCACGGCATCGCCGCGAGCTATGTCGGGCACCCGCTGGCCGATGCGATTCCGGCCGAGGTGCCGCGCGACGCCGCGCGTGCGGTGCTGGGGCTTGACGCCGATGCACAGGTCGTGGCGCTGCTGCCCGGCAGCCGGCGATCCGAGATCCAGTACAACGCGCCGCGCGTGCTCGCCGCCGCGCAGCTGATGAAGCGCCAACGCCCTGGCCTGCGCTTCGTGCTGCCGGCCGTGCCGAGCCTGCGGGCTCTGATCGACCCGCTGGTCGCGCAACACGCGCCGTCGGCCGGCGTGCAGGTGCTCGACGGCCATTCGCACGAAGCGCTGGCGGCCTGCGACGTGACCCTCATCGCGAGTGGTACCGCCACGCTGGAGGCGGCGCTCTTCAAGCGCCCGATGGTCATCACCTACGTGATGCACTGGCTGACGTACCAGATCATGAAACGCATGGCCTACCAGCCCTGGGTCGGCTTGCCCAACATCCTGTTGCGCGATTTCGCCGTGCCGGAGTTGCTGCAGGACGAAGCCTCGCCCGACAATCTCGCCCGTGCCGCCTTCCGCTGGCTGGACGATCCCGAGGCCTGCGCCTCGCTGGTTCGCCGCTTCGAGGGCCTGCACCAGCAATTGCGCTGCAACACCGCACTCGCCGCCACCGATGCCATCGAAAAAGTCCTCCGTGCCTGAACAGCTCGGCCTGAGCTTCGATGTGATCGGGCTGATCGCCGGCGTTGACGAAGCCGGGCGCGGCCCGCTCGCCGGGCCCGTGGTGGCGGCAGCCGTGATCCTCGACGAACTGAAGCCGATCCGCGGCCTGAAAGACTCGAAGCTGCTCACCCCGGCCACCCGCGACAGGCTCTACGACGAGATCCGGGCCAAGGCGTTGTGCTGCTCGGTGGCGGAGGCGTCGGTGGAGGAAATCGACACCCTCAACATCCTCCACGCCACCATGCTCGCGATGAAGCGTGCGGTCGAAGGCCTGCGGCTGAAGCCCGGCAAGGTGCTGGTCGACGGCAACCGCCTGCCGGTCCTGCGGGTGGCCGCCGAGGCCATCGTCAAGGGCGACGTGAAGGTGAAGGCGATCTCGGCGGCGTCCATCCTCGCCAAGGTGCACCGCGACCGGCTGTGCCTGGCCTTGCATGAAGAGCATCCGCAATACGGCTTCGATGGCCACAAGGGCTACGCGACAGCCGAGCATCTGGCCGCACTGAAAGCGCATGGCGCGTGCGTGCACCACCGGCGCTCGTTCGCGCCGGTGCGCGACGCGCTCGAAGGGTTCTGAGGTGGCCGAGCCCAAGGCCATCACCTCGCGCGACAACCCGCTGCTGGTGAAGCTGCGCAAGCTGGCGGCGGAGCCGGCGGCCTATCGCAAGCTCGGCCAGCTGTGGGTCGAAGGCGATCACCTGTGCGCGGCATACCTGAAGCGCGGCGGCAAGCCGGCGCAGGCGGTCATCACCGAAGCGGCCTGGGAGCAGCCGGCCTTGCGAGCGCTGGCGACCGCGGCCGATGCCGTGGCGATCGTTCCGGCGGCGCTGATGGCCGGGCTGAGCACACTCGAATCGCCGGCGCCGATCGGCTTCGTGCTGCCGTGGTCGGACAAGGGAACGGTCCAGTCACATGCACCGACGGTGATCCTCGACCGCCTGCAGGATGCCGGGAACGTGGGCACGGTGCTGCGCACCGCGGCGGCGTTTGGCTTCACCCAGTGCCTTGCACTCACTGGCACCGCGGCGCTCTGGTCAGGCAAGGTGTTGCGCGCCGGGATGGGCGCGCATTTCGGCTTGAATCTCGTCGAGCAGGTGGCCGAGGCCGATCTCGACGCCTTGCGCCTGCCCTTGCTGGGCACCAGCTCGCATGCGGCCCAGGCGTTGCATGAAGTGGATCTGCCTTGGCCTTGCGCCTGGGTGATGGGCCACGAAGGGCAGGGTGTGTCTGCGGCGCTGCACGGACGCTGCTCGCTCACGCTGCGCATCGCGCAGCCGGGGGGAGAAGAGTCGCTCAACGTGGCCGCTGCAGCGGCCGTGTGCCTTTACGAATCAACCCGCCAGCGTCTCTAGTACATCAAGCGATCCGGCCGGATGTCACGCAGGATGGTGGTCGCGATCTCCTCGATCGACTTGTGCGTGGAAGACAGCCACGAGATGCCTTCGCGGCGCATCATGCTTTCGGCCTGGGCCACCTCACGTTTGCAATTTTCGAGGTTGGCGTACTGGCTGTTGGGCCGGCGCTCGTTGCGGATCTCGGCCAGGCGCTCGGGGGCGATCGTCAGACCGAAGCACTTGGCCTTGTGCGGCGCCAGGCTCTTGGGCAGCTCGTTGCGCTCGAAGTCTTCGGGAATCAGCGGGTAGTTGGCGGCCTTGATGCCGTGCTGCATGGCGAGGTAGAGCGAGGTCGGCGTCTTGCCGCTGCGGCTCACCCCGACGAGGATCACGTCCGCCTGTTCCAGGTTCTTGGCCGACTGGCCGTCGTCGTGGGCGAGAGAGAAGTTGATCGCCTCGATGCGGTCGGTGTACTCCTGGCTCTTCGAGACGTCTGCAAACCGTCCGACGCGGTGATTCGACTTGACGCCGAACTCAGCCTCCAAAGGTTCGATGAAGGTGTTGAACATGTCCAGCACCATGCCCTTGCTGCCCTTGAGCACCCCCAATGTGTCGGGATCGACGAGCGTCAGGAAAACCACCGGGCGCACCCCTTCCAGCTCGGCCGTCTGATTGATCTCGCGCACCACCTGGTGGGCCTTGTCCAGGGTGTCGATGAAGGGCCGGCGCACGTGCCGCGGCTTGCCGGGAAACTGGGCGAGGATCGAATTGCCGAAGGTTTCGGCGGTGATGCCGGTGCCGTCAGAGACAAAGTACACAGTGCGGTTCGGCATATGGAATCTCGGCCCGTGGAGTGAGGGGGTCGATCATAGGCAAATCGCGCCTAGAATCTTTCAAGACTCTTCCCAGTCGCACCACGCATGCCACCGCCTGCACTCCAACCACAACTCGATACGCAGCGAGTCGCCTCGTCGCTTGAGCCCTTGATCGGCTCGCGGCCCCGCTGGGAAGCACCGGTTTACCAACATCACGGAGCTTTCCCATGTCTTCCATCAATCTGGCGACCGCCCTGGTCGTGCCGTTTGAACACCTGAGGATGACCGACGTCGAGTCGGTTGGCGGCAAGAACGCCTCCCTCGGCGAAATGATCAGTCAGCTGGCCGCCTCGGGTGTGCGGGTGCCCGGTGGCTTTGCCACGACGGCCAACGCCTTCCGGCGCTTCCTGGCGCACAACGGCCTGGCCGAGCGCATCAACAAGCGGCTCGACACCCTCAACACCGAAGACGTGCGTGCGCTGGCCGAAGCCGGCGCCGAGATCCGTCGTTGGGTGGAAGAAACGCCGTTCCCGGCCGACCTGCAGGAAGCGATCACCACCGAGTTCGCCAAGCTGACCGCCGGCAACCCGACGGCCTCGTTCGCCGTGCGCTCCTCGGCCACTGCCGAAGACCTGCCCGATGCGAGCTTTGCCGGCCAGCAGGAGACCTTCCTCAACGTCGTCGGTATCGACGACGTGCTGCACAAGATGAAGGAGGTGTTCGCGAGCCTCTACAACGACCGCGCCATCAGCTACCGCGTGCACAAGGGCTTCGCCCACACCGACGTGGCGCTGTCGGCCGGCGTGCAGCGCATGGTGCGCTCCGACCTCGGCGCCGCTGGCGTCATGTTCACCATCGACACCGAGAGCGGCTTCAAGGACGTGGTCTTCATCACCTCCAGCTACGGACTGGGCGAGACGGTGGTGCAGGGCGCGGTGAACCCCGACGAGTTCTACGTGCACAAGCCGGCGCTGAAGAACAACAAGTCGGCCATCATCCGCCGCAACCTCGGCTCCAAGCTCATCAAGATGGAGTTCGCCACCCCCGAGGAGAAGAAGGCCTCGGGCAAGCTCGTGAAGACGGTGGACACCGCCACCGAGCTGCGCAACCGCTACTCGCTCACCGACGCCGACGTGACCGAACTGGCCAAGTACGCCCTCATCATCGAGCAGCACTACGGCCGTGCGATGGACATCGAGTGGGGCAAGGACGGCGCGGACGGCCAGCTCTACATCCTGCAGGCCCGCCCCGAGACGGTGAAGAGCCAGCAGGCGGGCAAGGCCGAGCAGCGCTACAAGCTCAAAGGCACGGGCACCGTGCTGGCGGAAGGCCGCGCCATCGGCCAGAAGATCGGCACCGGCCCCGTGCGCATCGTGCACAGCCTGGCCGAGATGGACACGGTGCAACCCGGTGACGTGCTCGTCACCGACATGACCGACCCCAACTGGGAGCCGGTGATGAAGCGGGCGAGTGCCATCGTCACCAACCGCGGCGGGCGCACCTGCCACGCCGCCATCATTGCCCGCGAGCTGGGCATCCCGGCGGTGGTCGGCTGTGGTGATGCGACCGACACCCTGAAAGACGGCGCGCTCGTCACCGTGGCTTGCTCCGAGGGCGACACCGGGTTCATCTACGACGGCCTGCTCGAGACCGAGATCACCGAGGTCGACCGCGGCGAGCTGCCGTACTGTCCGATCAAGATCATGATGAACGTGGGCAACCCACAGCTCGCGTTCGACTTCGCGCAGATGCCCAACAGCGGTGTCGGCCTTGCGCGGCTCGAGTTCATCATCAACAACAACATCGGCGTCCACCCGAAGGCGATCCTCGACTATCCCAACATCGACATCGATCTGAAGAAGGCGGTCGAGTCGGTAGCGCGTGGGCATGCCTCCCCGCGCGCCTTCTATGTCGACAAGCTCACCGAAGGGGTGGCCACCATTGCTGCGGCCTTCTGGCCCAAGCCGGTGATCGTGCGCTTGAGCGACTTCAAGAGCAACGAGTACCGCAAGCTCATCGGCGGTTCGCGCTACGAACCGGAAGAAGAAAACCCGATGCTCGGCTTCCGTGGCGCCTCGCGCTATGTGAGCGACGGGTTCGGCGATGCCTTCTCGATGGAGTGCGAAGCCCTCAAGCGCGTGCGCAATGACATGGGCCTCACCAACGTCGAGATCATGGTGCCCTTCGTGCGCACGCTCGGCCAGGCCAAGCGCGTGACCGAGATGCTGGCCGAGAAGGGCTTGAAGCGTGGCCACGAGGGGCTGCGCATCATCATGATGTGCGAGATCCCAAGCAACGCGGTGCTGGCCGACCAGTTCCTCGAGTTCTTCGACGGCATGTCGATCGGCTCGAACGACCTGACCCAGCTCACGCTGGGGCTGGACCGCGATTCGGGCATGGAGATCCTCGCGGCCGACTTCGACGAGCGTGACCCGGCGGTCAAGGCGCTGATCTCGCGCGCCATCACCGCCTGCCGCGCGGTCGGCAAGTACGTGGGCATCTGCGGCCAAGGGCCGAGCGACCATGCGGACTTTGCCGACTGGCTGGCTGCCGAGGGCATCGTGTCGATCTCGCTGAACCCTGACACGGTGGTCGAGACCTGGAAGAGGCTAGCCGCACGCCGCTGATCGCACCAGCACGCCACGGCGAGGGTTGATGAGGATGGCACGCTGCGGATCGGCCCCGTGAGAATGGCCAGCCATGGCCGGCCCCTCCGCAGCAACCGATGACCTGAGCCCGCGTGCTTTCACCCGGCAGCTGAACCGGGTGTATGGCCTCTACGTCCTTGGGCTGCTGCTCTTCATCGCGGCGCTTGCCGGGCTGGAGGCGATGGGCATGTCGCGCCGGTGGATCGGCGCGATCTTCCTGCTCTCGACCGTGCTGCTCTATGCGGGCATCGGCGTGCTGTGCCGCACGTCGGATGCCGATGAGTACTACATTGCAGGCCGTCGCGTGCCGTCGGCCTACAACGGCATGGCGACCGCGGCCGACTGGATGTCGGCCGCCTCGTTCATCAGCCTGGCTGGCACCATGTACCTGCAGGGCTATGCGGGCCTCGCGTTCATCATGGGCTGGACCGGTGGCTACTGCCTGGTGGCCTTGCTGCTCGCGCCCTATCTGCGCAGCTTCGGGCAGTACACGATCCCCGACTTCCTCGGCGCCCGCTACGGCAGCCACGGCCCGCGGCTGATGGGCGTGCTGGCCACCATCCTGTGTTCGTTCACCTATGTGGTGGCGCAGATCTACGCCATCGGCCTGATTGCGAGCCATCTGGTGGGGGTGGGCTTCGAGATCGGCGTGTTTCTTGGGTTGGGCGGCATCCTCGTGTGCTCATTCCTTGGCGGCATGCGCGCCGTGACCTGGACGCAGGTGGCGCAGTACATCGTGCTGGTGATCGCCTTCCTCGTGCCGGTGTTCTGGCTGTCGATGAAGCAGACTGGGGTCCCGCTTCCGCAGCTGGTCTATGGCCAGCAACTGCAGAAAGTGACCGAGCGCGAACAGGCCTTGCGCGCCGACCCACGGGAGCTGGAGGTGATCGCGCTCTACAAGGCCCGCGCCGAGGAATACGCCGCGAAGCTCAGGGACGTGCCCGCGACGCTCGCCCGCGACCATGAGCTTGCGCGTCAGCGGGTCCAGCAGTTGCGTGCCGAAGACGCGCCGCTGGCGCGCATCCAGTCGGCGGAGAAGGCCTTGCTCGCCTTGCCGCGCGACGTCGAGACTGCCCGGCGCGTCTGGTCGCAGGCCAAGGCCGCGGCGGAGGCGAGTGCACGACCTCTGGGCGGGCTGCCGGCACATGGCACGGCCTACGCGGGCGACCCCAAGGGCACCGTTGAGCAGCAGCGGGCGTTCGAGGACTCGCGGCGCAATTTCCTCGCGCTCGTCTTCTGCCTGACCCTAGGCACCGCTGCGTTGCCGCACCTCTTGATGCGCAGCTACACCACGCCTTCGGTGCGGGCGGCGCGCCAGTCGGTCACCTGGTCGCTGTTTTTCATCCTGCTGCTCTACCTCTCGGCGCCGGCGCTGGCGGTGATGGTCAAGTTTGAGGTGTTCAACGTGCTGGTGGGCACACCGTTCGACCAGTTGCCCGGGTGGATCGCCAATTGGGCCAAGGTCGATGCCGGGCTCTTGAGCGTGAGCGACATCAACCACGATGGCGTGCTGCAGCTCGGCGAGATCCGCATCGGCAGCGATATGGTCGTGCTCGCCACACCCGAGATCGCCGGTCTTCCTTTCGTCGTCTCGGGCATGGTGGCCGCCGGTGCGCTCGCCGCTGCGCTGTCAACCGCCGATGGCTTGTTGCTGACCATTTCGAATGCGCTCTCGCACGACGTGTACTTCAAGGTCGTCGACTCTCATGCGTCTGGCAGCCGGCGCGTCACCACCTCGAAAATGCTGTTGCTGGTGGTGGCGCTCAGCGCTGCGGCGGTGGCGGCGCAGAAACCTGCAGACATCGTCTTCCTCGTTTCTGCGGCGTTCTCGATCGCCGCGTCAGCGTTGTTTGCGGCGCTGGTGCTCGGGGTGTTCTGGAGGCGTGCCACCGCTGCCGGTGCCGTGGCCGGCATGGTGGCCGGCTTGTCGGTCACCCTGTACTACATGGTCCGCAACGAGGCCTGGATGCGTGACATCTTTCACGTCACGGTGCCGGTGGACGTGTGGATGGGCATCCAGCCGATCTCGGCAGGGGTGTTCGGGGTGGCTGCCAGCTTGGTGGTCACGGTGGTGGTGAGCCTGCTGACCCCCGGCCGTCTCGCGGTGACCGACGAGTTCCTCGATCGCATCCGATCCCCGCGCCGCCCGTAGAAAAGCCTCCGTGCGGGCGGGCTGTTTCAGAGTAGAATCGCGGGCTTCCCTTGCCACACCCGGTTTGATGAGCAGTCAGCTTGGCATTCTGCCCAGCGTTTCGCTTTTCGACACGACGCCTACGGGGTGGCTTCCACACTGGAAACCAGAAGGAGTCCTATGCGTCATTACGAAATCATCCTGCTCATCCATCCGGATCAGAGCGAACAAGTTCCGGCCATGCTGGAGCGCTACAAGGGCATCGTCACCAATGGTGGTGGCAAGGTGCACCGCGTGGAAGACTGGGGCCGTCGCCAGATGGCTTACCTGATCCAGAAGCTGGCCAAGGCCCACTACCTCTGCATCAACATCGAATGCAGCAAGGAAGTGCTCGGCGAGCTGGAAACCGGCTTCCGCTTCAACGATGCCGTGCTGCGTCACCTGACCGTCGTCAAGAGCAAGGCCGAGACCGGCCCCTCGGTGATGATGAAGTCGGTGGAAAAGGACGAGGCCCGCAAGGCTCCTCAACAGCAGGAGGCTTCGGCCTGATCGACGGGCGCCCGGCGCTCCTTTCGGCGAGGCCGGCATGAACCGCGTGGTTCTGTCGGCGCAGCTGGTGGAGCGAGGCGCAGTGCGTTACACCCCCGCGGGCCTTCCCGCCTGTGATTTCGGGCTCAAGCACGAATCGCAGGTCACGGAAGCCGGCACCTCCCGCAAGGTCTCCCTGGAGATGCGAGCGGTGGTCATCGGGGATCTCGCCCAGCGCCTCTTGAAGCTGGAGATCGGATCGACCGGCACCTTCGCCGGTTTTCTGACCCACCAGCGCAACGGCCGAGGCACCGTCCTGCATGTGACCGAATTCGATGAGCTGAAGTCCGAGTGACCGGCTCTTGTTTGTTCCGGAATGTATTTCTAGAGAGGTGAAATATGCCCCCGCCACGTGGTAAAGGTCGGTTCTCGAAGGACCGCAAACCCAAGCGCAACCAACAGTCCCTGCTGTTCCGCCGCAAGCGTTTCTGCCGCTTTACGGTGACCGGCGTCGAAGAGATCGACTACAAGGACATCGACACCCTGCGCGACTTCATCGGTGAAAACGGCAAGATCACGCCCGCCCGCCTGACCGGCACGCGTGCGTTCTTCCAGCGCCAGCTCACCACCTGCATCAAGCGCGCTCGCTTCCTGGCCCTGCTGCCGTACAGCGACCAGCACAAGGTCTAAGGAGCACATGACATGCAAGTGATCCTGCTCGAAAAAGTGGCCAACCTCGGCAACCTCGGCGATGTCGTCAAGGTGAAAGATGGTTATGCCCGCAACTTCCTGATCCCGACCCGCGCCGCACGCCGTGCGACCGAAGCCGCGATCAAGGAATTCGAAACCCGCCGCGCCGAGTCTCGAGAAGGCTGCCGCTGAAAAGCTGGCCACCGCTCAAGCGCTGGGCGAGAAGATGAACGGCCGCACCGTTCACATCACGCAGAAGGCCGGCGTCGACGGCCGTCTGTTCGGTTCGGTGACGAACCACGACATCGCCGATGCGCTCAACCGCATCGACTTCAAGGTCGCCAAGGCGCAGGTCCGCCTGCCCAACGGCCCGCTGAAGACCGTCGGCGAGCACACCGTGACCGTGGCACCGCACACCGATGTGGTGGTCGAAGTCAAGGTGGTGGTGGTGGGCGAGACCGACTAAGGTCTGCCTGCGCCACAGAGAAGGGTCGGCTCTGCCGGCCCTTTTTCATTGGGTATTGAGTTTTCCCGCGGTATCCGCAGCTTGACCACGAGATACCCACAGGGTTGCGCACAACTCGATTACCCGGGTATGCGCCTTGCACTGCAGTTCCTAGGATCGACGATTCATGTCTTCGGTGTTCAACCTTCCCAATCATGCCGGCGCTGATCCACGCGACGACGAGGTCGCACGCCTGCGCATCCCGCCGCACTCGATCGAAGCCGAGCAGAGCGTGCTCGGCGGCCTCCTGATCGACAACAGTGCCTGGGACCGCGCCGGCGACCTGCTCACCGACAGCGACTTCTACCGCCATGAGCACCAGCTGATCTATGGCGCGATTGGCGGCCTGATCAACCAGGCCAAGCCGGCCGACGTGATCACCGTCTTCGAACAACTGCAAAGCCTTGGCAAGGCCGAAGCCTGCGGCGGCCTCGTCTACCTCAACGCGCTGGCGCAGAGCGTGCCGAGCGCGGCCAATCTGCGCCGCTACGCCGAGATCGTGCGCGAGCGCGCGGTGCTGCGAAAGCTCGTCGCTGCGAGCGACGAGATCGCCACTGCCGCGTTCAATCCACAAGGCCGGCCGGTGCCGCAGATCCTCGACGAAGCCGAAAGCAAGATCTTCAAGATCGGCGAGGAGGGCTCGCGCTCGCGCCAGGGCTTCATCAGCATGGACACGCTGGTGGTGCAGCTGATCGACCGCGTGAACGAGCTGCATGAAAACGGCGCCGAAGAAGTGACCGGCGTGCGCACCGGCTTCTACGACATGGACAAGATGACCGCCGGCCTGCAGCCCGGTGACCTCATCGTGCTCGCCGCGCGCCCCTCGATGGGCAAGACCGCTTTCGCGCTCAACATCGCCGAGAACGTGGCGGTGAACGAAGGCCTGCCGGTGGTGGTGTTCTCGATGGAAATGGGTGCCGCCCAGCTCGCCTTGCGGATGGTGGGTTCGCTCGGCCGCATCGACCAGTCGCACCTGCGCACCGGCAAGCTGCAGGACGACGAGTGGGGCCGCTTGTCGGAGGCCGTCGAGAAACTCGGCAAGGCCGCCGTCTTCATCGACGAAGGCTCCGCGCTCAGCCCGAGCGAGTTGCGGGCGCGGGCTCGCCGCCAGGCCCGCCAATGCGGCCAGCTCGGCCTGATCGTGGTCGACTACCTGCAGCTGATGAGCGGCAGCGGCGGCGGCAGCGAAGAGAACCGCGCCACCGTGATCGGCGAGATCTCGCGCGGCCTCAAGTCGCTGGCCAAGGAGCTGCGCTGCCCGGTGATCGCGCTCTCGCAGCTCAACCGCAGCGTGGAGACCCGCACCGACAAGCGCCCGATGATGAGCGACCTGCGCGAGTCGGGCGCCATCGAGCAGGACGCCGACGTGATCATGTTCATCTACCGCGACGACTACTACAACAAGATCGACGGCCCGACGCCGTCCAAGGAGCCGGGCGTGGCCGAGATCATCATCGGCAAACAGCGTAACGGCCCCACCGGCACGGTGAAGCTGGCGTTCCTGAAGCCGCTGACGAAGTTTGAGAACATGGCGCCCGGCAGCGGCGGCGGCGATTTCTACTAGTTCGACGTAGCCCGGTTACCTTGGCACCATCCATCTGCGTCATCAAATGGCGCGTATCCCGGGCTGCCGCGATGCCCGGCCCACTCGAAATTCCCTTGTGAATCGAGTTTCTCGCGTCACACATCCTCTCAAGCACAGACGCTTGCTTGTGGGACAAGTGGCGTGCAGGGTCATGAGACCTCCTGGAAGGTGAGTGTCACCGCTGCGCGAGCAGCTTCTGCTCGTGGCCGCTGTCGAACGGTGCCAGCGTCATTTCGCCATTCAGGCGTCGATGAGAGACCATGCCATGAATCGTATTTTTGCCCGCACTGGCTGGTGCTCGCGTCTTTTGCACGTTAGAGTCCACCGAGCTGCATGCTCACAACCAAGCCCGTTTCGAGGCTGTGATGACAGCGAACAAAGGGAGTTCACGTGAAGGTCGTTCTGGCTCTAGTGCTAGGGCTTGGCTTTGCCTTGTGCGGCTGCGCGACGCGACAGCAGGAGTCCGCGAGCGATGTGTTGGTCGGCAACTGGCGCGGGTCCGTGCGCTTTGATGGGATGCGGCCACGCGATGTGGAGATCAACATCCGGCGCGCTGACGACCAGCAACTGCGCGCTGTCGTGTTTTACGCCGACACCGACTGTCGCGGAGAGTTGGCCGTCGAGAAATCCGAAGTGCAAACTTTGCGCTTCGTCGAGGCGATGCTGTCTTCCAGTCATGACTGCGGCGGACGCCGCGAGATCTCGCTGAGCTGGGGCAGCGAAGGCAGGGTGATCTTCGCGTCAGCCAAGCCGCCAGGGCAGGGCTCGCTCTACAGATTTCCGATCTCCAGCACCATGAGGCACCTCCTCAACGATGTCTCGAGCGGCAGTGCCTGGGCGCTCCCAGCCGCTCCATCCCGCTCTGGGCCGTCGCTGCCCAATCCACACGTTGATGAATTGGCGCAGATTGTCGACTTGGGGCTGCTCCATTGGTCGCAACTCTGGCCAAACGTCAGGTACGTCTTCGGCTCGCCGCGCATCACCGAGGCTGTTTGGATGGGCGCGCACTACGTCGTGCGTGGGACATTCACGGTTGTGCGGCGTGAAATCACAAGCTCGGTTTCGTTTGCCGCCGAGATGCCGTTCGCCGAAGGCCGGGTCTCCCTGGCCGGACTGTGCATGCAGAACGCGTCGGACGCTGCGCCTGACTGCTACGACGCCGAGCAGGTGGGAAGCACGCAGCGACGGCAGGCACTGCAGGATGTACTCCGGCGAGGTCTGGTGGCGGCGACTCCGGGCACTCCAGCAGATGCGCCCAAGCAGGCTTCCAAGTGATCTTGGACCGCGATTGGCGGCGATACAAGCGGAAATCCGCCACACCTGCATGCACCGGTTTGATCCGCCCTGAAACATCGCCATTGCCAGTCCCTGGAAACCGCAGAGCGAACAAGATGGACGGCCCGACACGCGCGATGAAGCTAGCGTCCCTGAAGTCGCTGACGAAGTTCGAGAACATGGCCCCGGGTAGCGGGGGCGGCGACTTCTACTGAGGAGCCGTCGCACTGCGCCCGGGCGGTGGCACCACCAGCACCGGCACGCTCGATGTCGCCAGCACGCGCGACACCACCGAGCCCAGCAACCACTGGCCCATGGCGCCATGCCCCCGCGACCCCATGACGATCAGGTCGGCCTTCATGCGGGCCGCCTGCTCGACGATGACGGCGCTCGCATTTCCTTCCGGATGCAGGTACTCGGCGTGGATGCCGTGGTGTTCGAGAAACGTGCGCACCGAGCGGAACACGCTGCTCGCCTCTGCCGCGCGGCGGATCTCGATCTGGGCCGGGTCGAGCAGCACCTGCAGTCCGTTGGGCAAGGGCGTTTGCACGTGCACGACGGCGTAGTGCTGTGACGGGGTCAGCCATTCCGGACGGGCACCGAGCCAGGCCAGCATGTGCCGGCTGTCGGGACTGTCGTCGATTGCAAGCAGGATGTTCATGGCGAGGGTCCTTTGAAGGGCAGGGAGGGTGACTCCCCGAAGGTAGATCGCCGTGCGCCCGGACCCTTGATCGGGCGCAAGGAATGCGCATTCAAGCTCGCGGAGAGCGCCCATCCACGGGCTGGGCGGGCCGCGTGTCTCAAGAGACGAGCACGCGCAGGCTGCGCAGCGCTTCGCCGGCGGCGTTGAAGTCGAACCGCTGCAGGGCGTCGTCGATGTCCTGAACGCCTGGGCCGAGCCTGGCTTCGAGCGCGGCTGACAGGTCCGCGAAGCGCGCAACCGAGTCGAAGTTGGCGCTGTCCAGCAGGGCAGCCAACTCGTCGAGTTCGGTGTCGCTCACGTCGCGCACCTCGTGTGCCGCGGTATTCGCTCCCGGAGGCGCCGGGCGATCGAGGCTGGCGGTGATGGCGGTGAGCAGCGTGCCCAGCTGTTGTGTCACCTGTCTCTTGGCCGCCACGATGTCGTCGGCCGGAGCTCCGTGTGCCGCTGCACGCTGAAGCTGGTCGGCCTGGTGCATCAGCTCGGTGGCGCCGATCGACGCGGCAGCGCCCTTGAGCGCGTGCGCTGCTTGCGCGAGCGCACCAAGATCGTCGCCCGCGTCGTCGATGAAGCGCACGCCGTGGTGCCGGCAAAACTGCTTCAGCACGCGCAGGTAGGTGCCGAGCTTGCCGTTGACCCGCGCCAGCGCGCCTTCGCAGTCCAGCCCGGGGATGTCCAGAGAGGCCGGGGCGGCCACGGGCATCGAATCGCTATCACGGCCATCGCCCGCCGGCGTGCGCACTGGCAGCCAGGCGTTCAGCGCGGCGTACAGATTCGAGGGCACGACCGGTTTGGCCACGCGGCCGTTCATGCCCGCGCTCAGGCAGGCCATCAGGTCTTCGTCGAACACGTTGGCCGTGACGGCGAGGATGGGAACGTGGGCGTGGCCGGGCATCCTGCGGATGCGCCGGGTCGCCTCCAGCCCATCCATGTGCGGCATCTGCATGTCCATCAGGACCAGGTCGTAGTGCTGTCGCTCCAGGTGCTCGATCGCCTCGACGCCATTGGCGACCACGTCCACCCGCAGGCCAGCAGAGTGCAGCAGCTCGAGCGCCACTTCCTGGTTGATTGGGTTGTCTTCGGCCAGCAGCACGCAGGCGCCGGCGTGCTGGCGGCGGATCGCCTGCGCATCCGACGTCGGCTCGGGCGGAGCGGCGGCCACGGCGTTGCCCAGCGCAAACTGGGCGGTCAACCAGAACTCGCTGCCCACGCCGGGCTGGCTCGCGACGCCCACGTCGCCGCCCATCTTGGCGGCCAGCCGCTGTGTGATGGCCAGGCCCAGACCGGTGCCACCGAAGCGACGGGTCGTGGAGGTGTCGGCCTGCACGAAGGCGGCAAACAGCTGGTCGAGCTTGTCGGCCGCGATGCCGATGCCGGTGTCGCTCACGCAAAAGCGCACCCGCACGCTGTCGCTGCGCTGCTCGATCAGCTCGACGCGCAGCACGACGCGGCCTTTCTCGGTGAACTTCACCGCGTTGCTGAGCAGGTTGAGCAGGGCCTGCGACAGGCGGGTCGCGTCCCCGTTCAAGGCGTCGGGCACGCGATCGATTTCCACCTGCAATTCGAGCCCCTTCGCCTCGGCGCGGTCGGCCACCAGCGTGCGGCTCGCCTGCAGCACCGAGCGCAACGAAAAATCGGCGCGCTCCAGTTCGAGCTTGCCGGCTTCGATCTTCGAGAGGTCGAGCACGTCATCGATCACCTGCAGCAGGTGGTTGGCGGCGCCGGCCACCTTGTCGAGGCGGTCGACTTCGACGGGCGTGCCGGCGTCCCGCCGCAACAGGTAGGTGAGCCCGATGATCGCGTTCATGGGCGTGCGGATCTCGTGGCTCATGTTGGCCAGGAAGGCACTCTTGGCCCGGTTGGCTGCTTCGGCCCGGTCGCGCGACAGCACCATCTCGGCGTTGGCCTCCTGCAGGCGAAGCTCGGTCAGGCGCACGGCGTCCAGGCTTTCGATCAGCGCCTGGTTGAGTTCCTTGAGCTGGCGGGTGCGCTCGTTCACCAGGTCTTGAAGGCTGTGCCGGTGGCGGTCGAGTTCAGCGCTCATGCGCTTGCGCTCGGTCACGTCTTCGCTGATGCACAGGTAGTGGGTGATGCGCCCGTCGGGTTGGCGGATCGGCGTCACGTGGACAAACTCGTCATAGGGCTCGCCGTCGGCGCGCACGTTGCTGAATTCGCCGCGCCATGTCTCGCCGCGCTCCAGCGCGGCGTCCAGCTCGTCGCCGCGGGCTGCCGGCGTGCGGCCGAGCTGCAGCAGGTTGATGTGCAGGCCGGTCACCACCTCGCGGCTGTGGCCGCTGATGCGCGTGAACGCCTCGTTGACGTATTCGATGCGGCCGCGTGTGTCGCGGATGGTGATGCCGATGGGGCACTGCTCGACCGCCATCGACAGCTTGCGCAGCTGCTCCTCGGCGAGGTGGCGTTCGGTGATGTCGCTGAACGAGGTCACCACCGACGTCATCTTGCCAGACGGCCCGTCGCACACCGGTTCGGCGTTCACCGTCAGCCAGCGCAGCGTGCCGCCGGGCGGGGTGACACCCACCAGCACGTCGTGGCAGGGCAGGCCGGTGGCGAGCGTGCGGCACAGGGGCAGCTCACCCACCAGCATCGGCGAGCCGTCGCTGCGCATCGGCGACCAGTGCGCGATCGTGTGTTTGTGCTGCATCTCGGCCAGCGTCAGGCCGAAGAAGCGTTCGGCGCGCGGGTTGCAGGCCGTGAGCCGGCCATCGAGGCCGAACACCATGATGCCTTCGTCGAGCGCCGAGACGATCGAGCGGTACAGCGCTTCGCGCTCGAGGTCCGGCTCTTCGTCCAGGGGAGGCTCGCGCTCATCGGCAGGCGGGTGCTCATGCCCCGGGCCTTGCCCGGCTTCGGGCTTCTCGGATGCGGCGCGCAGGATTTCCAGCGCATGCCGTTGCCGGTCACGCTCGTTGCGCGCCGAGACGTACTTCTGCAGCACCACGTGCAGCAGCAGGGCCGTGGTGGCCACGAACACCCAGCCTTTCGCGGCCGACAGCATCGACAAGGTGCCGACGTCATCGACCAGCGTGGCCAGCAGCCAGTCGGAGCCGCCGATCCACAGCGCGGCCACCACGGCGTAGCCGATGGAAAGCCGCACCGCCGAGCGCCGGCGCGCCGCGGGCGCACTCGCGTGCGTCATGCGGTGCGCACCATCGAGCGCCCGGTCGCGTCGCTCGCGGGCGCGGTAGCCGCTGCCTCGTCGGGTCGACGGCGCGCGATCTCGCAGAACTCGTCGAAGGCTTCGAGGAAGACGTCGAGCAGCTCGGGGTCGAAGTGCCGGCCGCGCTCGGCGGCCATGATCTCGCGCGCCTGCGCCGCCGGCAGCGCGGCCTTGTAGCTGCGCTGCGAGATGAGCGCATCGAATACGTCGGCGATCGCCATCAGGCGTGCTGCAAGGGGAATGTCGGTGCCGGCCAGGCGATCGGGGTAGCCCGTGCCGTCCCATCGCTCATGGTGATGGCGCGCGATCTGTGTCGCATACACCAGGAAGCCGGCCGGCTGCCGCATGTCGGCCACCGCACGGCCGATGGCGTCGGCGCCGAGTGCGGCGTGCGTCTTCATGACCTCCCACTCGTCGGGCGTGAGCCTGCCGGGCTTGAGCAGGATGCGGTCCGGAATGCCGACCTTGCCGATGTCGTGCAGCGGCGCCGATTTCGCGATCAGCGCCACGTTGCGCTCGCTCAGCTCGTCTGAAAACGCCGGCCGCAGCCGCGCGGTGGCGCGCCAGCAGCTCCACGTATTCCTGCGTGCGCAGCAGGTGGTTGCCGGTTTCGTTGTCTCGGGTCTCAGCCAGCCGCGCCAGCGCGCGCATGGCTACGTCCTGGATCAGCCGGTTCTCCTGCATCTGGCGCAGCACCTCGCTCTCGAGGCTCGCCTTGTCGCGCTTGAGCGCGTCGCGGGCGCGCTTGATGGCCAGCTGCGTCTGCACGCGCGCCAGCACGATCGCCGGCCTGAGCGGCTTGGTGATGTAGTCGGCGGCTCCGAGGTGAAGCCCGTGCTCTTCGTCTTCAGTCGAGCACATCGCGGTGGTGAAGATGATCGGGATCTCGCGCGTGTCGGGCGAGGCGTGCAGGGCGGCCAGCACCTGGTAGCCGTTCATCTCCGGCATCATCACGTCGAGCAGGATGAGGTCGGGCCGGGGCTTGCGCCGGGCGAGCTCCAGCGCCGTGGCGCCGTTGGTGGCGGCCAGCACGCGGTAGTCGCGCCGCAGCAGTTCCCCGAGCACCGTGAGGTTCTCGGGGTTGTCGTCGACGATGAGGATGGTGTGCTGCTGCACGTCGTGTCCCTGATGGTGTGGCGCGGCGTGGCGCGCTCTTGGTCTGATGTGCGGCGAGTGTGTTGACGTGGCCGGCCGGCTGGCTTGATCGTCGTCAAGCCGCTCGGCGCGACGCAGCGATCGTGCGGTGCTTCGTGGCGTGCGTCACACCCTGGCCGGTGTGAAACACCTGCACCGACTCGCCCACGATCAGCGCCCGGTCGCGCAGCGCCTCGGCCGAGGCGGCGAGCTGCTCCACCAGGGCGGCGTTGTGCTGGGTGATGCCGTCCAGGTGAAACACCGCGTCGTTGACCTGCGAGATGCCCGCCAGCTGCTCTTTCGCGCCGTGGCTGATCTCCTGCATGAAGCGGGTGACGCGGGTCACGCTTTCGGTGGTGGCATGGATGGTCGCCGCGGCCATCTCCGCTTCGGCCACGCCGGCGTCGATGCGGCCGTGGGCGGCGTTCACGAGATCGCGGATCTCGCGCGCCGCCTCGGCCGTGCGCTGCGCCAATGCCCGCACTTCACCGGCCACCACGCCGAAGCCACGCCCCTGTTCGCCCACGCGGGCCGCTTCCACCGCGGCGTTGAGTGCCAGCAGGTTGGTCTGAAAGGCGATGCTGTCGATGACGCCGGAGATGTCGGCGATGCGCCGTGACGATTCGCTGATGCCCTTCATCGTGCCTGACATCCGCTGCACTGCGTCGCGGCTGCTCTCGGTGACGCGTGCCGCGGCCTCGGCGAGCGCCGTGGCCTGCTGGGCCGATTCGGCGCTTTGCCGCACGGTGCCGGTGATCTCTTCCATCGAGGCCGCCGTCTGTTGAAGGCTGCTGGCCTGCGATTCGGTACGCGACGACAGCTCGTGGTTGCCGTCGGCGATCTCGACGATGGATTGCTGCATGCGGGCCACCTCGCCGCGCGCATCGCCCACGAGGGACTGCAGGTTGACGTTGAGCTGCGCGAGCGCGGCCTGCAGTTCCCCGACGATGCCGCAGCCGCCGACCTCGATCTGCTGGCGCAGGTCGCCCGCGGCCATGCGCCGGGCGGCGTTGCGCAGCCGGGCCAGCGGCCGGCGCACGTGTCGTGCGGCCAGGCTCGTGGCCACGCCCCCCGCCGCTGCGGTGGCCAGCGCGCCGGCCCACGTTGGCAGCGAAGTGGCGGCTGTGCCGAGCGCAAACCCCGCGAGGGCGAGGCCCATGCCGCCGAAAACGACGCCGTTCGCCCGCACGCGCCGCCACAGCGTGCCCATGCGCCCCGCCCACGAGAGCGCCACCACGCGGCCGGCATCGAAGCGCACCCCCGGTGCGCCGCTCGCCTGCGCCTCGCGCATGCGGCGGTACAGCGCGTCGGCGGCGTCGACGGCCTCGCGCGGCGCGGCGCTGCGCACCGACATGTAGCCCACCGGCGTGTCGCCTTCCATCAGTGGCGTGACGTTGGCCTGCACCCAGTAGTGGTCGCCGTTCTTGCGCCGGTTCTTCACCAGCGCTGCCCAGGGCCGGCCCTGCGAGACGGTGGCCCACAGGTCGCGGAAAGCTTCCTCGGGCATGTCGGGGTGGCGGATGAGGTTGTGTGGTTTGCCCAGCAGCTCCTCCCGCGTGAACCCGCTCGCGTCGACGAAGGCGGGGTTGCAGTAGGTGATGCGGCCTTTCAGGTCGGTGGTCGAGACCAGGCGGGTCGCAGGGTCGAGACGGTGTTCTTTCTGGGTGACGGGACCGTTGTGGCGCATGGCAGTTTTCTCGGTGACAGATGCATTGCGCCACATCGGCGCCACGGTGGTATCGGCCGTGGCGCCGCCAAGTGAAGCGGGTGGCGGGTCGAACCTTGATCCCCGTCAAGGGCGCACCGGGGCGATGGCCTAGCCTCCATTTCCATGCACGGAGAACACACTTGAAACTCACCTTTCTCGGCGGCACAGGCACCGTCACCGGCTCCAAGTACCTGCTGGAACACCAGGGCCAGCGCCTGCTGGTGGACTGCGGCCTGTTCCAGGGCCTGAAGCAGCTGCGCCTGCGCAACTGGGACAGCTTCCCCGTGCCGCCGTCGAGCGTGAGCGCCGTCGTGCTCACGCATGCCCACCTCGACCACAGCGGCTTCATCCCGCGGCTGCGCCAGGCGGGTTTTCGCGGGCCGGTGTACTGCAGCGAGCCCACGCGCGAGCTGTGCGGCCTGCTGCTGCCCGACTCGGGCCGACTGCTCGAAGAAGAGGCCGACTACGCCAACCGTCATGGCTTCTCGAAGCACCAGCCCGCATTGCCGCTCTACACCGAGGACGATGCACGCGCGGCGCTGTCGGCGTTTCGTTCCGTTCCGTTCCATGAGGAGTTCACCCCCATTCCCGGCGTTTACGTGAGCCTGCGCCGTGCCGGACACCTGCTGGGGGCGGCCAGCCTGCAGGTGCGCTGGGGCCGCAAGACCCTCCTCTTCTCGGGTGACCTCGGCCGCGCCACCGACCTCGTCATGCCGCCACCGGCGCCGCCGCTCGCCTGCGACTGGCTGGTGGTCGAGTCGACCTACGGCGACCGCACGCATGGCGGTGTCGACGCGCTCGGCCTGCTCGCCGAGTTGGTGAACCGCACCGCTGCGCGGGGCGGTGTGGTGGTGATCCCGGCGTTTGCCGTGGGCCGCGCGCAGACGCTGATCTATGCCCTGCACCTCCTGCGCGAGCAGCACCGCATTCCCGAGCTGCCGGTGTTTCTCAACAGTCCGATGGCGGCCGATGCCACGCGGCTGTACCTGGAGCACCGCCGCGAACACCGCCTCAGCGCCGAGGAGTGCGAGGCCATGTGCCGCGGCGTGAAGATCGTCAACACGGTCGAGGAGTCCAAGCGCCTGAACGACCTGCGCGTGCCCTCGGTCATCATCTCGGCCAGCGGCATGGCCTCGGGCGGGCGCGTGCTGCACCACCTGAAGGCCTTCGCGCCCGACCCGCGCAACAGCATCCTCTTCGCCGGCTTCCAGGCCGCCGGCACGCGCGGCGCGGCGATGGTCGCCGGCGCAAGCACCGTGAAGATCCACGGCCAGCACATCCCGGTGCGCGCCGAGGTGGCCTGCATCGATTCGCTCTCTGCCCACGCCGACCAGGGCGAGCTGCTCGACTGGGTGGGCGCTTTGCCGTCGCCGCCGCAGCGTGTCTTCGTGACGCACGGCGAGCCGGTGGCGGCCGACACCTTGCGCCAGGCCATCGAAGAGCGCCATCGCTGGCCCTGCACCGTGCCCGAATTCCGCGAGACCGTGGACCTCGATCTCTGACACCAAGGACAACACCCCATGCACGTCGACACCCAAACCCACCTGCACACGCTGCGTGACCTGCTCACCTACCGCCTGAACGACCTGCGGGCCGAGGTGCACGCTGCCGAGATGGCTCGCCGCGAGGGCGGCACGTCCTCAGCCGAGGTGCATGACCGCAAGGAAGAAGCCGAGCAGCGGCGCGTCGAGGCGACGCTCGGCGCCGAAGAATCGCGCGACCTCGCCGAGTTGAGGCGGGTCGAAGCCGCGTTGCAGCGGCTGGACAGCGGCACCTACGGCGATTGCGCAGATTGCGGCGAGCCCATCTCGCTGCAGCGCCTGCTGTCGCAGCCGGCCGCCGAATGCTGCGTGGCCTGCCAGGCCCGGCGCGAGCACCGGGCGGGCGCGGCTCAAGGCTAGCGAGAGAAAACCCCCGTCGACCGGGTAGTAGGCGCCGGTGCAGAACGAGGCCCGCTCCGAGCTGAGCCACAGCACCAGCTCGGCCACCTCGGCCGGCTCGCCCAGGCGGCCCAGCGGGTGCATCGAGACGAGCATCTCGTGGCCGGCGGGGTCGGCGTCGACGGGGGCGATCATCGGCGTGCGGATGAAGGCCGGGCCCACCGCGTTGAAGCGCACGCCCTGGGCACCGTATTCCAGCGCCGCAGCCTGGGTGAGGCCCAGCACGCCGTGTTTCGCGGCGGTGTAGGCCGGCGCGTTGGCGAAGGCCACCGCCCCGAGGATGGAGGCGATGTTGACGACGTTGCCGCGCGTCTTGAGCAGCTCGGGAATCTCGTACTTCATGCAATGGAATACGCCCGACAGGTTGGTGCCGATGACCTTCTGCCAGGCGTCGAGCGGGTAGTCGGCGGTGGGTGCGAGCTCGCCGCCGATGCCGGCGTTGTTGCAGGCCGCGTCGAGCTTGCCGTAGACGGCGACGCAGCGCTCCACCAGCCGGCGGCAGTCGTCGGCGTTGCTCACGTCGGCCGGCACGAACACCCCCGACCCCGCAGGAAGCAGCGCCACGGTCGCTTCACCGCCGGCCGAGTCGACGTCGGACACCACGACCTTCGCGCCTTCGCGCGCATAGGCAATGGCAATGGCACGGCCGATGCCGGAGGCAGCACCCGTGACGAGGCAGACTTTTCCTTGCAGCATCATGTGAAAGCCCTCGGTGAAATGGATGCAGCCATGATCGCGCCACCATGCGCCGGGGCCTTGATGCAGCGCAAACGCGCGGCGGCTCCTGCCCCGGCACGGCGTGTGCGCAGTTGTGCCACCCGAAGGCCCCGTGCACTTGATCCCCGTCAAGCGAGCAGCCTGGCGCGCACCAGACAGTGCCGGCATGTCCGTTCACCGCCGCCCGGGCGCTGGCCGACAAGCTGGTGGAGACCTTGCGTGCACCGATCGACCTCGATGGAGAGGTTTTCCACACTACCGTGAGCATCGACGTGGCGATGTCGGCCGAGGGTGAGCACAATGGCGAGGCCCTGCTGCGGCGCGCCGATGCGGCCCTCTACGAGGCCAAGCGGCGTGGCCGCAACAGGGTTTTCTGTGAAGGCGAGCACCCGGCCCCGGGGCAGAGCGAGCCCGACCCGGTCTTTGAAAGCTCACGATGACTGCGCAACCGACCGAAGCCGTCAACCCGCACTTCCTCAACCACGTGGTGGCCACCGGGCGTTCGCACCAGGTGTCGGCCAGCGAAGACATCCTCGCCAGCAACGGCATGAAGCTCATCGCCAAGGGCGCGCGCATCGACGATTCGGTGCGCGAGCGGCTGCTGGCGCACAAGTTGCGCAAGCCCCTGGAAGACTGCATGCAGGTCGACGCGGGCTCGACCTCGCTGCAGATCGAAGCGGTGGCCCTGTTGCTGATGCAGAAGCACCCGCTGCTGCGGGCGCTGTGTGCGTCGGAGCGTGCGCGCGGGGTGCCGGCGTCGCTCGCGGCGCTCAAGCTGTCGGTGCCGCTGGAGTCGCTCTTCACCGTCTACACCCAGTGCCACGACGGCCGCATGGAACACACCGTGGGCGTGGCCATGATCGCGTTGGCGCTCGCGCGCCGACTGCTGCCTTCGCAGATCGACCAGCACCAGCGCCTGGCCATCGCTGGCCTGGTGCACGACGTGGGCGAGCTCTACATCGACCCGGCCTTCATGCAGAAAGGCACGCGCCTGGAGACGAGCAAGTGGCGCCACATCGTGACGCACCCGCTGGTGGGGCACGATGTGCTGCAGCGCCTGGCCGGTGCCGGCGAGGTGGTGGCCAACGCGGTGCTGCTGCACCACGAGCGGCTCGACGGATTCGGCTACCCGCGCAACGTGAGCGGCGACGAGTTCACGCTCGACGGGCAGATCATCGCGGCCGCCGAGTGGCTGATGGCACTGGTGGAGTCGGGCAGCTCGCCGCTGGCGCGGGCCCGCATGGCGCACCGGCTGGTGCCCGGCGAGTTCAGCCCCGCGCTGCTCGATGCGGTGTCGTCGGCGGCGCGTGCCGCGCCGGACGAACCGGTGGAGCTGTCGTCGGCCGAGCCGCTGGCCGAGGCCGTGCCGCGCATCGTGAGGCTGGCCGGCACGCTCGGCCGCTTCGCGCAAGCGCGCCCGTGGATCGACGAGCGCATCGCCGAAGCCGCACCCGCCCTGCGCAGCGTGCTCGAGTCCGGCCTGCAGCGCACGCTCAGGATCCAGGCCTCGTTTGCGAGCACCGGGCTCGATGCCCACAACGCCGAGCAACTGCTGCGCGACATGGCGGCGCTGCAGGCCCCGAGCGTCTACGCCGAGATCACCACGCTCGTGGGCGAGTTGGAATGGCGCATGCGCGAACTCGAACGCAACCAGCGCCTGCGGGCGAGCCTGTTGGCGCCGCCCGACAAGGCGGTGGTGGCCGACCTGATCGCCCGGCTGCGCGGCAACGCGGCGAGCACCGAGCCGGTCACACCGCCCGCGGCTTGACGCGCAGGCCGTCGCGCACGGCGGTGGGTGGGTAGACGATCACCGTCGCACCCACCGGCAGCCCCTGCTGCACCCAGGCGTGGCTGCCGTTGCGCGCGCCGATCTTCACCGGCGTCAGGCGGGCACGGCCTCCGTCGAGGCGAAACACTCCGAACGCCACGTCGCCGTTGCCGTCACCCGCGGGCAGCGGGAACACCGCGCTCACCGGCACCTGCACCGCCTGGTCGAGAGAGAGCGTCACCACCCGCACGCCCACGCGATAGCCGTCACCGAGGGCCGCCCATTGCGCGGGCGGGCTGGTGATGTCGATCAGCACCCGCACGCGCTGCTCTTCCACGCCCAGCGCCGAGACCTTGGTGAAGCCGGCCGGCTCGATGAGCCGCACCTGGCCTTGGAGGCTGCCCGTGCCGCCCCAGCGCTCGACGAGCACGGCGGCGCCCGGCTGCACGCGCAGCGCATCGGTGGTCAGCAGCTCGGCCACGATCTCCTGGCGGGCGGTGTCGCCCAGCTCCAGCAAAGGGGTGCCGAGCGGCACCACCGTCTCGCTGACCTGGGCCACGCGCAGCACCCGGCCGGCCACCGGCGCACGCAGCGCGAAGCCACGCCCGGACTGCTGCGGGCTGCGCACCGCGGCGAGCGCGTTGCGTGCCTGCTCCACCTCGTGGTTCGCCACGTGGCGCTCTTGCGTCGCGGCCTCCAGCTCCTTCTGCGCCGCTTCGGCCGACAGGCGCGTGACCTCCAGCTTGGTGAGCGAGACGAAGCCCTGCGACGCGAGCTGCTCGGTGCGGGTGGCCTCGCTGCGCGCCTGCTCCAACCCGATGCGTGCGCCCTCAACGCGCGCCTTCACCCGCTCCACCTGCGCCTGCGCGATGCCCAGGCGCGCCTGCAGGTCGCGCAGCGTGCGCTCGTCGAGCATGGGCGACAGCGTGGGCACGATCTGCGCCACCACCGCGCCGGCCTCCACCCGGTCGCCCTCGCGCAGGCCCATGCGCAGCAACTGGCCCGCCAGCGGCGCCGAGACCACGTAGCGGTCGCGTACACGGGTCTTGCCGTCTTCGTCGATCGTCGTGCGAAACGGTGCCTGCGTGGCCGTCGCGACTTCCACCTCGACCGGCCGTGGCGCAAAGGCCCAGGCCAGCAGACCGACCACCGCCACACTGGCCACCCCGGCCGCCACCCATGTGGAACGCTTCATCGCTCACTCCCTCGTCTTCAAGGCCGACACCATGTCGAGCCGGTCGATGCGCCGGCGCACCACGAGCGCGCTGGCGATGCCGGCAGCCACCACGCACAGCGCCGCCCAGGCGTAGGTGCGCGCACGGATCACCACCGGAAAGAAAAACTGGTCTGACTTCAGCAGGTCGACCACCGCGTGCACCAGGCCCCAGCCGAGCGCCATGCCCAGCGGCAGCGCGATCGCGATCACCAGCGTCAGCTCGCCCAGCAGCAGGCCCGAGACCTCGGCGCGCGTGAAGCCGAGCACGCGCAGGCTGGCCATTTCCCAGGCGCGCTCGGCGAGCGCGATGCGGGCGTTGTTGTAGACCACGCCCACCGCGATCACGCTCGCGAACATGGTGAGGATGGTGCTCATGATGCGCACGTTGCGCGCGCTGATCTCCTGCATGTTGGCGAGCATGGTGGCCTTGCTCCACGCGCCGGCGATGCGCGGCAGACTCTTGCTCGCTTCCAGCACCTGGCGTTCGGTGCCGCGCTCGATGGCCAGCACGAAGCCGGTGGACAGATCGCCTTCGCCGAGCACGCGGTTGAGCGAGGGGCGGTCCATGTAGGCGTTCAGGCCCATCATTTCGCGCACCGTGCCGGCCAGCACCAGGTCGACCGTGCGTTCGCGGCCTTCGATCACCTCCACCCGCACGGTGTCGCCCACGCGCAGGCCGAGCTTGTCGGCGAGGCGGTCGGTGAGCAGCAGGCCGCGCCCGTCAAGCAGGGCCTCGCGCCCGCCGACGTCGATGATGCGGTAGAGGTCGGGGCGCGGCGCGTAGCCGCGGATCATGCTGCGCTCGCGCCGGTGGCCGTTGACGAACTCCACCACCACGAAGCGCGACGTCTCGACGGCGGTCACGCCCGGCAGACGGGCCAGCTCCAGGCGCACGGCGTCGTCGACCGGCTCGGGCGTCCACACCGTCACGTCGCCGCGCAGGCCGAGATTGAACTGGGTGTCGACGATGACCTCGATCGCATCGCGGAAGAAATTACCCATCACCACGATGGCCACCGCCGCCGCCACGCCGCCGATCGACAGGCCGGTGCGCAGCGGGCGGCGCTCCATGTTGCGCACGATCATCCGCACGGCTGGGCTCATGGCCTGGATGCCCAGGCGCTCCATCAGCGTGGCGCGGTAGTGGCCGGGTGCGGGCGGGCGCATGGCCTCGGCCGGCGCCAGGCGCACGGTGGCGAGGATGGCGTTGAGCGTGCCCAGCACCGCCGTGGTGACCGTGATGCCGATGCTCACCACCAGCAGCCACGGCGCGATGCGATGCTCGAAGCTCGGAAAGTGGAAGAACTCGGTGTACAGGCCGGTGAACATCGTGCCCAGCCGGTCGCCCAGCAGCACGCCCAGCGCGAGCCCGAGCAGCACGATCACGAGCACGAGCTTGAGGTAGTGCAGGGCGATGCTGCGGTTGGGGTAGCCGAGTGCCTTGAGCGCGGCGATCTGCTCGCGTTGCGTGGAGACCAGCCGCGACACCACCACGTTGAGCAGAAAGGCCGCCACCGCAAGGAAGATCGCCGGCAGCACCGTGCCGAGCACGCGCTGCTCCTTGATCTCGTTGTCGAGCATGGCGTGCGAGGTCTGCTCGGTGCGGCCATGGGCCTGCCGGCCGCCGTAGGGTGCGAGCAGGCGCGAGAGGGCGTCCACCACCGCCTGCTCGGAGGCACGCGGCGCGAGCTTCACCGCCACGCGGTTGAAGGCGCCGTGCATGTCGTAGGCGGCGGCCAGCACCTCGCGGTCGAGCCAGAAGACGCCGAAGCCGCGCAGGTCGGGCATGCCCCACAGGCCCGCGAAGATGAACTCGGGTGACAGCGCCGTGCCCACCACCGCCAGCGTGCGGCGGCGGCCGTTGATCTGGGCGGTGAGCGTGTCGCCGGGTTTCAGCTTGCGCGCCTGCGCGAAGCCCTCGGACACGAGCACCTCGATGCTGCCGTCGGCACGCAGGCCCGTCCCCTCGGGGAGCCGGCCTCGGCTCACCTGCACCCGGTTCATGCGCTGCGCGTTGCGCGCCTCCAGGCCGATCAGCTGGCCGATGATCGGGTCGGTCACCTCGGGGATCTCGACTCGCACCATCTGCTCGATCGAGGTCTGCACGTCGGCCACGCCGTCGACCTGGCGCAGCAGCTCGGCGGCCGAGGCCGGCGCCCGCTTGACGGTGGCGAACACGTCGGCAAAGCGCCCCTGCGCGTAGAAGCGGTCGCGGGCGAGCGCGAGCGAATCCACCGCCGAGAGGCTGGTGATGAAGCCGCCGATGCCGCTGGCCACCACCAGCGCGATGGTCAGCGCCTGGCTCCACATGAGGCGCAGGTCGCGCAGCAGCTTGCGGTCGAGGGCCTTCATGCGCTCACCACGACAGCTCGGCCGGCGACAGCTTGTGCGGGTTGGTCTCGATCTTCTGCACCCGGCCGTCGCCCAGGTAGATCACCCGGTCGGCCATGCCCGCGATGGCGGCGTTGTGCGTGATGACCACGGTGGTGGTGCCCAACTCGGCGTTGATGCGGGCGATGACCTCGAGCACCAGCTTGCCGGTCTGGTAGTCGAGTGCGCCGGTCGGCTCGTCGCACAGCAGCACCTCGGGGCGCTTGACGATGGCGCGTGCGATCGCCACACGCTGCTGTTCGCCGCCCGAGAGCTGCGCCGGGAAGTGGTCGCGCCGCGGCGTGAGGCCGACCCGGTCGATGGCGTCGTCGACCGTCATGGGGTGGGCCACGATGTCTGTCACCAGCGCCACGTTTTCGCGCACCGTGAGGCTTGGGATCAGGTTGTAGAACTGGAACACGAAGCCCACGTGCTCGCGGCGGTACTCGGTGAGGGCGGCGTCGTTGGCGGCGCTCAGGTCGTGGTCTTCGAACAGCACCTGACCCGAGGTCGGCGTGTCGAGCCCGCCGAGGATGTTGAGCAGCGTCGACTTGCCGCTGCCCGAGGGGCCGAGCAGCACCACGAATTCGCCGCGGCCGATGTCGAGGTCGACCTCGCGCAGCGCGTGCACGCAGGTCTCGCCGCTGCCGTACGACTTGGCCAGGCCGCGTGCGCGGAACACCGGCTCGCGTGGGGGCGGGCCGTTCATCAACCGTCGATCGGCACGCCGCCGCCGAAGCGGCAGCTCCACTCGTCGAAGAGCTCCTGGCCGCTGTCGGCGAGCGACTTCTGCCACGACAGCCAGGCATCGAGTTGCAGTCGCTGAAGTTGAGCAAGATTTGCCGCAAACGCCGTCGTCAGCGCAAAGAGGGGCTCGAAGCTGAAAGGCGTGGTGACCGGGTCGGGGGCAACGTGCTTGGAGGTGGCCATGGCGGGGCTCCGGGAGGGTGTCGAACGAACCCCGTCAGCCTAGGCCCACGCGCCCGGGCACGCTTGATGCACGTCAACCGCTGCACACGAGGCGCATCAGACAGTCGGCGCATGAACATGCTTGCACCGCCCACCGGACACGAGGAACAAGGTCTCAGCGAACAAGGTCTCAGCGATCCCGAGGCCCAGGTGCGCCTGCGCCGCGATGGCCTCAACCGCCTACCGCCGCCCGAGCACAAGAGCACGCTGCGCGTCATTGCCTCGGCCGGTGCGCAGCCGATGGTGCTGCTGCTCGTCGCCTGCACTGTGCTCTACGGGCTGCTGGGTGACGTGTTCGACGCGCTGGCGCTGGCGGTGTCGATCTGTGCGGTGATCGGCATCTCGGCCTACCAGGAGCTGCGCACCCAGCGTGTGCTGGAGGCGCTGCGCGACCTGGCCAGCCCGCGCAGCACTGTCGTGCGCGGCGGCGTGGTGCGCCGCATCTCCAGCCAGGAGATCGTGGTCGGCGACCGCCTGCTCGTGGAAGAGGGCGACCGCCTCGCCTGCGACGCGACGCTCGTCGACGCCCACGCGATGCGCACCGACGAATCAATGCTCACCGGCGAGTCGATGCCGGTCGACAAGCACCCGGGTGACGCCGAGCACGCGCAACTGCACGCCGGCACGCTGGTGGTGCAGGGCGACGGCGTGGCCCTCGTCACCGCCACCGGCGCGCGCACGGCGCTCGGGCGCATCGGCGGCTCGCTCGCCGGCGTGGCCCCGCGCGAGAGCCGGCTGCAGGCCGAGCTGAAGCGGCTGGTGCGCGCCGTGGCCGTGCTCGCGCTCGTGACCTGCGTGATCGCGGCGATGGTGTTCGCCTGGCGCGAAGGTTCGTGGTCGGCGGGGCTCCTGGTCGGACTGACGCTGGCCATGGCGATCGTGCCGGAGGAGTTTGCGGTCGTCTGGACGGTGATGCTCGCGCTCGGCGCGTGGCGCCTGGCGCGCCTGCAGGTGCTCACGCGGCAGCCGCAGGCCATCGAGGCGCTCGGCGCCACCACCGTGCTGTGCGTCGACAAGACCGGCACGCTCACCGCCAACCAGATGGAAGTCGCCGGGCTTCAGACGGCCGATGGCCGTGTGTGCGAGCGCCGCCCCGGCGATGCGCCCGCCGAGGCCTTCATGCCCCTGCTGCGCATGGCCGCGCAGGCCAGCGTGGCCGAAAGCCTGGAACCGATGGACCAGGCGATCTTTCGCCTGCTGCCGGCGGCCGAGCGCGCGCACGAGCGTGGCGCGGTGCTGCTGGCCCGCGAAGGTGTGACGCCGGGTCGGCCCTTCGTGCGCCAGTGCTGGCAACCCGCGCCGGCTGGTGCAAGCGGCGAAGGCCCCGCGGCAGTGGTGGTGCTGAAGGGGGCACCCGAGGCGGTGTTCGCCCTTTGCGGGCATGTGCCCGAGTCGCTGCCGGCCCAGGTGCAGGCCTGGGCCGAGCGCGGCATGCGCGTGATTGCTGTCGCGAGCGTGGGCTGCGACGACGCCACCCGTCTTCCCGAAGCTGGCTACACCCTGCACGGCCTGCTGGCCTTCCACGATCCGCTGCGTGGCGACGTGCCGGCCGCGCTGCGCGCCTGCCACGAGGCCGGCGTGCGCGTCGTGATGATCACCGGCGATTCGCCCACGACCGCGTTGGCCATCGCACGCGATGCGGGCCTGGTGCCGCCGGGCGAAGCGCCCGCCGGCACTTCGCGCGTGATGACGGGCGCGCAGCTCGACGAGGCCAACGAGGCGCAGCTGGAGGGCCTCGTCCAGCGAGTCGCCGTCTACGCCCGCGTGACCCCGGCGCAGAAGCTGCGCATCGTGCAGGCGCTGCAGCGCCGCGGCGAGGTGGTGGCGATGACGGGCGACGGCGTGAACGACGGCCCCGCGCTGCGCGCCGCCGACGTCGGCGTGGCGATGGGCGGGCGCGGCACCGACGTGGCCCGCGAAGCTGCGGCACTGGTGCTGCTCGACGACCGTTTCGCCTCGCTCGTGGACGCCGTGCGCTCGGGTCGGCGCGTCTTCATCAACCTGCAGAAGGCCATCGGCTACCTCTTTGCGGTGCATGTGCCGATCGTCGGGCTGTCGATGCTGCCGCTCCTGGGCGGGCCGGTGCTGCTGCTGCCGCTGCACGTGGTGCTGTTCGAACTGATCATCGACCCGGCGTGCTCGCTCGTCTTCGAGGCCGAACCTGCCTCGGCCAAGTCGATGCAGGTGCCACCACGCGCGGCCAATGCGCCGCTCATCGGCCTGCCGGCACTTGGCCGGGCGCTCGGGGTGGGCGCGGTGGCGCTTGGCTTCGTCGCCCTCGTGCAATGGGCCGCGCGCAGCGCGGGCGCGAGCGACGACGAATTGCGCCTGGCCGGCATCGCGTCGGTGATCGTGGGCAACCTCGCGATGCTGCAGTGGTTCAGGGGTGGTGGCCACATGCCGCGCCACGGCAACCAGGCGTTCCACGCGCTGCTGTTCGGCGTGTGCGTGTTGAGCGCTTTGGTGTTGCTGGTGCCGCCGGTGGCGTCGGCGTTCGGCCTGCCGGCGCTCGGGTGGTGGCCTGCCGCCGGGCTGCTGGCGGTGCCTGCGGTGTGGGCGGGCTGGCGGGTGCTGCGTGCGGGGCCTCAGCGGCCGGTGGGGTGACGGCCACGGTGCTGGCCGATGAAATGAACGCTGGCAGACGATGGCCATGCCGGCATGCCTGCGCCGCCGCGAGGGTCTCCCCGGCTCGCCGGGCCCTCAGCCTCCCATGTGACCCACCACCTGCCACACCGCTCTCAGCACGCCGTACACCACGCCTCCCGCCAGCGCCATGGCGAACGCGGAGGCGAACACCCCCCAGAGCACCCACAGCCCGTCGCCCTCCAGCAGCCCGAGCGTCAGCAGGCAGATGGCCAGGGCGGGCAGCATGTTGCCGAGGGGGATGGGCAGGGCGAGGGTGGCCGACAGCAACAGGCACAGGCCGCCCACCCAGCGCGCCGCGACGGGGCCGGTGAGGCCCGCGAGGCGAGGCCGCAGCAGCGACTCGGCACGGGCTAGCCACGGCGAGACCCGACGCACTGTCGCGGCGAACTGGTCACGTGGCAGCGAACGCCGGGTCATCGCTAGCGGCAGCGATGGCGGCCATCCGAGTGCGAGCTGCAGCGAGAGCACCATCAGCGGCACGCCCAGCAGGGCCGAGGTGCCGGGCGGCGCCGGCACCACGTTGGGCAGGGCGAGCAGCAGGATGAGTGCGGCCAGCGCGCGGTCTTGCATGGCCTGCACGATGTCGCCGAGCGAGATGCGTTCGCGGCTGGCGTCTCCCGCCAGGGCGAGCAGCAGCTCTGACATCGATCTGGTCGCTTTCATGTGGGGCAAGGCCGGCTCAGGGAAGTCTAGAAAGCACCTGCGCGGTGGGCTTGACGGGGCTCAAGGCGCGCCTGTCTCGCGTTGCTGGCGTGGCTGGACTGCGCCGCGCCACCTCCCTAGACTGCCGCGAATGCCCCACCACGCCCACTTGCCATGCTGACCAGCCCGCTCGACACCGCACGAGACCTCGGGCGGCTGCAGGAGATCGTGGCGGTGCTGGTGCGCCACGGGCTGGGCGACGCGGTGCGCCGCGTGGGCTGGGCCGACCTGCTCGAAAAGGCAGGCCGCCTGGTGCACTGGGACAGTGCCGCCGAGCTGGCACGCCTGCCGCCGCCACTGCAGGTGCGCCGTGCGCTCGAAGAGCTGGGCCCGACCTTCGTGAAGCTCGGGCAGATCCTTGCCGGTCGCGCCGATCTCTTCGGCCCGGAGTGGATCGCCGAGTTCGAGCAGCTGCACAGCCGCGTGCCGGCGGTGCCGTTCGAGGCGTTGCGGGCGCAGCTGACCGAAGACCTGGGCGGCGAGCCGTCGCAGGTGTTTGCCTGGTTCGACGAGACACCGCTCGCCGCAGCGTCCATCGCTCAGGTGCACCGCGCCCGGCTGCACGACGGCAGCGAGGTGGTGGTGAAGGTGCGCCGACCGGGCATCCACCCGGTGATCGAGGCCGACCTGCGCCTGCTGGAGCGCCTGGCCGCACGCGCGGTGCGCCAGTGGCCCGACCTGCGGCCCTACCGGCCGGTGGCGCTGGTGCAGGAGTTCGGCCAGTCGCTGCGCCGCGAGCTCGACCTCGCCCACGAGTGCCGGCAGGCCGAGCGCATCGCGGCCAACTTCGCGCAGCAGCCCGACATCGTCATCCCCAAGGTGTACTGGGACTGGACGCACGAGCGCGTGAACGTGCAGCAGTTCGTCGACGGCATCCCCGGCGGCGAGCTGGGCCGCGTCGACAGCGCAGGCCTCGACCGCAAGCTGCTCGCCCGTCGCGGCGCGCAGGCGGTGATGAAGATGGTGGTGGAAGACGGTCTCTTCCACGCCGACCCGCACCCGGGCAACGTGTTCTACCTGCCGGACAACCGGCTCGCGTTCATCGACTTCGGCATGGTGGGGCGGCTCTCGGCGCAGCGCCGCGACGAGCTGCTCAAGCTGATGCTCGGCCTGGTGCAGCGCGACGCCTCGTCGGTCGCCGACGTGTTGCTCGACTGGACCGACGGCAACCCGAGCACGCAGGAAGACCGGCTGAGTGCCGACGTCGAGGCCTTTGTCGACACGTACCACGGCGTGCCGCTGGCCCAGCTGAGCCTGGCCTCGATGCTGGCCGACGTGACGACCATCCTGCGCCGCCATCAGCTGCAGCTGCCGTCGGACCTGGCCCTCCTGATCAAGGCGTTCGTGTCGGTGGAAGGCATGGGCCGCCACCTCGACCCGGGTTTCCACATGGCAGGCGAGGCCTTGCCGCTGCTCAAGCGGGCGCTGCGGGCGCGTTACCACCCGAAGGTGATCGTGCGGCGCGGGTGGCGCTCGCTGACGCGCCTGGCCGACCTGATGGCCGCCGTGCCCGACGACCTCTCGCGCCTGCTGCGCAATGTGCGCCACGGTGGCGTGCAGGTGCACATCGAGGTGCGCCACCTCGACCGTGTGGGCGACCAGCTCGACCGCGCCGCGAGCCGCATTGCGGTCGGGCTCGTGGTGGCCGCGCTCATCGTCGGCTCGTCGATCGTGATGACGGTGCGTGGCGGCCCGCTGCTCTGGGGCCTGCCGGCGTTCGGTCTGCTGGGCTTCCTGGGTGCGTGCGCGGGGGCGGTGTGGCTGCTGCGCTCGATCATGCGCAGCGGCCGGCACGAGTGACGGGCTTGCGCCCGCTGGCGCGGCTCAAGCCGGGCGAAGGTCGAGCACGAGCCGCACCGTCCCGGGCTCCGGCGATGTGCGATCGGCCACGAACCCGTGATCACGCGCCAGCTCGCGCATGGCGGTGTTTTCGTGCAGCGTCAGCGCCACCAGCCGTTGCGTGCCGCGCTGCCGCAGGTGCCGGATGAGCTTGCGCAGCAGCAGGTTGCCAAGTCCCTGGCCTTTCAGGTCGGAGCGCACGATGACGCCGAGTTCGGCTTCCACGTTGTCGGGGTCGGCGCCCGCCCGCGCCACGCCCAGCGTCTCGGGGCCGGTGCCGGCACGGTCGCGCACCGCGATGAAGGCCATCTCGCGGTCGTAGTCGATCTGCGTCAGCCGCGCCAGCTCGCTGCGTGGCAGCTCGCGCCGGGTGGAGAAGAAGCGCAGGCGCAGGTCTTCCGGCTGCAGCTGCTCCACGAAGGCGGTGTGCTGTGCCGCGTCTTCCGGGCGGATGGGGCGCAGCGTGAGCCGCTCGCCGTGCCACTCGATCGTCTCTTCGAGCGCCTGCGGATAGGGCGCGATGGCGAACCGCGCCGCACCGGCGACCGGCTGCTCGCTCAGCCGCACACGGGCGTCGAGCGCGAGCACGCCTTGCGCGTCGGCCCACAAGGGGTTGATGTCGAGTTCGGCGATCTCGGGCAGGTCGGCCAGCATCTGCGAGACGGCGATCAGCACGTCGCACACGGCGTCGAGCTGCGCGGGCGGGTGGTCGCGGTAGCCGGCCAGCAGGCGCGCCACGCGCGTGCGGGAGACGAGGTCGCGTGCCAGCACGCGGTTGAGCGGGGGCAGGGCGATGGCGCGGTCGGCGATGACTTCCACGGCCGTGCCGCCTTGGCCGAAGAGGATCACCGGGCCGAAGATCGCATCGACGCTCGCGCCGACGATGGCTCCTGCGCCATCGGCCGCGCGGCCATCGGCTGCACGGTGAAGCCTTCGAGGCGCGCTTCGGGCCGGGTGGTGCGCAGGTGCTCGAGCATCTGCGCGGCGGCGGTCCGCAGCTCGGTGGCATCGCGCAGGCCGAGGCGCACGCCGCCGGCGTCTGACTTGTGCGAGATGTCGGGTGAGAGGATCTTGAGCGCCACCGGAAAGCCGAGGCCGGCGCCTGCGGCAGCGGCGGCTTGGGCGGTGGGCTCGGTGACCACGGTCTTGACCACTGGAATGCCATAGGCCTCGAGCAGGGCCTTGGACGAGGCTTCGTCGAGCAGCAGGTTCTTTGCGGCGAGCGCCTTGGCGATCAGGGCGCGGGCGGTGTCGAGTGCCGGGGCAGTGCCGGTGTCGGCCGCGGGGGCTTCGAGCAGCAGGGCCTGGTTGCGGCGGTAGGTGCCGAGCATGGCGAAGGCATCGACGGCCTGCTCGGGCGTGGCGTAGTCGGCGATGCCCGCGGCTTCGAAGATGCGCCGCGCCGGCAGCACGGCTTCGTCACCGAGCCAGCAGGCCATCACACGACCGCTCGCGTCCTGCACCAGCGGCGCGCAGGCGCGGGCGATGTCGTCGCTGCGCACGATGGCCGTGGGCGCGTGGATGAAGAGCACGGCGCCGGCCGCGGGCTCGGCGAGCAGGGCGGTGAGCGTGTCGACGTAGCGCTGCGCGGGGGCGTCGCCGATGATGTCGATGGGGTTGCGGCGCGACCAGGTGCCGGGCAGCGCGGCGTCGAGACGCTCGCGCAGGCCGTCGTCGATCTCGGCCAGGTTCACGCCCGCCAGCTCGGCCGCATCGGCCGCCATCACGCCGGCGCCGCCGCCGTTGGTCATGATGGTGAGGGACTCGTCGCGGTTGCGGCCGAAGCGGCTCAGCGTCTCGGCGGCGACGAAGAGGTCTTGCAGGCTGCTCACGCGCAGCATGCCGGCGCGGCGTATGGCCGCGTCGTACACGAGATCGGAGCCGGCCAGCGCCCCGGTGTGCGAGGCGGCGGCAGCAGCGCCTTTGGCACCGCGGCCTGCCTTCACCACGATCACCGGTTTGTTGCGCGCGGCGGCTCGTGCGGCCGACATGAACTTGCGCGGCGACTCGATCGACTCGATGTAGAGCAGGATCGAGCGGGTGTGCGGGTCGCTCGCCAGGTGGTCGAGCAGGTCGCCGAAATCGACGTCGGCATGCTCGCCGAGCGACACCATGTGCGAGAAGCCGATGTGGCGCGGCTGGGCCCAGTCGAGCACCGCGGTGACGAGGGCGCCCGACTGCGACACGAAGGCCAGGTCGCCCGGGCGCGCGCCGATGTGCGCGAAGCTCGCGTTGAGCCCGAGCCGCGGCGACAGCAGCCCCAGGCAGTTGGGCCCGAGGATGCGCAGCAGGTGCGGCCGGGCGCTGGCCAGCATGGCCGAGCGCAGCTCGGGGCCGAGGCCGGCCGTCATGACGATGGCCGCGCGTGTGCCGAGCTGGCCGAGCGCGTCGATCAGCCCGGGCACGGTCTCGGGCGGCGTGCAGATGACCGCGAGGTCGGGCGCCGAGGGCAGGTCGGCCACACGCGAATGCACGGGCTCGCCATCGAGGGTGCGGTGCTTCAGGTTCACCGGCCAGACCGGGCCGCGAAAGCCCCCGCTGCGCAGGTTGCGCCAGACCGTGGCGCCCACGCTGGCCGGGCGGTCGGAGGCGCCGATGACCGCCACCGATTGCGGTTCGAGAAGACGGTCAAGATGACGGATGCTCATCGGACCGATTGTTCGGATGCCGCCGTCCCTTGCGCTTGATCCCGCGCAAGGTGCGGGGGCTCTCGGCCGCGTCGGCGGCCGCCGTCTTGGTCGCCGTCGTCAGGGCGTCACGGCGCCATACCGATCCGTGGTGCGCGAGCCGACGAGCGCACCCGACAAGTCGTAGCGCCTGACCTTGAGGCGCGCCCCGAAGGACGTGGGGTCCATGAAGGTCTCGCTCGCGAATGGGCCGAGTTGGAGCGCGACGTTCGAGACGGTCGAGGTCCCGACGATGCCCCCTTTGCCGCGCAGCAAATACAGGCCGATCTCGTCCATGAACTTGTCTCCGGCAGCGCCTGCACCGATGTTGCAGCCGTAGAAGAGGATGCGCGCCCCCATCTTCAGGAGGTGCGGGTTCTTCTTGAGGATCATGAAGTCGACACCTTCGAGTTTCGTTCCGTTCGCCAGGCAAACCCTCCCCGGGCGTCCGTGGGTATCGAAGACCAGGAACTTCACCAGCGCGAACGCATTCAGCGCTGCGCCCACGTCGTCCAAGGACGACACCGCACGGGCGGCGCTACTGCCGCCGACTTCGCTCAAGAACTTGTTGGCCCCCGGCTCGAACTGGGGGTCGTAGAGGTACAGGTTGTCCACTGCTTCGGTCAGTGCCATCGTCGTCTCCCTGTGGGCAGGCGCCCGCGGCGACATGCCGCAAGCTGAGACCCAGGCTACTGCGGGCCGATGGAGCGCGTGTCCCTAGAACTCGTGGTGTACCGCTCAGTTGGAGGGGTAGACGCAAGGCACCGAAGTTGACTCGACCCAGGCATGCTGTATAAACGTACAGTATGACTGTCAAACCCACTTCCCCGCTGGAAACCGACCCGATCAAGGGCCGGGGCACCGGCTGGGCCATCGTGCACCGCTATGCCCGCCAATCCGGTGAGACTTTCGATGACGGCTGGGGCTCGATCGATCAGCTGGCCGAAGAAGAGCACCTGCCGCGCGAGACGCAGATCATCGAGGAGCGGGTGAAGTCGGTGCTGTCGAGCAACGATTCGCCCGACATCGGCTTCGACCTTTCGGTCAACCCTTACCGCGGCTGCGAGCATGGCTGCATTTATTGCTTCGCGCGGCCGACGCACAGCTACCTCAACCTCTCGCCCGGTCTCGACTTCGAGACCAAGATCGTCGCCAAGGTCAACGCAGCCGAGCGCCTGCGCGAAGCGTTGGCGAGCCGGGCCTACGAGCCCTCGATGATCAACATCGGCGCGGCCACCGATGCCTACCAGCCCATCGAGCGCAAGCTTGGCATCACGCGCTCCATCATCGAATTGCTGCACGAATGCCGGCATCCGTTTTCGATGGTCACCAAGTCGTCGGGCGTGGAGCGCGACCTCGACCTCATCGCGCCGATGGCGGCGCAGCGGCTGGTGGCGATCTATGTCTCGATCACCTCGCTCGACCCGAAGCTCGCGCGCATCCTGGAGCCGCGCGCAGCGGCGCCGCACCGCCGGTTGCGCGTCGTCGAGACGCTGGCCAAGGCAGGCGTGCCGGTGGGCGTGAGCGTGTCGCCGGTGATCCCCTTCATCAACGAGCCCGAAGCCGAGCGCATCCTCGAAGCCGCGGCCGAGGCGGGCGCGCAGTCGGCCTTCAGCATCGTGCTGCGCCTGCCCTGGGAGGTGAATCCGCTCTTCCAGCAGTGGCTGGAGCAGCACTTTCCCGATCGGGCGGGGCGGGTGATGGCGCGCATCCGCGAGATGCGCGGCGGCAAGGACTACGACGCGAGCTTCGGCCAGCGCATGAAGGGCACGGGGGTGTGGGCGCAGCTGCTGCGCCAGCGTTTCGACAAGGCCTGTGCGCGGCTCGGCCTCAACAAGACGCGCATCGAACTCGACCTGAGCCTCTTCCGCAAGCCGTCTGCGGCACCGGCAGCGCCGGCGCGGCGCACCCGCGCGGCAGATGCTGGGCAGGGCGAACTCTTCTGAAACCTCAGGCCGCGGCGGCCTGGGGCGGCTCGTCGGCGGCGGACTCGACCGGCTCTTCGGCGGCCACTGCATCGACCGCAGCCGCATCGCCCCCATCAGGCTCGGCGGGTCGCACGTCGCGCAGGTTGAGCGCGCCTGGTTGGCGTCCGCCCGACTGACCGAGCATCGCGGCGCTCACGTTCAAAGCGTAGAGGTCGCGCAGGGCGTCGGCCCGCTGCGAGAGTTCGGCGGCGTCCTCGATGCGGGCTCCGTGGCGTTGCAGCGTCATGCGCGCCATCTCGATCAGCTTGCCGTTGCAGGTGCGCTCGGCATGGGACAGCAGGGCGTGCACGGCCGCACGGTGGTTGCCTTGCACGGTGTGCGTCACGGCCTGCTCGGCCATCTCGCTGATGCGCACGTGGGCCTGGCGTACCCGTTCGGCGAAGGGCGGGTGCGCACCGGCAGCACCGGCGAGCAGCTCGGTCATGCCCTTGGAGCTGGCGAAACGCATGCCCAGCGTGTCGACCCAGCTGTCGGCGCCGTCAAGCTGTATTTCGCCGGCGGTGAGTTGCGCGAGCAGCGCCAGCAGGTTGCAGCCGGCTTCCACATCGAGGCCGGGTTCGTCGAGTTTGCTGAAGAGCATGCGGACTTCCGCCACCACCGCGGCCACCTGCTTGAGCAGCATCAGGTTGAGCGCCGTGACGATGCGGGTGAAGCGTTGCAGCCGTTTGCTGTTGGGCGCGCGTTCGAGCGCGTGCTGCAGGTTGTCGAGACAGCGCTGCAGTCCCTTGGTGTCGCGTTGCTGGAAGCGGCTGAAGGCCAGCAGCACCAGCGACTGGAAATCGAACATCTTCGAGCTGATGCCCAGCGTGGCCGCTCGGTCGAGCATCTTGGCGGCTTCGTCGCGGTCGCCCATGAAGAAGGCCAACATGCCGTGCTTCTGCAGGCGGGCGATCGAAGTTCTCGGCGTGAGCGAACTCGCCTTGCGGAAGGTGTCGAGGGCTTCGTTGAGGTTGCCTTGCTCCACCTGCACGCGGCCCATCACGTCGTAGGCGTCGACGTGGCTCGGGTGGTCGCCGATCAGCGTCTCCAGCGTGCGCATGGCCTGGGTGGGCTGGTTGGCGTCGATCTGTGCGCGGGCGATGCCGAGGCGGGCCCAGGGCAGGGCGCCGGTTTCGAGCACGGCTTCGCAGAGCTTCTTGGCCTCGTCGTGCATGCCCTGGCGCAGCAGCAGCTCGGAGCCGATGCGCGCGGCATAGAGCCAATAGACCGAGCGACTGGCAAAACGCTGCAGGCACAGGCGGGTGGCCTGCTGGTAGTCGCCTTGCTCGATGGCGGAGAAGATGTCGGCCAGCGTGCGCTTGCGCTTGCGCGCCTGCGTCAGCCGCTCGCCGAGCGAGGTGGCGGTGTGGGGCTTGAGCAGGTAGCTGTCGAGCGCGGACTCTGCGGCGTCGGCCACCATCGTGTACGAGGCTTCGCCGGTGACGATGATGAAGACGGTGGAAAACGGCAGCAGCTGCGCACGACGCAGGTCGTCGAGCAGGTGCTGCGCGGTGTAGTTGGGGTCTTCGGTGTCGAAGCGGTGCTCGCACAGCACCACGTCGAAGGGGCGCGCTTCGAGCTGCTTGCGGGCGTCCTTGATGCGGCCGCACTGCACGACGGTGCCGACGCCGAAGTCGCGCAGTTGCGCGGCGAGGATGCTGCGCGAGGTCGGGTTGCCATCGACAACCAGAGCCTTGCAGTCGGCGATTTCACGGTCTAGCAGTTGCACGGGGTCTCCAGGGGCGCGGCGGCGTGTGAATTACTGCCGCCCTTTTGCGCCATCTCCTGGAGTTATCGGCCCCCTTGAAAGCCGACTTGAGCCGTCGGGCTTACTTGAACAGGTCCTTCACCCGGTTGGTCCAGCTCTTGGCGTTGGGCGAGTGCTTGTCGGGCGACTTGGCGAGGGACTCGTCGAGTTCGCGCAGCAACTTGCGCTGGTGCTCGGTGAGCTTGACCGGCGTCTCCACGCTCACATGGCAATACAGATCGCCCGGGTAGCTGGAGCGCACGCCCTTGATGCCCTTGCCGCGCAGGCGGAAGGTCTTGCCGTGTTGCGTGCCTTCGGGCAGGTCGATCTCGGCCTTGCCGCCGAGCGTGGGCACTTCGATCGTGCTGCCGAGCGCCGCCGTCGTGATGCTCACCGGCACCGTGCAGTGCAGGTCGTCGCCGTCGCGCTCGAAGATGTCGTGCTGCTTGATGCGGATCTCGATATAGAGATCGCCTGCGGGGCCGCCGTTGGTGCCTGGCTCGCCGTTGCCGGCCGAGCGGATGCGCATGCCTTCGTTGATGCCGGCGGGGATCTTCACTTCCAGCGTCTTGGTCTTCTTGGTCTTGCCCTGGCCGTGGCAGGTGGTGCACGGGTCGGGGATCACACGCCCGGTCCCGTGGCAATGCGGGCAGGTCTGCTGGATGCTGAAGAAGCCCTGGCGCATGGTGACGGTGCCCTGGCCATTGCAGCTCGGGCAGGTCTTGGCATGCGTGCCGGGCTTGGCGCCGGTGCCGTGGCAGGTGCCGCACTCTTCCCAGCTGGGAATGCGGATCTGCGTCTCCTTGCCGTGGGCCGCTTCTTCGAGCGTGATCTCCATCGTGTAGCTGAGATCGCTGCCGCGGTAGACCTGCTGACCGCGGCGCGGGCCGCCGCCACCCTGGCCACCGAAGATGTCTCCGAAGATGTCGCCGAAGGCCTCGGCGAAACCCCCGAAGCCCTCCGCGCCCGGGCCACCCGGGCGAAAGCCGGTGTTGGGGTCGACGCCGGCGTGGCCATACTGGTCGTAGGCGGCACGCTTCTGCGGCTCGGAGAGCATCTCGTAGGCCTCCTTGACCTCCTTGAACTGCTCTTCAGCCTTCTTCGCACCCTCGCCCTGGTTGCGGTCGGGGTGGAACTTCATGGCCAGCTTGCGGTAGGCCTTCTTGATGTCGTCCTCGGAGGCGTTTTTCGCCACGCCGAGCACTTCGTAGTAGTCACGCTTTGCCATGTGCTTGTGCTGCAGTTGTCTGGTGCTTGCCGGTGTTGCGCTGTCGTTTCTACAAGGGCGCCCTTGAACGCGAAATCCCCCGCGTGCTGGTTTCGCCAGCCCACGGGGGAATAGTTCGCAGCGGCGATGCCGCCGTGGGCCGAATTACTTCTTGTCCTTCACTTCCTTGAAGTCGGCGTCGACGACGTTGTCGTCGGCTGCCGCCTTCGCGCCGCCGCCCGCAGCGCCACCGGCCGCCGCTTCGGGCTGCGCTGCCGCACCGGCCGCCGCCTGGGCCGCCTGTGCGTCGGCGTAGACCTTTTCGCCAAGCTTCTGGCTTGCGGTCATCAGCGCTTCGCTCTTGGCCTCGATCACGTCCTTGTCGTCGCCCTTCAGGGCTTCTTCGGCATCTTTCAGCGCGGCTTCGATCTTTTCCTTTTCAGGGGCGTCGAGCTTGTCGCCGTATTCGGTGAGCGACTTGCGCACGCTGTGCACCAGCGCATCGGCCTGGTTGCGGGCCTGCACGAGTTCGAGCTTCTTCTTGTCTTCGGCGGCGTTGAGTTCGGCGTCTTTCACCATCGCCTGGATCTCGTCTTCCGAGAGGCCCGAGTTGGCCTTGATGGTGATCTTGTTTTCCTTGCCGGTGCCCTTGTCCTTGGCGCCCACGTGCAGGATGCCGTTGGCGTCGATGTCGAAGCTCACCTCGATCTGCGGCGTGCCACGCGGTGCGGGTGCGATGCCTTCGAGGTTGAACTCGCCCAGGCTCTTGTTGCCCGCGGCCATCTCGCGCTCGCCCTGGTAGACCTTGATGGTCACGGCCGGCTGGTTGTCTTCGGCCGTCGAGAACACCTGCGAGAACTTGGTCGGGATGGTGGTGTTCTTCTTGATCATCTTGGTCATCACGCCGCCCATCGTCTCGATGCCGAGCGACAGCGGGGTGACGTCGAGCAGCAGCACGTCGGTGCGGTCACCGGCCAGCACCTGGCCCTGGATCGCGGCGCCCACGGCCACGGCTTCGTCAGGGTTGACGTCCTTGCGCGGCTCCTTGCCGAAGAACTCCTTGACCTTGTCCTGCACCTTGGGCATGCGGGTCATGCCGCCCACCAGGATCACGTCGTCGATGTCGCTGGTGCTGACGCCGGCATCCTTGATGGCGGTGCGGCACGGGGCGATGGTGCGCTCGATCAGGTCTTCGACCAGGGCTTCGAGCTTGGCACGCGTGAGCTTGATGTTCAGGTGCTTCGGGCCCGAGGCATCGGCCGTGACGTACGGCAGGTTGATGTCGGTCTGCGAGCTGTTCGAGAGTTCGATCTTGGCCTTCTCGGCGGCTTCCTTCAGGCGCTGCAGGGCGAGCACGTCCTTCGACAGGTCGACGCCTTGTTCCTTTTTGAACTCGGCAATGATGTAGTCGATGATGCGCTGGTCGAAGTCTTCACCGCCGAGGAAGGTGTCGCCGTTGGTGGAGAGCACTTCGAACTGCTTCTCGCCGTCGACGTCGGCGATCTCGATGATCGAGATGTCGAAGGTGCCGCCGCCGAGGTCGTACACGGCGATCTTGCGGTCACCCTTGGCGGCCTTGTCGAGGCCGAAGGCGAGCGCGGCTGCGGTCGGCTCGTTGATGATGCGCTTGACGTCGAGGCCGGCGATGCGACCGGCGTCTTTCGTGGCCTGGCGCTGGCTGTCGTTGAAGTAGGCCGGCACCGTGATCACGGCTTCGGTCACGGTCTCGCCGAGATAGTCTTCGGCGGTCTTCTTCATCTTGCGCAGCACTTCGGCGCTGATCTGGGGCGGGGCGAGCTTCTGGCCGCGCACTTCGACCCAGGCGTCGCCGTTGTCGGCGGCCGAGATCTTGTAGGGCATCAGGTCGATGTCCTTCTGCACTTCCTTCTCGGTGAACTTGCGGCCGATGAGGCGCTTCACCGCGTACAGCGTGTTGCGCGGGTTGGTGACGGCCTGGCGCTTGGCCGAGGCGCCGACGAGGATCTCGCCGTCTTCCTGGTAGGCAATGATCGAGGGCGTGGTGCGCGCACCTTCGCTGTTCTCGATCACCTTGGTGGTGTTGCCCTCCATGATGGCCACGCACGAGTTGGTGGTGCCGAGGTCGATGCCGATGATCTTTGCCATGTTCGTTTACTCCTGAAGTCCGTTGGACTGAAATTCGGTTGTTCTCGAGTTGTGGATAACCGCGTGCTTTTTCAAGGGCTGCACGCTTGTGGATCTCTTACTTCGGCGCGGCCACGGTGACGAGTGCGGGGCGCAGCACGCGCTCGGCGATCAGGTAGCCCTTTTGCAGCACGGTCACGACCGTGTTGGCCTCCTGGTCGGCCGGCACCACGCTGATGGCCTGGTGCTGGTGAGGATCGAACTTCGTGCTGGCGGGCGGGTTGATCTCGATCACCTTGTTGCGCTCGAGCGCCTGCGAGAGCTGGCGCAGCGTGGCGTGCACGCCTTCGAGCAGCTGCTCGGGCGTGGCGGCCTGGATGGCGATGGCCGCTTCGAGGCTGTCTTTCACCGGCAGCAGGCTTTCGGCAAAACCTTCGACGGCGAACTTGCGGGCCTTGGAGACTTCTTCCTCGGCGCGGCGGCGGATGTTTTCCGCCTCGGCCTTGGCGCGCAGGTAGGCGTCAGACATCTCCGCCAAGCGCGATTCGAGGGAGGGCTGATCGGCGGCCGCGGGCGCGGAGGCCTCGGCGGTGGCCGGCTTTTGGGTGTCGGCGGCGCCGGTGGCGGCCGTGTCCTGGGTGTTGTCGTCCGTGTTCTGCATGGGTCGGATTACCTGTCGAAGCGGGGCATGTGGGTGAGCCCCGGGGGTTTTCAAGAGCCGAAGGCGAAACTTTTTCTCGTAACCCGGGTCGCCGGCGCGTCAGTCGGGGTCGACCGACGCGCTCCAGCGGTCCCAGTCGGCCAGTTTGCGTCGGTCGCGCTTGGTGGGGCGGCCCTGTTCGATGGCCAGGGCGGGCTCGGGCGTCTCGCGCCGCTGGCGGGCCTGTTCCTCGCGGCGGGCGATGCTGTCGGGCGTCTCTTCATAGAGCGCCTGGGCGGCAGGCGCCGGGCCACGCACGTGGCTGAGTGCCACGACCTTGATGGTGCGGGCGCTCTGGGCCGTCTGGCGGATCTCGAGCAGGTCGCCCGGCCTGAGCTCGCGGGCCGGCTTGGCGACCTGGCCGTTGACCTGCACCCGGCCCTTGTCGATTTCCTGGGTGGCGAGGCTGCGGGTCTTGTAGAAGCGTGCGGCCCAGAGCCACTTGTCGAGCCGCACGCCGGAACTCGCCTTGTCGCTCATGGCAGGGTGGCCGCGGCGGGCTTCTGGGTATCCCAGCCGTGCAGGTGGCGCAGGGCGAGGGCGGCCAGGGCGGCCATCCACTCGTGCTGGTCGTTCAGGCAGGGGACGTAGTTGAACTCGGTGCCGCCGGCCTTCAGGAATGCATCGCGTGCTTCCTGGGCGATCTCTTCCAGCGTCTCGAGGTTGTCGGCCACGAAACCCGGGCACATCACGTCGACCTTCTTCACGCCCTGGCGGGCCAGCTCCACGAGCGTCGGTTCGGTGTAGGGCTTGAGCCACTCGGCACGGCCCAGGCGGCTCTGGAAGGTGACGACCAGCTTGTCGGGCGAAACGCCGGCGCGGGCGGCGACGAGGCGGGCGGTTTGCATGCACTCGTCGAAATACGGGTCGCCGAGCTGCTGGGTGCGCTTCGGCATGCCGTGAAAGCTCATCACGAGCCGTTCGCCGCGGCCGTGGGTCATCCAGTGGTCCGACAGACGCTTGGCGAGCGCGTCGACGTAGCCCGGGTCGTCGTGGAAGCGGTTGACGAAGCGAAGCTCAGGCAAGGCGCGTTCCTTTTTCGCCCAGGCGTAGACGGCATCGGCAGCGCTGGCAGTGGTGGCGGCGCAGTATTGGGGGTACATGGGCAGCACCAGCACACGGCGTGCCCCCGCGGCCTTGAGTTCGGTCAGCACCGACGGGATCGACGGGCTGCCGTAGCGCATCGCGAAACGCACCGTCACGTGGTGGCCACGCTCTCCGAGGTAGCCGCCCAGCAGCTTGGCTTGCTTGTCCGACCAGACGGTGAGGGGCGAACCTTGGGGCGTCCAGATGCTGGCGTAGCGCTTGGCTGACTGGGCCGGTCGGGTGCGCAGGATGATGCCGTGCAGGATGGGGCACCAGATGACGCGCGGAATCTCCACGACCCGCGGGTCGTGCAGGAACTGCGACAGGTAGCGGCGCACGGCCGGCGTGGTCGGTGCGTCGGGCGTGCCGAGGTTGCACAGCAGGATGGCGGTGTCGGGTGCGGGCATCGGGGTGGTGGAGGGGCACCGCCGGGGGTGGCGGGCAGCCCGCGATTATCGTGGCGCCCCGGCGTGGGGTTCGGGGTGGGGTCAGGCGGTGCCGCGGCTGCGCTGCAGGCACTGCTCGACGTCGGCGAGGATGGTGCCCACATGGATGGGCTTGGTCCAGTAGCCGACGAAGCCGGCCTCGTAGGCGCGCTTCACGTCGTCGGGCATGGCGTCGGCCGAGCACATGTACGCGGGCACGTTGTCGAGGCCGGGCAGCGCGCGCAGCATGCGCAGCACTTCGAAACCCGAGGCTCCGGGGAGGTGGGCGTCGAGCACCAGCACTTCGGGCGGCCAGTCTCGCGCGATGCTCAGCGCCTGGTCGCCGTCTTCGGCCACGCGCAGCTCGATGCGGTCGCCATGCAGGCGCATCGCTTCTTCGAACAGGATGGCGTTGATGCGGTTGTCTTCGACGTAGAGCATGCGCAGGGCGCGCGTCTGGACCGACACGGCGGCGGGCGCTGCCACGACCGGCACCACTGTCGGCGCGCTGGTGGGCTGCAGCTCAAGGCGCACGCTGGTGCCCAGGCCGGCGCGACTCACGATGGACAGTCGGCCGCCGATGGCTTGCGTGAGGCTGCGCGCGATGATGAGGCCGAGGCCGGTGCCTTCGATGGTGGAGGTCTCGCGGCCGAGGCGTTCGAAAGGCTGGAAGAGCCGGCTCATCTGCTCTTCGGTCATGCCCGAGCCAGTGTCTTCGATGCACAGCGCCACGCGGTCGGGCAGGGCGTCGAGCCGCCAGCGGACGATGCCGCCCGGGTGGTTGTACTTGATGGCGTTGGAGCCCACGTTGAGCAGCACCTGGCGCAGCCGCTGCATGTCGGCCTGCACCCAGGTCGCGGGGGGCACGGCAAGCTCGAAGCGAACCTGGGCCGACTGTGCAAGGGGCATCAGGAGCTCGCTTGCGCGTGTCACCGCGTCGTGCAGGTCGACCGGGTGCAGCTGCAGCGTGAGCGCCCCTTCCTCGATCTTCTGCAGGTCGAGCACGTCGTCGATCAGCGCCAGCAGGTGCTCGCCGGCTTCGAGCACGTGGCCGGCATAGTCGCGCACGGTGGTGCCGTCCAGCCCGGTGGGACTGAGGGTGAGCAGCTGCGCGAAGCCGATCACCGCGTTGAGTGGCGTGCGCATTTCATGGCTCATGCGCGAGAGGAATTCGCTCTTGGCGTGGCTCGCCAGTTCGGCCGCCTGCTTGTCGCGCAGGGCCTGCTCGGAGGCGCGCTGCTGGGTGATGTCGCGGAATGTCAGCACCACCGCGAACGTCTGCGCCTCGGGTCGCAGCTGCAGCGGGTGGGCGTTGAGCGACACCCAGCGCTGCTGGCCGTCGGGCCGGCGCAGCGCGTGGATCTGGTTGACCAGCGGCTGGTCGTTGGCGATCACGCGCAGCACCGGGTGCTGGTCGCTTTGCAGCGGGGTCGCGTCGGGGCTGAGCAGTTCGAACGGCCACGAATCGCCCTGCGCGTTCATCAGCGCAGTTTGCTCGGCGCCGACGATGTCGCAGCCGGCGGGGTTGACCGCGAGGATGCCGAGCGTCGGCGTGACCACCAGCAGGCCGTCGCTGATCGCGAGCGCCACCGACCGGTACAGCTCCTCCGACAGGCGCAGCTTGTCGGCGGCGCGGGCCTGCTCGGTCACGTCGCGCTGCACGCCGATGTAGTGGGTGAGTTCGCCGCTCGCGTCGCGCACGGGGGCGACGTGCAGTGCGTTGGAGAAGATGCTGCCGTCCTTGCGCACGTTGCGGATCGTCACGGTGGCCGAGCGGCCCTGTGCGATGGCTTCGCGGAGCTGGGTGCAGCCCGGCTCGTCGCGCAGGTGCCCTTGCAGGAAGCGGCAGTTCTGGCCCAGCGCCTCGGCGCGGCTGTAGCCGCTGAGCCGCTCGAAGGCCTGGTTGACGTAGATGAGCGGCATGTCGGGCTGCTTGGCATCGGCCACGCACATCGACAGCGATGCTTCGGCTTCGAGCGCGCGCTGCATGATCAGCACGTCGCGTTCGAGGTTGCGCAACTCGGTGAGGTCGCGGGTGACGTAGAGCACCCGCTTGTTCGGCATCGGCGAGATGCGCGCCTCGAAGCTGCGCTCCACGCCGTCGCGCGTGGTGAGTTCGTACTGGATGCGCTGCACCTCGCCAGAGGCCAGCGCACGCCCGATGGCCGGCAAGGCCAGGTCGGCGATGGCGCGCGGCACGCCGCTGTCGAAGGGCTGGCCGCGCACGCTCTCCCATGAGTGCACGAGCATCGGGTGCTTGTCGGAGCTGCAGGCGAGGTAGCGGCCTTCGTCGTCGAGCACGAACCAGAGGTCGGGCACGGCGCCGAGCACCGCGCTCAACTGGTCTTGCGATTCGCGCAGCTGCTCCTGCTGGCGTGCGAGGGCGAGTTCGGCTTCCTTGCGGTCGCTGATGTCGAGGGAAAGATGCACCACGCTGCCGTCGCTGAGCTGCCGGTCGCTCACGATGACCCAGTGGTCTTTCCAGCGCATCTCGTGCCGTTCGCCGCGCGGCGACGCGAGCGAGAGACGCCAGCGCACGAAGTCGTCGCGGTCTTGTGCGGCGGGGTACTGGCCCGCGTCGGCCATGCGCTGCACCAGCTCCGGCCAGGTCGGGTTGCCGTGCATGTACTCGGCCATGTGCCGGCGCCACACGGCGTTGGCGATGACGACGCGGCCTTGCGGGTCGGAGATCATCACCCCGGCGGTGAGGCTGTTCATGGCCTCGTTCAAGAGGCTCTCGGCCGCTTGCGCGGCGCTCTGCGCCTCGATGCGCTCGGTGACGTTGCTGGTGGTGCCGCGGTAGCCGCGGAAGACGCCGGTTTCGTCGAACACCGGCGTGCCGCTGATGCTCACGGTGATGCGGCCGGTGGGCGAAGGGCGGTGGGCCAGCACGTCGCGGAAGGGCTCCAGACGCGAACGTGCCTCCTGGTAGCGGGCCCAGGAGTTGGTGGGGTCGTTCTCGACCGGCTCGTTGATCTGCTGCAGCGTGCGCCCGATCACGAGGTTGGGTGGCGTGCCGGTCTGGGTCTGCACGCCCGACGACACCCAGCGCACCCGCCCCTGGGCATCGCTTTCCCAGAGCCAGTCGGTGCTGGACAGGCTGGCCTCGCGCACACGCTCGGCGTGGTGGCGCCAGAGGCTTTCCTTGAGACGTGAGTCGAGCATCGCGCCGGCCAGCGCGGCGGCCTCGCGCAGCGCGGCGAGCAGGTTGTCGTCGACTGGGTGGTTCGGATGAACGAGACCGAGCAGGCCGACCGCATGCTGCTGCGCGACAACGCGGCAAGCGGCCCAGCTTTCGCCGGACGGCCCGGTGCCTTGCTGGAGGGGGACTGCCGTCGGCGACGAGGGTCAGCGCCAGTTCGGTCGCCACGAGCGGCAGCTTCGCTTCTGCGGGGCCGCTGTGGGCCTTGAGATGAGGGCGCTGGTCCTGGTCGAGCAAGGCGAGCCAGACCCATCCGTCCGACGATTGGCGGGCCAGCAGCCGCACCAGGGTGTCGAGACTCTTCTTGAGGGGCACCGCCGAGCCTGCTGACCGCGTGCAAGGTGCTTTCGCGGCTGGCCTCGACGGTACTGTTGGCCATGGACGCAGCGGGCGCTGTTCAGCGCGTCGCCGAAGCGACGTCAACGAGGCGAAAGTCGGCCCGCAACATGGCGAGGACTGTAGCGGAGATGGTCGAAATTCACCCGAGCGAACCGCGCGAGCTCCGCGCAGTCATGCACGAAAAATGATGCGACTCCCAGCCTACAGCGCGTCTTGCGGCTGGGTATCGGCGAACTTGAGAATCTCGAAGCGCACGCAGGGCGCGGTGGGGTCGGTGAGCGTGGCACCCAGGCCGATCAGGCCCGAGCCGTGCAAGGTGCAGGTGCCGCGGCGCAGTGCCACGATCTCGGCACCGTTCGAAAAGCGCACATACGTGCCGTTGTAGCTGAGGTCGGTCAGTTGGAAGGCGCCGCCGTGCCAGTCGATGCGGGCATGCGAGCGCGACACGCGCGAGTCGTCGATGCAGTAGGTGACCTGCGGGCTGCGGCCGAGCACCACCGGCAGGCTCGGGCCGGCGTAGACGCGGTTGAGGTCGAGCCAGACGAGGCGGATGCCTTCGGGCTCGGCTTGCGGCAGCAACTCGCCATAGGCGGTGGCGGCGGTGTCGCCGAAGCGACGGCCTTCAATGAGGTACACGTGCACCGGCTCGACGCGGCCGCGCAATTGCACCTTGTCCAGGCTGCGGCAGCGCTCGCGCAGGTCGGACGCCAGGCCGGCCACGACGCTGGCGGTCGCGAGTGTTTCGTTGTCGCCGGCATGGTCGAGCAGGCGGGCAGCGACGTTGACCGCATCGCCGAAACAGTCGCCCGACATCTCGACCACTTCGCCGTGGGCGAGGCCGACTTGCAGCTTGAGCACCGGCACGTTGCGTTGGCCGGACGGCGGCACGATGCGCTCGAGCGACTCGTGCATCTCGTCGGCCGCCACCACGGCAGCTGTGGAATCGGCGAACACCGCCATGAGCCCGTCGCCCAAGGTCTTGACAACCACGCCTCCGGAGGTGGAGACGATCTGCGCGATCAGGGAGACGCTGCGCGTGACCACGGTCGTGGCCTCGGTATTGCCAAGGGTTTCATACAGCGCCGTGCTGCCGCGCAGGTCGGCAAAGAGGACCGTGCGCTGAAGAATCTGCGTCATGTGTGAAGTTTATGGCACTCCACATGAAAAAAGCCCCGGCGAATTGGGCCGGGGCTTCGAGGTTTTTCAGGCGATCAGAGGTTGTCGAGATAGGTTCTGAGCTTGTCGGAACGGCTCGGGTGCTTGAGCTTGCGGATCGCCTTGGCTTCGATCTGGCGGATGCGCTCACGGGTCACGTCGAACTGCTTGCCGACCTCTTCCAGCGTGTGGTCGGTGCTCATCTCGATGCCGAAGCGCATGCGCAGCACCTTGGCTTCGCGCGGCGTGAGGGAGTCGAGGATGTCCTTCACCACATCGCGCAGACCGGCCTGCATGGCAGCTTCGATCGGCGCGGTGTTGTTGGTGTCCTCGATGAAGTCGCCGAGATGCGAATCGTCGTCGTCGCCGATGGGGGTCTCCATCGAGATCGGCTCCTTCGCGATCTTCATGATCTTGCGGATCTTGTCCTCGGGGATCTCCATCTTCTCGGCCAGCGTCGGGGCGTCGGGCTCGAAGCCGAACTCCTGCAAGTGCTGGCGCGACAGGCGGTTCATCTTGTTGATCGTCTCGATCATGTGGACCGGGATGCGGATGGTGCGCGCCTGGTCGGCGATCGAGCGGGTGATGGCCTGGCGGATCCACCACGTGGCGTAGGTCGAGAACTTGTAGCCGCGGCGGTATTCGAACTTGTCGACCGCCTTCATCAGGCCGATGTTGCCTTCCTGGATGAGATCGAGGAACTGCAGGCCGCGGTTGGTGTACTTCTTCGCGATCGAGATCACGAGGCGCAGGTTGGCCTCGATCATTTCCTTCTTGGCGTCGCGCGAGGACTTCTCGCCCTCGTTCATGCGGCGGTTGATCTCCTTCAGGTCTTCCAGAGGCACCACGGCGCGCGCTTGCTGGTCGATCAGCTTCTGCTGCAGTTCCTGGATGGCGGGCAGGTTGCGCGTGAGGATGGCGCTGTAGGGCTTGCCGCTTGCGGCTTCCTTTTCCGGCCACTTCAGGTTGAGCAGGTTGGGCGGGAAATGCTTGACGAAGTATTCCTGCGGCATGCCGCACTTGTCGACCAGGATCTTGCGCAACTCGCGTTCGTAGCGGCGCACGTCGTCGACCTGCGAACGCAGGATGCCGCACAGCTTCTCGATCGTCTTCACCGTGAAGCGGATGGTCATCAGCTCTTCGCTGATGGCAGCCTGGGCCTTGTTGTAGGCCGGCGATTGGTAGCCTTCCTTCTCGAAGGACTTGCGCATCTTGTCGAAGTTGGTGCGCAGGCTCTCGAACTTCACGAGCGCGGCGCTCTTGAGTTCTTCGAGCTTCTTGGTCAGGGCCTTGCTGCCGCCATTGCCGTCGTCGTCGTCTTCCTCGTCGAAGAAGTCGACGTCTTCTTCGGCCACGTAGTCGTCGGCCTCGTCTTCGGAAACGAAACCGTCGACCACTTCGGAGATCTGCATCTCGCCGGCGCCGATCTTGTCGGCGTAGGCCATGATCTCGGCGATGGTCGTGGGCGAGGCGCTGATGGCCAGCATCATGGCCTGCAGGCCACCTTCGATGCGCTTGGCGATTTCGATTTCGCCTTCACGCGTGAGCAGCTCGACCGTGCCCATTTCGCGCATGTACATGCGCACCGGGTCGGTGGTGCGGCCGAATTCGGAGTCGACCGTGGAAAGCGCGGCTTCGGCGGCCTCTTCGGCTTCTTCTTCGGTCGCCGTGGCGGTACCGCTGCCGGCGATCAGCAGGGTGGCGGCGTCTGGCGCCTGTTCATAGACGGCGATGCCCATGTCGTTGAGCATCGACACGATGGCTTCGAGGATTTCCGCGTCGACCAGCTTCTCGGGCAGGTGGTCGTTGATTTCCTGGTGTGTGAGGAAACCACGTGTCTTGCCCATTTTGATGAGGGTCTTCAGCTCCTGGCGGCGCTTGGTGACTTCCTCTTCGGTGAGCGCGGTCTCATCGAGGCCGAATTCGCGCATCAGCGCGCGCTCCTTGGCGCGCGACACCTTCATGCGCAGCGGCTTGGCCTTGGCGGCCTTGTCGCCGGTGTCGGCTTCGGCTTCCGGCTCGCCCTGCAGGTCGGCCTCAATGTCGGAGAAGTCCTCTTCAGGCACCTCTTCCTTCTTGGCGGCGCCGGCCTTGGGCTTGCGGCCCGGCTTGCCCTTGGCTTCGACAGGCGTAGCCGCCTTGGCGGCAGGCTTTGCGGGCGCAGCCGCGGCCTTGGTCTTCTTCTTGTCTTCGGCTTCTGCCTTCGAAGCCTTGGCGGGCGCAGCGGGGGCTGCCTTCGCGGGAGCGCTCTTCTTCGCGGTCATGCAAATCCTCGGGTGGTGATGGGCGTCACGGCTTGGTGCCGAGGCCTCGAAGGCGCACCAAACGACGAACCGAACCTGGCGTAGATGCAGGTTGGAACCGTTCGTTCAAGGGCGACGAAAAGGCCTGGCATGGCGCAGCCACTTCAAAGCGGTCGAAACCGACAAGAAGTAGCCGTGTGCGGACAAGCTGGCGTGACCATCGAAAGAAGCGCAGCCCTTGCGGGGAAGGTTGGCCTTGTGTGGGGACCCTGGATCAAAGGGTGGCCGGGGACCGGAGGTGCTGCTGTCACTCTTGCCGCGTAACAAACTCTCCATTATCGGCGAAGAGGGGCTTTACGTCAAAGAGGTCTGGGCGGCGCTCAGCTGGCGGATGCGGGTGTCGAGTTCTCGCCAGCGGGCGAGGGCCGCCGGGTCGGTGCCGGCGCGCTCGATCAAGGCGCGTTGAGCGTCTTTCAGGGCGTCGATGCGCAGGCTGTCCACCACGCGGCGCAGGTCGGCGAACCGGATCTCGTCGGCCAGCACGCTCTCGGGCATCCAACGGGCCACCGTTTCCGCCCATTCGGTGTCGCGCAGGGCTTGTTCCAGCACGGCCCAGGGGGTTTCCCCTGGTCGTGCAAATGACGCTCCAGCCACGCGCACAGTGGCCCGTGGGGCGCAGGCAGCTCGGCAAGCAGCTCGTGATCGTCTGCATCGAGTTGCTGCCACCACTCGCTGTGCAAGAGCAGCATGCGCAGGGCCGTGTCTTCCTTGCGGGCCGGGGCGGCGCGCCCGGCAAACCGGGGTGGCCGAGGGTTGCCCCGGGGCGACTGAGTCGTGGTGCTGCTCGCCGGTGGACCCTCGGGTGCATTGCGGCGAGGGGCTCCGGCCGATTGCCACAGGCGCGCGAGGTCCGGACCTGCCAGCCCGGCCATCTGGGCGAGTTCACCGAGCAGCTGCAATTTCAAGGCGCCATCGGGCAGGGCGCTCCAGAGCGGCTTGGCATTCGCGAGGAACCTGGCGCGGCCTTCCGCGGTGTCGAGATCCACGCCTTCTCGGGCCGCTTCGACCAGCTGGCGCGACAACGGGACGGCTTGCGCCACATAGTCCTCGAACGCCTCGGTGCCGTGCTCTCGCACGTAGGAGTCAGGGTCGTGTTCGGGTGGGAGGAAGAGGAAGCGGATGCTGCGGATGTCGCTCGCGTGTGGCAGCGAGGCTTCCAGGGCTCGCCCTGCTGCCCGCCGGCCGGCGGCGTCGCCGTCGAAGCTGAACACGACCGACTCGGTGAAGCGGAAGAGTTTTTGCACGTGCTCGGCCGTGCAGGCGGTGCCGAGCGTGGCCACTGCGTTCGGAAAACCCAGCTGCGCCAATGCCACCACATCCATGTAGCCCTCGACCACCAGCACGTAGCCCCGTTGGCGGATCGCCCCGCGCGCTTCGTGCAGACCATAGAGTTCGCGGCCTTTGACGAACACCGGCGTCTCGGGTGAGTTGAGGTACTTGGGTTCGCCCTTGTCGAGCACCCGGCCGCCGAAGCCGATCACCTCGCCCTGGACAGAGCGGATGGGAAACATGATCCGGTCACGGAAGCGGTCGTAGCGCTTGCGCTCTTCTTCGGTGTCGCCCTGAGCGATCACGAGGCCGCTTTCTTCCAGCAGGGGGTCGTCGTAGTGCGGGAAGACACTAGCAAGGCCACGCCACCCGTCGGGGGCATAGCCCAGGCCAAACGCTGCCGCGATTTCGCCCGTGAGCCCACGGCCTTTGAGGTACTCGACCGCGCGGGGGTTGCCCTTGAGCTGCTTGCGGTAGTGATCGGCCGCCTTGGCCAGCACGTCGTTGAGCGTCGCCTGCTTTTGCTTGAGTTCGGCGGCGCGCTCTCGCTCCTGCGGTGAGCGGTCGTCTTCCGGCACGGTCAGGCCGACCTGTTGCGCGAGGTCGCGCACGGCGTCGATGAACCCCATGCCACCGTTTTCCATCAGGAAGCCGATGGCATTGCCGTGTACGCCGCAGCCGAAGCAGTGGTAAGTCTGCCGGCTGGCGCTGACGATGAAACTCGGCGTCTTTTCGCCGTGGAACGGGCAGAGGCCTTTGTGGTTGATGCCCGCCTTCTTGAGCTGGACGTAGCGGCCGACGACCTCGACGATGTCGACACGGGAAAGCAGTTCCTGGACAAAGCTGGGCGGGATCACCCCGCCAGTCTAGGGCCTCGCCGAAGCCTCACCCCGGCATCAAATCGCGAAGTCGCTGAGCTTCTTGCCCGAGGCAATCGCGGCCTTCAACCAGTTGGGTTGCAACCCTCGGCCGCTCCAGGTTTCGCCGGTGGCGCTGTTGCGATATTTGGGGGCGACTTTCGTGCCTTTGCTGACGCCCGCCTTCGTGCCCGGCCCTTTGGTGCTCAGGTCGGCGACCGTCAGACCGTATTCGGCCATCAGCGCTTTGACCTTGGCGATGGCGTCCTGGCGCTCGCGCTTTTGGGTGGCCTCGATTTCCTGTTCGAGGGCCGCGCGTTTTGCCAGCAGGTCTTGAAGTGACGATGACATGAGAATCTCCAATTGAGCGGCCGATATATCGCCGGGCGATTTTATGGCCGAGAAACTCCCGGGCGTCTGCGTCAATTTGCACGTCGGGTCGAATGAGACTGAGCTCCCCCTTTTGGAGGATGTCGCAGTATTGCCGGAACGTGCAGAAACCCGTTACGCCGCCGGAGGAACATACCCCGCAGGCTGCTCGGCGCCATCGCCGAAGAAGAATCGTTCCATCTGGCGGGCCAGATATTGCCGCGAACGCTGGTCGGCGAGATTCAATCGGTTTTCATTGACAAGCATGGTCTGGTGCTTCATCCACAGTTGCCAGGCTTCCTTGCTGACTTCGTTGTAGATGCGTTTGCCGAGTTCACCCGGGTATGGGGCGAAATCCAGGCCTTCGCCTTCCTTCTTCAGATAGACGCATTGAATGGTGCGAGCCATGTTGTGTACTCCTTTGATTTTGAGAATCTCGTTGGCCATCAGGCCAGTTTCTTGACCAGCACCTGGGAGCGGCGGTCCCAGTTGTATTTGCGCTTGCGGGCTTCGGGCAGCCAATCGGGGTCGACCTGCGCGAAACCACGTTTGATGAACCAGTGCATCGTGCGTGTGGTCAGCACGAAGATGCTGGTCATGCCCATGGCCTTGGCACGCTGTTCGATGCGCTTCAGGATGCGCTCGCCGTCGCCCTGGCCTTGCACGCTGTTGCTCACCGTGAGTGCCGCCATCTCGCCCGTCTTGGCTTCGGGGTAGGGGTAGAGCGCCGCGCAACCAAAGATCACGCCGTCGTGCTCGATCACGGTGTAGTGGTCGATGTCGCGTTCGATCTCGGTGCGGTCACGCTTGACGAGCGTGCCGTCCTTTTCGAACGGTTCAATGAGCTGCAGGATGCCGCCGATGTCGTCTGCCGTCGCTTCGCGCAGGCTTTCGAGTTTCTCGTCGACGATCATGGTGCCGATGCCGTCGTGCGTGAACACCTCCATCAGCACGCCGCCGTCCACGTTGAAGGGCAGGATGTGCACCCGGTCCACGCCTTCCTTGCTCGCCTTGACGGCGTGCTGCAGGTAGAAGGCGGTGTCGGTCGGTTGCGTGGGGTTGGGCAGTTGCGCGAGCAGCTTCTCCGCCTCGGCGAGTGAGAGTTCCTGGTCGATCTCGACGTCTTCGTCGCGCGGGTCGCCGGCATGGGGGTCTTGCGGGATGCCGCGCACTTCGGTCACGAACAGCAGCTTGTCGGCCTGCAGTTCGATGGCCGCGCTGGTCGCCACGTCTTCCATGCTGAGGTTGAAGGCTTCACCGGTCGGCGAGAAGCCGAAGGGCGACAGCAGCACCAGCGAACCTGCGTCGATGTTCTGGCGGATGGCGATGGCTTCGATCTTGCGCACGAGGCCGGTGTGCTGGAAGTCCACACCGTCGACGATGCCCACCGGCCGCGCGGTGATGAAGTTGCCGGAGATCATGCGCACCGCGGCCCCGGCCATCGGCGTGTTGGGCAGGCCTTGCGAAAACGCCGCTTCGATCTCATATCGGAGCTGGCCGGCCGCTTCCTGTGCGCAGTCGAGGGCCACCGGGTCGGTGATCCGCATGCCGTGGCTGAAGCTCGAAACATGGCCCTTGGCCAGCAATTGCTCCTCCACCTGGGGCCTGAAGCCATGCACCAGCACGAGCTTCACGCCCATGGCCTGCATCAGCGCGAGGTCTTGTGCGAAGGCCGTGAGCTTGCCGGCGGCGATCAGCTCGCCGGCGATCGCCACCACGAAGGTCTTGCCGCGGTGCGCGTGGATGTGCGGCGCAACCGAGCGGAACCACGGGACGAAGGTGTGCGGAAAGATGAGGTCCATGCGCGCGCCACTGGCGGGAGGCTGAAATAATCCGCGATTTTGCACGACGACCCTTGACGACAGACGCGAAATCTCGCGGCGGCCGACCGCCCCCGCAGGCCAATCCCTTGCCCCCGGTCACCTTTCCGGAATCGCTGCCTGTCTCGGGCAAACGCGAGGAGATCGAGCGCGCGATTGCCGAGCACCAGGTCGTGATCGTGTGTGGCGAAACTGGCTCCGGAAAGACCACCCAGCTGCCGAAGATCGCGCTCGCGATGGGCCGCGGCCGCGCGAACACCGGCAGGCTGATCGGCCATACCCAGCCAAGGCGCATCGCGGCATCGAGCGTGGCCAAGCGCATTGCCGACGAGCTGAAGACGCCGCTGGGCGAGGTTGTGGGCTACAAGGTCCGCTTCCAGGATCGCCTGCAGCCCGGCGCGAGCGTGAAGCTCATGACCGACGGCATCCTGCTCGCCGAGACCCAGACCGATCCGCTGTTGAAGGCGTATGACACGCTCATCATCGACGAGGCCCACGAGCGCAGCCTCAACATCGACTTCCTGCTCGGCTACCTGCGACAGATCCTGCCGCGCCGGCCCGATCTCAAGATCATCGTCACCTCGGCCACCATCGACGCCGACCGCTTTGCGCGGCACTTTGCGTCGCGCCATGGACCGGCGCCGGTCATCATGGTGTCGGGGCGGCTCTTTCCGGTCGAGCAACGCTACCGCCCGTTTGAAGAGAGCCGTGAATACGGCTTGAACGACGCCATCGGCGATGCCGTCGACGAACTCTGGCGCGAAGGCGCGGGCGACGTGCTGGTCTTCCTGCCGGGCGAGCGGGAAATCCGCGAGGCCGCCGATCACCTGCGTCGCCACCACCCGCCGGGTGTGGAGGTAGTCCCGCTCTTTTCGCGCCTGTCGCAACAGGAGCAGGACCGCGTCTTCGAGCCCCACAGTGCGCGGCGCATCGTGCTCGCGACCAATGTGGCCGAGACGTCGCTCACCGTGCCCGGCATCCAGTACGTGATCGATGCCGGCACCGCTCGGGTCAAGCGCTACAGCTATCGCAACAAGGTCGAGCAGTTGCAGATCGAGCCGGTGAGCCAGGCTGCGGCCAACCAGCGTGCCGGCCGGTGCGGCCGAGTCAGCAACGGCATCTGCATCCGGCTCTATGACGAGAAGGACTTCAACGAGCGCCCACGCTTCACCGACCCCGAGATCCTGCGTTCCTCGCTGGCGGGCGTGATCCTGCGCATGAAGTCGCTGGGCCTCGGGCTGGTGGAAGACTTCCCGTTTCTGGAACCACCCCCGCGGCGCGCCGTGGCCGACGGTTATCAACTGCTCAACGAACTGGGCGCGGTCGACGACCAGAACGAACTCACCGCCACCGGCCGTGAACTCGCCAAGCTGCCGCTCGACCCTCGCGTTGGCCGCATGATCCTCGAAGCGCGCAATCGCCAGGCGCTGGCCGAAGTGCTCGTCATCGCCTCGGCGCTGAGCGTGCAGGACGTGCGCGACCGCCCCATCGAGCAGCAGCAGGCCGCCGACAACGCGCACAAGAAGTTCGACGACGAGAAGTCCGAGTTCGTCGGCACGCTCAAGCTGTGGAAGTGGCTCGAAGACAGCCGGGGTGGGCAGGGCGAACACAAGCTGTCGAACCGCAAGCAGGAGCAACTGCTGCGCGACAACTTCATCTCGCCGCGCCGCGTGCGCGAGTGGCGCGACATCCATTCCCAGCTGCACACCGTGGTGGCCGAGCACGGCTGGCGCCTCAACGGTTCGCCGGCCACCTACGACCAGCTGCACATGGCGATGCTGGCCGGCCTGCTCGGCAACATCGGCCTCAAGAGCGACGAAGACGACTGGTACCTCGGGGCACGCGGCATCCGCTTCTACAAGCACCCCGGCGCCAACCTCAGCAAGAAGCCGGGCCGCTGGATCGTCGCGGCCGAGCTGGTCGAGACCACGCGTCTCTTTGGCCGCGGTATTGCCAACATCGAGCCGCAATGGCTGCCCATCGTCGGCGCGCACCTCCTGAAGACGCAGTTGCTGGAGCCGCACTGGGAGAAGAAGGCCGGCGAGGTGGTGGCGCTCGAGCGGGCAACTCTCTACGGGATCGTGGTCTACAGCAACCGCCGGGTGAATTTCGGCAACGTTGACCCCGCCGCGGCCCGCGAGATCTTCATCCGCGAGGCGCTGGTCAATGGCGAATGGGAGACGCGCCTGGCGTTCCTCGCCGCCAACCGCAAGCTCATCCAGCAGGTCGAAGAGCTGGAGCACAAGTCGCGCCGGCAAGACGTGCTGGTCGACGACGAGCTGATCTATGCCTTCTACGACCAGCAGCTGCCGGCCGACGTGGTGAGTGGCTCCACGCTCGAGCGCTGGTACCGCGATGAAGTGAAGCGCCAGCCGAAGCTCTTGCTGCTCACGCGCGAGGAGTTGATGCGCCACGAGGCCGCGGGCATCACCACCTCGGCCTTCCCGAAGACCATCCGGCTGGGCGGCGTGGACTGCAGCGCAAGCTACCTGCACGAGCCGGGCGATGCCAAGGACGGTGTGACGGTGACCGTACCCATCTTCGCGCTCAACCAGGTGAGCGACGAACGTTGCGAGTGGCTGGTGCCCGGCATGCTGAAAGACAAGGTGCTTGCGCTCGTGAAGAGCCTGCACCAACGACCAAGGTCGCGCCTGGTGCCTTTGCCGGACTACGCGTCCGAGTTCTGCGAACTCACGCCGTTTGCGCAGGGGTCGTTGGTCGATGCCCTTCTGAAGGCGGTGCGCGAACACACCCAGCTCGCGGTGCAGCGCAACGATTTCAAGCTGGAACAGTTGCCGCCGCACCTGTTCATGAACTTCCGCGTGGTCGACGAGCACGGCCGCCAACTGGCGATGGGCCGCAATCTGGCAAGCCTCAAGGCCGAGCTGGGCGGGCAGGCGCGGTCGGCCTTCCAGGCGCTCGCCGCCTTGCGACCCAGCGTGCCGAAAGCCGCAGAGCCCGAAGTGCCGGCCGCAGAAGTGAAGCGGCCCCATGCGCCGGTGAAGGCGGAAATTGCGCCGTCGCCGTCCTCGGCAGCCGATGCCCGCTACACCGACTGGACCTTCGGCGAGCTGCCGGAACTGATGGAAGTGAAACGCGGCAGCCAGAGCCTCGTCGGCTTCCCGGCCTTGATCGACAAGGGCGACCACGTGCTGATCGAGGTGTTTGACGAACCTGACATCGCCGCGGCCAAGCACCGTGCCGGCCTGCGGCGACTGGTTGCACTGCAGATCAAGGACGCGCTCAAGTACCTCGAAAAGAACATCCCCGATCTGCAGAAGATGGCCGTTGCCTTCATGCCACTCGGCACGGCCGACGAATTGCGCCAGCAGATCATCGACCTCGCGCTCGACCGTGCGTTCCTTGGCGATCCGTTGCCCACCGACGCCCAGGCTTTCCGCAAGCGCATCGACGAAGGCCGAGGTCGCCTCACGTTGATTGCCAACGAGGTCGCGCGCAGTGCGCTGGCCATCCTGACCGAATTCGCGGCCGCGGCCCGCAAACTGAAAGACGCCCGGCCGCCCAAGGAGGTGGCGGACGACGTCCAGGCGCAGCTCATGCGCCTCGTCACCAAGCGCTTCGTGCTGGAGACCCCTTGGGCCCAATTGGCCCATCTGCCGCGCTACCTGAAAGGCATTGTCATGCGCCTGGACAAGCTGCGAGCCGACCCCGCACGCGACAGCACGCGCCTGGCCGAGATGCGGCCACTGGAGCAGCGCTTCCTGCGTCTGTTGGCCGAACGTCGCGGTGTGCGCGATGCGCGCCTGGACGAGTTCCGTTGGCTGCTCGAAGAGTTGCGCGTGAGCCTCTTCGCACAGGAGCTGCGCACGCCCCACCCCGTGAGCGTGAAGCGCCTCGAGAAAACTTGGGCGCAGATCAACGCCTGAAGTGCCTCATCTGCTGGGTACAATGCGCGCCGATCGGAGCGTAGCGCAGCCTGGTAGCGCAACTGGTTTGGGACCAGTAGGTCGCGAGTTCGAATCCCGCCGCTCCGACCATTCTTTTGTGGGTCACCCCCTCACTGCCCGTAGCTCAACTGGATAGAGCAGCTGCCTTCTAAGCAGCAGGTCGGGGGTTCGAGTCCCTCCGGGCAGGCCAAGTCGCCGTACCAGAAGCTCCCAATCGATCTCAGGAAGCTCCGAGAACCTGGCGATGGCTCGGACCATGGCGCCCCAGTTCCGAAGATTGCGCTGGAGCGCCTTGCCGCGGCTCGACTCAAGGAATGCCGTAGCCTCGCTGCCCTGATCGTTCGAAGTTGTAGATGGCGACGATCTGCTGATCGGCGAGCGCCTGTCGGTAGACCTTGGCCGATACGAAGTCGCCGTCGACACCGAACCCCGCATTGCTGCCGTAGCCGCTGAAGTCGAGGCTGACAAGGCCGTATGCCTGGGTTGCCGCGGGAATGGAAGAACCCGACGCCACCTCGACGCCGTTGAGGTACAGGCGTCCCGACGCGCGTGTGGCGTCGAAGGCGTAAGCGACATGGGTCCACAGGCCGATGGGCAACGCCTGCGGTGCCTGGGCATGCGCCTGGACGGTTCCTGCAGCGGTAGAGTGGCCGGCAGTCAAGCGCTTCGTGGGCCCGGTCGAGTACAGGTAGTGAGACTGCGCGGGGTTGTTGGCCGAAATGAGGTGGTTGCGGAAGCTGTTCGAAGACAGCTTCACCCACGCCATCTTGGTGTAGCTGCTGTTGAAGACGCTGCCGTCTGCCAAGGTGGAGAGTTGGCCTTCGCTGCGCACCACCCGGGCAACGTTGCCGCGCTGCCCGTCAAGACGCGGTGTCACGGTGCCCTGCACGCGGAGGTTGCCGTTGCGACGGCGGTCTGGATGGTTGCTGTCGAGATCGATCGAGTCGCCCACGTTGAAAAAATGGCCCCCATAGACCTTGAGGTCGACCGTGGGAGACGGCAAACCTTGTTCGGCTTCCCAGAACTTCGAGAAATATCGGCGCCCCATTTCGCGTTGCGAGGCGGTGTCGAAATGCACGCGGTCACCGACCCCGTTGTCCCCGAGGCCTGCACTGCTGACCCAGGCCGAACGCGGAAGCGTCGATGCAATCGTCTGCAGGTAGGTCAGCACGGGGGTGCGTGCCTCCTGGCTCACAACGGTGATGGAGCTGTCGCGGCAGGGTTCCCACAGAAAGCATGGCGTCATCTCGCCGACGACGATGGGCACGGTGGCAGCACCTGGAATATTCGATCTGAGCGCGCGCATCAGGTCTTGGTGATGCTGGGCGTATGCGACAGCGCCGCCACGAACCACATCGCTTTCTCCCTGGTGCCACAAGATGCCGCTGAACTGGCTGGTCGCATCGATGCGCCTGGCCTCGGCGATGGCTGCGGTGGCCCGAGCGACAGCGCCGCGATAGAGGTCGCCGCCGAGGCGGGGGTCTTGCGTGGCAATCCAACGCCCCGTGCCCGAGCCGCCTGGCTGCACGAAACTTGTCCCGCCCCACGCCGCCCCGACCAACAGCACCTTGCGGTTCGGGAAGCCTGATGCGCGCCGCCACGCGAGGTAGGCCTTGGCGAAGCTCATGCCGGGACCCACGCCTGTGGGCTTTTGGCCGAACTCAGGGTGGAGCAGGGGGTCCTTTGCTTCGATGATCGTTCTGTCATCGTGCGACCACATCTTGATGGCTGGGTCGACACGGCCGTCCACATCAATGGGGGCGGTCACGGCACCGCGGCCGGCCATGTTGGACTGACCGGCAAGGAGAAAGATGTCGTACCCGGCCGTGCCATCCGCTGCGGTCGCCGCATGGGCGGTGGCAAGCATCGCCAAGCCGATGAAGTGCCGAGAGAAGCGCCAGGCTGCGCTGCGATTCAGGAAGGCGACTGGCCATCGATTCATGTCTCGGCTCCGGATGGGTGGTCGTTCGCGATCACCGCGCGTCATCGAATGCCGCGGAGTGCTTCTCCTCGGCCACGAGCCACATATTGTGGTTTAAAGATATTATAAAACGTATAGTGGCAACCCGGATCACGCAAGGTGGCGTTGGCCTTGTGGTGCACAAACCGACGTCGCTTTCGCTACTTAAGGAGTCTTCATGAATCGATCTACAACGATGCTTGGCGCCAGCAGGCTCTGGGCCATTCTGGCAGCCGGGGTGCTGTTGGCTCTGGTCAGTGCATGTGGGGGAAGCGACTCGACTGCAGCACCGCAGACGCCGGTTACGCCAGCACCGGTTGTGCCGCCCCGCGTGGTGGATGGCACCCTGCGCGTTCCGACATACCCGAGCCTCTCGCGTATTGGCGAAGTCGAGCGTCTGTTCGTGTCGGAAAGGTATGGCGTTCGGGTGTCCAGGGTCTCGGACACTGCTCAACAGACCAGCACCGTGTTTGAAACGCGAAACGACTGGGTCCTGTACGACTTCTTCAACAGCGACCCGGCTCGGCGCACGGACGTGTTGCGCGCTGCCAACCAGTACGGCGGCGGCAAGAGCGACATCCGCACCGCGTCGTTCACCCGCTTCTCGTTCGAGGACACGGCCGTCAGGGTGCAGGTCAACCTCACGCCTTCGCAACCCGACATCGCGTCGGCGGTGGTGCGACCCCTGCGCCACGGCATCGTGCCCGTGATCGCGGCGGATCGGCGCAGCTTGAGCTTCACACTGGACCGCCCCTTGAAGGTTTCGGTCGAAATCAATGACCGGCTCAATCCCTTGTTCGTCCTGACGGATGCGCCAGACGTCAAGGACACCACGGCCCGGCACTACTTCGCACCGGGTGTGCACCGCCTGTCAGGCCCCAATGGCACCTTGACGCTGAACTCGGGCGACCGGGTGTACGTGGACGAAGGGGCCATCGTGGAAGGCCGCTTTGTCATCGAACCCGGCAGCGCCAACGTGAAGATCAGAGGCCGTGGCATCCTCTCGCGCGGCGAATGGAGTCATACCTCGACCGACTACGCCTACCTGCGCGACAACGCGACCTTCTGGAGCCAACACACCTCCGACCTCGAAATCGAAGGTCTCACGGTGGTCAACAGCAACGCCTGGCAGGTGGCGATCGAGGACTACAGCGCCAGTGGCACCAGCACCAGGGACAACCGGTACCTCAACCTCAACTTGATCGGCTGGGCCGGCAACACCGATGGCATCTGGATCACCGGCCAGGGCAACATCGTCCGTGACGCCTTCATCTTCAACAACGACGACGCCCTGGTCACCAAGGGAGGCACGTCCACCCAGGTCTCCAACGTGGTGTGGTGGGGGAGCGTGTGGGGCCGTGCACTGCTGTTCTATCCCGCCCTGGCCAATCTGCCGGACATTGCCAACCTGTCGGTGCAGGACTACGACATCATCGGCAAGGAAGGCTCTCCTTACATGCTCCACGTTGCCGCCAACACCCGTGGCAAGTCGATCAGCAACATCACCCTGCGCAACTGGCGCTTTGAAGAACGACGCCGCCCAGGCAACACCAACAACTCCGCCTACAACGCGCAGCATCTTGTGCGCTGGCAGGACGAGTATTCCAACGCAGCGATGCGCAACATCCTGCTGGAGAACTTCACGCTCGACCAGGCCTTGCCCCAGGAGGGCTACATCCGCGGCAGCGCGCAGCACCGGTACCAGGGCGTGACGTTCAAGAACTTCCGGCGCGGGGGGGCGTTGGTGCTGAACCGGGCGGACAGCGGCATCGAATTCAACGAGTTCGTCGATGACGTGAGTTTCGTGCGCTGACCATGCGGCACGGCGTCCCGCTTGGTTCGCACCATCGGCCCGCGCTGCGTTCAAACGCCCGCCGGGCGTTCAGGCCGCCACACTCACCCAAACAACAGCCACGCGAGCGCGCCGACCGCCGCGATCAGCACCGCCGCCGTGCCGCCAATCACCATCAGGCGTTGGCGCCATGGGTTGCGGCGGCGAATGGTGGGCATCGGTGTGTAGGGCAGCGGTTCGTAGTCGGTGGGTTCGTCGACCGAGAGCAGGGGCAACGAGTCACGGCCTTCGAAATCGTCGAACGGGTTGACGATGCGCAGCGGGGGCAGTGCCGGTTCGGCTTCTTCGGTGAGGGTCGGGACTTCGGGGACCTGGAAAGGCTCCACGTCTTCGGCCGCCGTGGCGGGGCCGCGCTCGAAGTTGGCCAGCAGCGCGAGCACGCTTTCGCTTGAATTCAGGGGGTATGCCGGCGGGGCCGTGGGAATCGGCTCGCGCTTCGGGCGACGTGGGCGTTTTGTCGCGAGCTTGCCGTCTTGCGCCAGCAGCGGCACGGGTGATGAATCTGCTGCGAACAACGCGCGGAACTCGGTGACTGTGCCTGGTCGCTCGCCGGGCGGCAGGGCCAGGGCGGTGTCGACTGCGGCGAGGAATTCGGGCTGGTACTCCAGTGCCGAGGCGCTGTCCTTGAAGCGCAGCAGCACGTCGGCCAGCGCCGGGTAGCGCGGCAGCTGGCCTTGACGCATCGGCACCCAGTCGCCGCTGACGGCGAAGTGCAGCACCGCCGCCACCGCGTGCAGGTCGGCCGTCATCAGCGCCTTCATGCGCGCGGGGTCCGCGTAGGCGTCGACGTGCGGCCTGTGCAGATCGCTCTGCACGGCCAGGTGCACGGCATCGAAGTCCATCAGGACGGGCTGGCCGTCTTCGCCGAGGTAGATGTTGAGCGGCTCGACCTGCCCATGGGCGAGGCCCGCCTGGTAGAGCATGAACAGCGCATCGAGCAGGCCATCGAGCAGGGTCTGCAACTGCGACTGAGAGGCGGGCTCGGTGGTGCTGGCGCGCCAGGCGAGGAGCGTCGTCCCTGTGTGGTAGGGCATCGAGCGGTAGGCGGTGCCGTTGTCCTCCCAGACCGCACTCACGCGCAGCAGGTTGGGGTGCTCGAACTGCGACAGCGTCAGCGCCTCGGTCAGAAACGCCTGCAGGCCGCGCTGGTAGGCCTCGGTGTGCGACGGGTCGGTGACCTCGACCTGGCCGCCCGGCATGCGCATGGCAAGCGGCGAGGGCATGTATTCCTTGATCGCGACCGTGCTGCTGTCTTGCAGGTTGCGCCCGAGATACAGCACGCCGAAGCTGGTGAGGCCGATCACCTGCACGATCTCGAAGTCGAGCAGCCTCTCGCCCGGCGGGAGCGTCTGGCCGGCGATGGCGGGCATCGGGCCTGAGGGCTGAAGGGGCTCGGACAAGTTCATCGGGCGCGCAAAACCATCGCCCAGACGGGCGAAAGTGTGTATTTTGACGCGGACGGTACGCGTTTCCGCCGATTTGGCGACCCCGGGTCTGGGGGGCGCTCCAGCCGGTCAGCGACGCTGGTACTGCTGGGCGCCGAAGAGCACCTCGCGGGCCTGCGAATCGACCAGCGGCTTGCGCAGATTCGCCAGCACCTCCACGCCGCGCTGGACGGCCGGCCGCGCGGCGATCTCGTCGAACCAGCCTTTCAGGTGCGGGTAGTCGGCCCAGTCGATGCCCTGGTTCTTCCAGGAGCGCAGCCAGGGGAAGATGGCGATGTCGGCGATCGTGTACTCGGGACCGGCGATGTACTTGCTCTTGGCCAGGCGCTTGTCCATCACGCCATAGAGGCGTTTGGCCTCATTGGTGTAGCGGTCGATGGCGTAGGGCAGTTTCTCGGGCGCGTAGATGCGGAAGTGATGCGCCTGGCCCAGCATCGGCCCGACGCCGCCCATCTGGAACATCAGCCATTCCAGCATTTCGTACCTTCCGCGCACGGTGTCGGGCATGAAGCGCCCCGTCTTGCCGGCCAAGTACAGCAGGATGGCACCCGACTCGAACAGCGACATCGGCTGGCCATCGGGCCCGTCCGAGTCGATGATGGCGGGGATCTTGTTGTTCGGGCTGATGGCGAGGAACTCGGGTTTGAACTGGTCGCCCGCGCCGATGTTCACAGGGTGGGCGCGATAGGGCAGGCCGCACTCTTCGAGCATGATGTGGACCTTGTGGCCGTTGGGGGTAGCCCACGAATACACGTCGATCATCGCTATAGTCTCCTTCAACGCGGCACACGCCGGTGTGCGCACTCTAGTGGATGGCCTGTCACCATGCTGGATGCCTTCAAGAAACTCATCTCTCGCCCCGCCCCCGGGCCGGAATGGCGGGAGGTGGTGGAATGGGCCAAGCACAACAAGCTCAAGTACAAGCGCGAAGCAGAAGGTGAAGGCTTCGTCATCTCCGGTGGCATGGAAAGCAAGCCGTGGCGCCTGGAGTGGGGACCGCCGCAACGCCAATACATCGACGGCCATGAGCTGCGCCTGCGCATGGAACTGGGCCTGTCGCACAACTTGCAGGTGCTGCTGATCTCGCAGGCGCTGCTAGAGAACCTCGAGCGCCAGGCTTTCGAGCGTTTCACCGAAAGCACGCAGACCGTGATCGACGGCAACACGCCGGAAGAGATGCGCTGGCTCGCGATGTTTCCGAAGGTGCCTTACAAGGCTGCGAGAGAGGTGCGCTCGCGCTTCGGTCTTGTCAGCAGCGCGCAGGCGGAAGCGGCCTCGTGGGTCGAAGGCGCGCTGGCCAAACAGCTCGAAGAATCGCTGGCCGGCTTTTTGAAGTCAGAACCACCCTTCGTGCTGATGCTGCTGCGCGGCCGGGCCTATCTGCGCATGCAGTTGCCCGAGCCGGAGGTGGCCCTCATGACGCAGGCCGTCGGCCTGTTTGAAGTGGCCGTGTTGCAGGCCTTGCGCGTGGCCGGTGTGGGCGCCGAAGGTTCACCCGACTGGCACACCACCGGCTCGACGGCCTGGCAGACACAGCTCGGGCCGGAAGACCCGCCGAAGGGGCGCTGAGGCCCCTTCGGCCACCGCTCAGGCTGCGTAGCGGCCGAGTTCCATCTTGGCGATGGCGTTGCGGTGCACTTCGTCCGGGCCGTCGGCGTAGCGCAGCGTGCGCGCCATCGCGTAGAAGTATGCGAGCGGGAAGTCGTCCGACATGCCGCCGCCGCCGTGAACCTGCATCGCCCAGTCGATCACCTGGCAGGCCATCGAAGGCGCCACCACCTTGATCATCGCGATCTCGGCCTTGGCGGTCTTGTTGCCGGCCACGTCCATCATCCACGCTGACTTGAGCGTGAGCAGTCGGGCCTGCTCGATCATGCAGCGAGCCTCGGCGATGCGCTCACGCGTCACCCCTTGTTCGGCGACGGTGCGGCCGAAGGCCACGCGTGAACTCGCGCGCTTGCACATGAGTTCGAGTGCGCGCTCGGCCAGGCCGATCAGGCGCATGCAGTGGTGGATGCGGCCCGGGCCGAGGCGGCCTTGCGCGATCTCGAAGCCGCGGCCTTCGCCGAGCAGGATGTTGCTCGCCGGCACGCGCACGTTCTCGAACAGGATCTCGCAGTGGCCATGCGGCGCGTCGTCGTAGCCGAAGACGGGCAGGGGGCGGATCACGGTGATGCCTTTGGTGTCGGCCGGCACGAGGATCATCGACTGCTGGCTGTGGCGCGGTGCGGTCGGGTCGGTCTTGCCCATGAAGATGTAGATGGCGCAGCGCGGATCGCCGGCGCCCGAGATCCACCACTTGCGCCCGTTGATCACGTAGTCGTCGCCCTGGCGTTCGATGCGGGCTTCGATGTTGGTCGCGTCGGACGAGGCCACCGCCGGCTCGGTCATCGCGAAGGCGCTGCGGATCTTGCCGTCGAGCAGCGGCTCGGCCCAGCGCTTCTTGTGCTCGGCCGTGCCGTAGCGAATGATGGTTTCCATGTTGCCGGTGTCGGGCGCCGAGCAGTTGAAGACCTCGCTCGACCACATCACGCGGCCCATGATCTCGGCCAGCGGCGCGTATTCCTGGTTCGACAGGCCGGGGCCGTATTCGGCTTCGCGCACCGAGCCGTCGGCGCTCGGCGGCAGGAAAAGGTTCCACAGGCCCTGTGCGCGGGCCTTGAGCTTCAGCTCTTCGATCAGTTGAAGCGGCGTCCAGCGCTTGCCGGCCTTGGTGTTCTCCTTGATCTCGGCTTCGTAGCGCGACTCGGCGGGATAGATGTAGTCGTCCATGAAGCGCAGCAGCTTGGCTTGCAGCTCCTGGGTGCGGGGTGAATAGGCGAAGTCCATGTCTGTCTCCTTGGGTGACTCGGGGTGAGAGGGGGTTCAGGCCTGCTGGGCGAAGCCCCAGGCCATCTCGGCCAGGGGGCGGGCGCTCGCGGCGACCTGCCGTGCCTCGGCGCTGGAGGCGGTGCCGTTCTCGACGCGCTTGGCGATGCCCTGCGAGATGCCGGCGGCGCGGAAGAGGTTGTAGGCGAGGTAGAAATTCCAGTCCGCTTCGACGCGGGCCACGTCACGGCGGCCGGTGCGTTCGCAGTAGCGGCGCAGGTAGTCGGCTTCGCTGGGAATGCCCAGCGACGCGAGGTCGAGGCCGCCGATGCCGCGGAAGGTGGCCTGCGGGATGTGCCACGACATGCAGTGGTAGCTGAAGTCGGCCAGCGGGTGGCCGAGCGTCGACAGCTCCCAGTCGAGTACCGCGATTGCGCGCGGCTCGGTGGGGTGGAACATCAGGTTGTCGAGCCGGTAGTCGCCATGCACGATCGACACCTGCGACTCATCGCGTGCGCTGGCGGGCATGTGCGCCGGCAACCACTCCATCAGCCGATCCATCGCCTCGATGGGTTGCGTGATGGAGGCAACGTACTGCTTGCTCCAGCGCGCGATCTGGCGCTCGAAGTAGCTGCCGGGTTTGCCGTAGTCGGCCAGGCCCACGGCCTTCACGTCGACCTGGTGCATGGCTGCGATCACGCGGTTCATCTCGTCGTACAGCGCCGCCCTTTCTTCGCGCGACATGCCGGGCAGGGACTGGTCCCACAGCACACGGCCCTGCATGAACTCCATGATGAAGAAGGCCCGGCCGATCACCGATTCGTCTTCGCACAGCAGGTGCATGCGCGGCACCGGTACCGCGGTGCCCTGCAGAGCCGACATCACCCGGTACTCGCGCTCGATCGCATGCGCCGACGGCAGCAGCTTGGCCACAGGTCCGGGCTTGGAGCGCATCACATAGGCGCACTCCGGCGTGACGAGTTTGTAGGTGGGGTTGGACTGGCCGCCCTTGAACTTCTCGATCTGAAGCGGGCCGCGGTAGCCGGGCAGGTGGACCTGCAGGTAGCGTTCTAGCGCCTGCGTGTCGATGGCATGGGAACTGGTGTCGGGGCTCATGGGTCACCGGCACCAGGGTGCCGTCAGCGTTCGGAAAGTGAGATCAGCTTCTCGCGCGACAGCACGACGAGACGTGTGGGCTCGATGCGCACCGCACCGGCGCGTTCGAAGCCCTTCAGCTCCTGGTTTACACGCTGGCGCGAGGCACCGAGCAGCTGGGCCAGGTCTTCCTGCGCGAGCTGCAGGCCGATGCGGATCTCGTCGCCCTGCTTCACGCCATAGCCGCGCGCCAGGAGCAGGATCTGCTTGGCCAGGCGCGCCGACAGCGGGCGCGTGTTGAGGTCTTCGATCATGTCGAACATCAAGCGCAGGCGCCGGCAGTTCAGGCGCAGCAGCGCTTCGTACAGCTCTGGGAACTGCGCGAGCAGCTCTTGGAAGTCGGGCTTGCGCACCACGAGCAGCGTGGTCTCGCCGTGCGCATAGGAGTCGTGCGTGCGCGGGAAGTTGTCGAACAGTGAGATGTCGCCGAACCACACGCCGGGCTCCACGTAGGTGAGCGTGATCTCCTTGCCGGAGAGCGACACCGAACTCACCCGCACCGCGCCCTTGGCCACACCCGACCAGGTCTCGGCTTGCGCGCCGCGCGACGACAGCATCGCGCCATCGGCCAGACGCCGCACGTGGGCTCTCGACAAGATGGCTTCGCGCAGAGGCTGTGAGAGTTTGGAGAACCACGCGCCGGACTCGATGTTGGACTGCTCTTCGATTGTAAGAACGGGGCTGTTCATGGTTGTCTCTGTCGCGACAGCTGTTGATGCGGTGTCTGCGCTGTGTGTCTACTCGAATGCTGCGGGCCGCTTGTCCAGAAATGACTGCACGCCTTCGCCGCTGTTCGCGTGAAAGAAGTTCTCGAGGAAGTGATCGCGTTCGGCGTCGAGCTGCTGCGCAAGGCTGCGCTCGGGCCATTGGTTGACGAGTTCCTTGGCGCTGGCGATCGCATTGGGTGCGCATGACGCGAGCCGCTCGGCGATGGCAAATGCCTGCGTGCTGGCCTGGCCCTTGGGCACCACCCAGTTGACGATGCCATGGGCATGCAGCTGCGCGGCGCTCACGGGCTCGAAGAGCCACAGCATCTGCAGCACGAGGTTGCGCGGCAGGCGCTGCATCAGCTGCCAGGTGGCGCCGCCATCGGGCGACAAGCCAATGCGTCCGTACGAGAGGATGAACTTCGCATCGTCGGCGGCCACGATCAGGTCGCAGGCCAGCGCGAGCGAGAAGCCGCCGCCGGCAGCTGCGCCTTCGACGGCGGCGATCACCGGCTTTGGAAACACACGCAAGGCCTCGATGAAATCGTGGAAACGCTGCAGCATGTTGTCTTGCACGGAGCGATCGGCCTGGCGGTTGGCCTTGAGGCGATGGAGGTCACCGCCCGCGCTGAAGACAGTTCCTTCGCCGCGCAGCACGATGCAGCGCACGGTGTCATCGCCCTCGGCCACATCGAGCGCCTCGATGCCGGCTGCGAAAACCTGCTCTGACAGCGCGTTGCGCGTGGCCGCGTCGCTGATCGTCAGGACCAGGGCCGCATCACGGCGTTCGGCGTGCAGTTCTGAGGGCATGTGGCGGGTAAGTTGGGTCCGCACAAGACGGACGCAGCATTGTGTCATGCAGCATGGAATGCCGCTGCGCAAGCCTTGCAGCGCCTCGGCGAACAGGCCCTTCATGCTAGAGTGACCCGCTACCCCCCACCGCATCTCGAATGGAGAGATTTTTCACCTCGCTCGCACTGATGCTGGCCCTCGGGCTGGGCACGGATGCCGCGACGGCGCTGGGGTTGGGCAGAGTGGGCCCGTCGGCCGTGCTCGGCCAGCCGCTCAACTTCACGGTGGTGGTGCGCCTCGATGCAGGCGAAACCATCGAATCCCGATGCGTCAAGGCCGAAGTGAACTTCGGCGACCGCGTGCTGCCCGACAACGTGGTGCGTGTGCGCATGGAAACGGCTGCGGCGAGCGGCGAGCGACGCGTCCGCGTGACGACCACCGTGGTGGTCGATGAGCCGGTGGTCGCAGTCCGTCTACAACTCGGTTGCCCGTCGAGCCTGTCGCGCGAGTTCACCCTGCTGGCCGATCCGCCCGGGTCGGCCGCTGTGGGTGCAGCGTCTCAGGACGGCTGGCAGGCCGACCGCGCCGAGACCGCGGTCTCGCAGGTGCTCTCGGCCGTGCCGCCCGCCGCGCAGGCGTCCACCCCTGCTGACACGACTGCGCGGGTGCGCAGGCCGCGCGGCGAATCGCAGCCGCCAACGTCATCCGATCGTGGCCTGGCCGCGGCCGACTCGGCGCCGGCGCGCGCCGGCAACCGGCCGCGAGCCCAGGCGCCGGCCGCCAGGGCTCGTGGGCCGGTGCTGCGCCTGGACCCTGTCGAGGCTGACGCCCTGATCCTGCCGCAGCTGCAGATGGAAACGCGGCTGAGCATGCCGCCCGAAACGGGAGCCTCTGGTGCCGCAGCACGCTACGTCGACCCTGAGACAGCACAGCGGCGCGAAGAACAGGAGCGCCTGAAGGCGATGGAGGCGGCGCTGCTGAAACTGCGGACTGACAGCGAGGCCACGCAGAAGTCGCTTGAGCAGATGCAGGCGCGCGTGCGCGCAGCCGAAGCCAGCCGCTATGCCAACCCCTTGGTCTATCTGCTCGTGTTTCTGTGTCTGCTGTTGACGGCGGCGCTGGTGGCAATGGGGTGGCTGCGCCGCCGTGACCGCGCGGCAGCCGCATGGTGGGCCGAACAACCGGCGGGCACCGGCGCAGCGCCTGCGCCCCTCGGCGGCATGCTCGATGACCCGCAGGCGGCCGGGCCTTCGGGGGCGGTCTCGTCGCCGTCGCCATTGCCGGCGCCCGCGCCCTCGGCTGCCGTCGCCCCGCCTGCACCTGCCGCCCTGGGACCGGTGCGCGCAGCGGAGCCCGAGGCGGTGGTCGAGCCGCGCCGGCCGATGTCGGCCGAAGAGCTGATCGACCTCGAGCAACAGGCCGAATTCTTCGTCGTGCTGGGCCAGGACGAGGCCGCGATCGACCTGCTGATGGGGCATGTGCGCAGCACCGGCGGCGTGAGCCCGTTGCCCTATTTGAAGCTGCTCGAGATCTACCGCCGCAGCGGCGAGCGCGAGCCCTACGACCGCATCCGCGAGCGATTCAACCGCCGCTTCAATGCCTATGCGCCCGAGTGGGACGTCGATCCCGAAGCCGGCCTCAGCCTCGAAGGCTACCCCGAGGTGATGCAGAGCCTGCAGGATGTCTGGAACCGGCCCTCGCAGGCAATGGAGCTGCTCGACACGGCGCTCTTCCGCCGCGACGCGGGCCCGACGTTCGACGTGCCGGCCTACCGCGAGCTGCTGTTTCTCTACAGCACTGCCCGCGACCTCGCCGAGCGCGCCGGCGACGTCGAAGGAGTGGACCTGCTGCTGCCGATCGGCGACGAACCCGCCTCGACGATGACCAGCGTGCCGGCCTCGCCCGAGCCCTTGGCGCCTGCGGCCAGCTTCTCGCTCGACCTCGATGTCTCGACCGATCAGCCACCGTTGCGGCTGAACGAGTCTCGAGGTTAAAGACGGGCTCAAGAAGAAAAACGGTTCTTGAGCCGCTCCAGCGCGAGCATCAAGGTCTCGTCTTTCTTGGCGAAGCAGAAGCGGGCCAGCTTCTGCTCGAAGCCCCCGGGGTAGAAGGCCGACAGCGGGATCGCCGCCACGCCCACCTCGGTCGTGAGCCAGCGGCAGAAGTCTTCTTCGCTCAGATCGCTCACCTCGGAGTAGTCCACGCTCTGGAAATAGCTGCCGGTGGTGGGCAGCAGCTTGAGCCTGGTCGTGGCCAGCCCCTCGCGAAAGAGATCGCGCTTGCGCTGATAGAAGGCGGCGAGCTGCTCATAGGGTGCGGAGTCGGCCATGTAGTCGGCGAGGCCGTGCTGCACCGGCGTATTGACGGTGAAGACGTTGAACTGGTGCACCTTGCGGAACTCCGTCATCAGCGGCGCGGGGGCGGCCACGTAGCCCACCTTCCAGCCGGTCACGTGATAGGTCTTGCCGAAGCTCGACACCACGAAGCTGCGCGCGGCCAGCTCGGGGCTGCGCGAGACGCTTTCGTGCTGCGCGCCGTCGAACACCATGTGCTCATACACCTCGTCGGCGATCACGAGGATGTTCGTCGGACGCAGCAGTTCGGCGAGGCGCTCCATGTCCTCGGCCGACCAGACGGTGGCGCTCGGGTTGTGCGGCGTGTTGACGAGGATGGCGCGCGTGCGGGGTGTGATGGCGGCCGCAATGCGATCGAAGTCGGGCCGGAAGCTGCGCGGCGTGAGCGGTACATGCACCGCTCGGCCGCCGGCGAGTTCGATGTTAGGCTCGTAGCTGTCGTAGCACGGGTCGAGCACGATCACCTCGTCGCCCGGGTGAACCACCGCGAGGATCGCGGTGAGGATGGCCTGGGTCGCACCCGCGGTGATGGTGATCTCGTTGACCGGGTCGTAGGCGTGCCCGTAAAGGCGCGTGATCTTCTGCGCCACGGCTTCGCGCAGCGGCAGCACGCCGGCCATCGGGGGGTACTGGTTGAGGCCGCGTCGCATCGCGGCGTTCACCGCGTCGAGCAGGCGCGGGTCGCAATCGAAATCGGGGAAGCCCTGGCCGAGGTTGACGGCGTTGTGTGTCTGCGCGAGAGCCGACATCACGGTGAAGATGGTCGTGCCGACCTGCGGCAGGCGGCTCGTGATCGGGGGCGGCGCGAATCGGGTGCGGCTCATGGTCGTCGTCAGAGCTGGTAGTCGTGGGTGTCGGTGCCGCCCTCGCGGGACGACATGGCTTTGCTGATGAGCGCGCGGTTGAGCCGCTCCGACAGCATCTCGGCGAAGGCGAAGACGAAGTTGCGCAGGTAGGCGCCGCGCTTGAAGGCGACACGGGTGATGCTGCGCCCGAAGAGGTGGCCCACCTTGCGCGACACGAGGTCGCCACCGGGAGGGTCGTCGCGGACCGCGATCTCGGCCACGATGCCGATGCCCAGCCCCAGGCGCACGTAGGTCTTGATGACGTCGGCGTCGATTGCCTCCAGCACGATGTTGGGCTTGAGGTGGCGCGCTGCGAACGCCTGGTCGACACGCGTACGCCCGCTGAACGACGGGTGGTAGGTGACGATGGGCTCGCGTGCCAGGTCTTCGAGGTTCACGCGCTCGGCCTGGGCGAGCGGGTGGGTCGCCGGCATCACGACGGCATGCTGCCATTCGTAGCAGGGCAGCGAGACGAGCTCGTCCACATCGCCGATGGATTCGGTGGCGATGCCGATGTCGGCCACTTCGGACTGCAGCATCTGCGCCACCTGCGCCGGCGAGCCTTGGTGCAAGCTGATGTTGACCTTGGGAAAGCGCTTGCGCAGCTGCGCCAGTGGCTCGGGCAGGAAGTAGCGCGCCTGGCTGTGGGTGGTGGCGATGGAGAGCGTGCCGCTGTCCTGCTTGGAGAACTCTTCGCCGATGCGCTTCAGGTTGTTGACCTCGCGCATGATGATCTCGATGCTGGCCAGCACATGCTGGCCCGGCTCGGTGACGCGGCGCAGACGCTTGCCGTGGCGCGCGAAGATGTCGACGCCCAGCTCGCCCTCGAGTTCGAGAATGGCCTTGGAGATGCCGGGCTGCGAGGTGAACAGGGCCTTGGCGGTCTCGGTCAGGTTGAGATCACGCCGGACAGCTTCTTGGACAAAGCGGAACTGGTGCAGGTTCATATATCCAGAGCAGTATGTGGGCTGCCAGGATTATTCCACTCCAGGTATTAGGAGGCGAGTCGGAGGGCTGCGTCGGCCATGGCCTGGACCACGCTGTCGATCTCGCCGATGGCCGGCTGCAAGGACCACGTCACCTGCGGGTGTGCCGCCGCCAGGTCGGCGAGCAGGGCGGGGAGGTCTTTGCGGACGTGTCCGCCGGCGCCGAGGAAGAGGGGCACCACGGCCACCTGGGTGCAGCCTTGAGCGGCGAGCTGCGCGCCGGCTTCGCGCAACGCCGGGCTCATGAACTCCAGAAACGCCAGCGCCACTGGCATGTCGGGACGCCGCGCGCGCACGATGCCGGCGACCGCCTCGAAGGGCAGGGCCCAGTTCGGGTCGCGTGCGCCATGCGCGAAGAGCAGCAGGCCGGGTGAGTTCATCGGTAGCGGACGAGCCAGCTGAAAGCGGCCATCGACAAGAGCAGGTAGAGGAGGCTCGGGGTGGCGGCCACGATCCACGGCGTCCAGCCCCGCAGCAGCCCGAGGTGCTGGGCCACGTTGTTGAGCAGCACGAAGCTGATGCCGAGCATGATCCCGCCGAAGACCTTGAGGCTCACGCCGCCGGCGCGCCCGTGCAGGTAGGCAAAGGGCAGGGCGAGGCCCACCATCACCAGGCAGGCGAGCGGGTACAGCGCGCGCTTCCAGAAGCGGATCTCGTAGCGTTGCGCCGCCTGTTCGTTGTCGGCCAGGTGACCGATGTAGCGGAAGAGCTCCAGCGTCGACATCGATTTTTCGGGCAGCACGGCCGCGGCCACAACGCTGGCCGGCAGGGTGCTGGCCCATTCGTAGGTCGGGCGCTTCTCTTCGTTCACCGTGAGGTCGAAGCCCGGCGAACCGACGGCGCTCCAGTCGGTGAGGGTCACATCGGCCAGCGACCAGACGCCGTTCTGGTTGACCTTGCCGCTGGCGGCGGCCATGCGCCGCAGCAGGCGGCCGTTGGCGTCGAACTCGAAGATGCGGATGTTGGCCAGCTCGCCGCCTGATGTGGCGAGGCCGACGTTGATCGAGTAGGAGCGCTCGCCCTGCGGCGTCATGCTCTTGTCTTTCAGCCACGCGCCGGAGCCGCCAACGCTGAAGCCACCTTTGGCGCGGGTCTGCACCATGGTGGCGGCGCGTTCGCTGAGCGGCGCCAGATAGTCACCCACGACGAAGGTCAACACCGCGAAGCCCGCGCCCAGCCCGGCGAGCAACGACAGCGCACGGCCCGGCGCCAGGCCGCCGGTGCGCAGGATGGTGAACTCCGACGACTGCGCCATGCGCGACAGCGCATAGATGGTGCCGATCAGCACCGCGATCGGCACCAGCTCGTACAAGTGGCCCGGCAGCTCCAGCACCGAGTGCAGGGCGGCGTGGAACGCGGTGTAGCCCTTGCCCACGTCGGCCAGCTCGTCGACGAAGTCGATGAAGAAGAAGAGCGACAGGAATGCCAGCGCGACGAAGAACACCGACGAGGCGATGTCGCGGTACAGCAGGCGGCGGACGGTTCTCATGACAGCCCCTCGTCCGACGGGTACGTCGGCCGATCCCCCAGAGGGATGGCGGGCCGGCTTGGGAGCGGCCAGGAAGCTCGGCCCGCGAGCGGCAGTTGACATCGGCGGTCTCATGCGGTGACCGTCTTCCGTGCGGGCCGCAGTTGCAGGTGCGTGCCATGGTCGCGCCACCAGATCAGCGCAAGCGCTGCCAGGAAGGCGCCGCCGTGGATCAACGCCAATGCCGCACCCATCTCCAGCTTGCCGCTGGACACCCAGGCCTTGGTCAGGTTGATGAGGTTGTAATAGACGACGAAGGCCAGCAGCGCGAAGAGCAGGTTCCAGTTGCTCGCGCGGCGGGGCGAGGTGGCCGACAGGCCGATGCCCAGCAGCAGCAGGTTGCCTGCGCCGAGCGCCAGGCCGAGCCGCCAGGCCAGCTCGCCGCGGCCGGCGGCATCGGCGTCGCGCACGAGGTCGACACTGCGTTGCGCCTTGGGTGGAAGCTTCTCCACGCTGCTCAGCGCCTTTTCGCCGGCCTGCACGCGGTAGGTCTCGAAGCGCGCGGCCGTCTTCTCGTTGGTCTTCAGGTTCTGCTCGCTGCGCTGGCCCTGGTCGAGCACCAGGAAGTTCGCCTCGGGTGTGTTTTCGATGCGGCCGCTGCGCGCCGAGGTGACCGACTCGCTGTCGCCGCTGCGCGCGAGGATGAAGACGTTGCGCGCATCGCGGCCGTTGTCGGTGGAGCGCTCGATGAAGAACACACGCTGCCCATCGCGCGAGGTCTGGAACTGGCCTGGTGCCACGCGAGAGAGGTCGGAGCGCTGCTCGAACCGCTCACGCATGTCGTTGCTCTGCTGGTTGACCCAGGGCCACACGAAGAGCACCAGCAGCGCCACCACCAGCAAGACCGGCCAGCTCACGCGCAGCACCGGCCGCACGAAGCGCGACAGGCCCACGCCGCTGGCGAACCAGATCGCCATTTCGCTGTCTCGGTACATGCGCCCGAGCGTCGCCACGACCGAGATGAAAAGCGACAAGGCGAGCATCGTCGGCAGGTGCGCGAGCGCGAAATAGCCGAGCAGCAGCACCACGTCTTGCGGCGAGATGCGGCCCACCGCGGCCTGCCCGAGCGTGCGGATCAGCATCATCGTGACCACGATGGTGAGGATCACCACGAGCGTCGCGCCGAACGAGCGCGAGAGGTCTCGCCGCAGAGAGGAATCGAATAACATCGTTGGATCTTTTCAGGGGCCGCCGCATTATGGACTTTCGACATCAGATCGCCGCGCCTGCGGCCTTGTCCACCATCGCTGCTGATGCTTTGCTGCTGGTGGTCGTGGGCGAGGCGGTCGATGCGACGCTCGATGCCAAGCTCGCATCGCCGCTGAACGATGCGCTCGCACACCACGACTGGAAGCTCAAGTCCGGCACCAAGCTCTACCTGCACCGGCCCGCCGGTGTGAAGGCTGCGCGTGTGCTCGCGGTGGCCGCAGGCAAGGGTGGCGTGAAGGAGTTCAAGTCGGCGGTAGCCGCAGGCGTGGGCCAGATCAAGGGCCTTGGCGCGCACCATGTGGCCGTCGCGCTGGTGGGGGGCGGAGCTGGACGACGCACACGCCGAAGCCGCCGCCACCGCCGCGGCCGACGCCCTCTACCAATACCGGGACACCAAGCCCAGCGCACCGGCCGCGTCGCCGCTCGACAAGCTCACGCTCGTGTGCACCAAGGCGCAGGCCAAGGCCGTGCAGGCCGGCCTGCAGCGCGGCCAGGCCATCGCCGCCGGCGTGACGTTCGCGCGCAACCTCGGCAACCGCCCGGCCAACCACTGCACGCCGACCTACCTGGCCGACCAGGCCAAGAAGCTCGGCCGCGAGCACGAACTCAAGGTCGAGGTCTTCGACCGCAAGGACCTCGAAAAGCTCGGCATGGGCTCCTTCCTTGCCGTTTCGCAGGGCTCGCACGAGCCGCCGCGTTTCATCGTCGCGCGCTACAACGGCGCGGCCAAGACACAGGCGCCGATCGTGCTGGTCGGCAAGGGCATCACCTTCGACACCGGCGGCATCTCCATCAAGCCCGCCGCCGAGATGGACGAGATGAAGTTCGACATGTGCGGTGCCGCCAGCGTGCTCGGCACGCTGCGCGCCGTGGCCGAACTCAAGCCCCGGCTCAACCTCGTCGTGATCGTGCCCACCTGCGAGAACATGCCCGATGGCCGCGCCGTCAAGCCGGGCGACGTGGTCACGAGCATGTCGGGCCAGACCATCGAGATCCTCAACACCGACGCCGAAGGCCGCCTCATCCTTTGCGATGCGCTGACCTACGCCGAGCGGTTCAAGCCCGCTGCCGTGGTCGACGTGGCCACGCTCACCGGCGCCTGCGTGATCGCGCTCGGCCACCACAACACCGGGCTCTTCTCGCCCGACGACGCGCTGGCCGACGACCTGCTGGCCGCCAGCCGCGCGTCGCTCGACCCGGCCTGGCGCATGCCGCTCGATGAGGAGTACGCCGAAGGCCTGAAGAGCAATTTCGCCGACATGGGCAACGTCGGCCCGCGTGCCGCCGGTGCGGTGACGGCGGCAATGTTCCTAAAGAAGTTCACCGACAAGTACCGCTGGGCCCACCTCGACATCGCCGGTACCGCCTGGAAGTCGGGCGCGTCCAAGGGGGCGACCGGCCGGCCGGTGCCGCTGCTGACGCACTTCGTGCTGGCCCAGGCACGCTGACGACACCCATTCCCTTGCCGTGCCGTGACCGAGGTCAGCTTCCATTTCAACGTGCCTGACCGCATGGGCTATGCGTGCCGCCTGCTGCGCAAAGCGGTGCGTCGTGGGGCCAAAGTGGTGGTCTGTGCACCAGGAGACATCCTCTCGCGGCTCGACCGTCAGCTGTGGGTTTTCGAGCCGCTCGACTTCGTGCCGCACGTGCACGCCCGCCCGGGCCAGGCGCCCGCGCCGAGGCTGCGCGACACGCCGGTCTGGCTGAGCGAGCAGGTGCGCGAGGTGCCGCACCACGACGTGCTGCTCAACATGGGCGACGAGCTGGTCGATGGCTTCGAGAGCTTTGCCCGGGTGATCGAGCTGGTGTCGCAAGACGGCGAGGACCGCCAGGCTGGCCGCGCCCGCTGGAAACACTACAGCGATCGCGGCTATGCGATCACGCGCCACGATGTGGCCCAGGAGCCACAGCCTTGAAGCCGACCGTCCCGCAACAGCCTCCGCAGCGCGTCCCGGTGCTCACCGAGGTGGTCGTACTGCCCAAGGCGCCGCCGGTGGTCGAGGTCGACGAGTTCCCACCGCTGCCGGTCGACCGGGCCTTCGCCGAGACGGCGCCCACGCCGATGGGCGGCGCGCAGCCGGCGGTGCCCCCGGTGCATGCGGCAGCGCCGCCGCCGGTCGTCACCCCGGTGCCTGTCGTGGCCGCGGGTGTCGACGAGGCGCGGGTGGTGCAGCGGGTGCTGGCCGACCTCGACAAGCAGCTCGACCTGATGTTCGAGCACCGCCTGCGCGAGTCGCTCTCGCCGGTGCTGGCCCGCATGACCGACAGCCTGGTGCGCGAGATGCGCACCCAGCTGGCTGCCAACCTGCGCGAGATGGTCGCCAGGGCGGTGTCGCTCGAACTCGACCGCCTGCAAAAGCGCTGAGCGTTAGAGCAACACTCGTATTGCTTTTTCGCCGGGATTCGAGATCATGGCGGCCTGTCTGAGACAGCAGGCATAGGCACAAGCTTTGCTCATCAGCTTTCCCAACCCTCAAGGAAACACATATATGAAGAGATCGACCTTTGCGCTCTCCGCGGTGGCCTCCATTGCCGTGGTGATGTTGGCGGCTTGCGGCAAGAAGCAAGAAGCGGCGGCTCCTGCAGCGTCGGCGTCGGCGCCGGCCTCTGCCGCCGTCGCAGCCGATTCGTCGGTGATCAAGATCGGCCACGTCGCGCCCACCAGCGGCGCCATCGCCCACCTCGGCAAGGACAACGAGTACGGCGCGCGCATGGCCATCGACGAACTCAACGCCAAGGGCGTGACGATCGGCGGCAAGAAGGTCAAGTTCGAGCTGATCGCCGAAGACGATGCAGGCGATCCCAAGCAAGGCACCGCCGCCGCCCAGAAGCTGGTCGACTCCAAGGTCAACGGCGTGGTCGGCCACCTGAACTCGGGCACCTCGATCCCGGCCTCCAAGATCTACAGCGACGCCGGCATCCCGCAGATCTCGCCCTCCGCGACCAACCCCAAGTTCACCCGCCAGGGCTTCAAGACCACCTTCCGCGTCGTGGCTGACGACGTGCACCTCGGTGGCACGCTCGGCAAGTACTCGGTCACCCAGCTCAAGGGCAAGTCGATCGCCGTGATCGACGACCGCACCGCCTACGGGCAGGGTGTGGCAGAAGAGTTCGAGAAGGGCGTGGCAGCTGCCGGCGGCAAGGTCGCGGCGCACGAGTTCACCACCGACAAGGCCACCGACTTCACCGCCATCCTGACCAAGGTCAAGGCGGTCAAGCCCGACGTCGTGTTCTACGGCGGCATGGACGCCGTGGCCGGCCCGATGATCCGCCAGGCCAAGCAGCTGGGCATCAAGGCCAAGTTCATGGGCGGCGACGGAATCTGCACCGGTGAGCTGCCCAAGCTGGCCGGCGGCGCGATGGCCGATGGCCAGGTGGTGTGCGCCGAGGCCGGTGGTGTCGAAGGCGAAGCCAAGGCCGGTCTCGACGAGTTCAAGACCAAGTTCAAGGCCAAGTTCAACACCGACGTCCAGATCTACGCCCCGTACGTGTACGACGCGGTGAACGTGATGGTGGCCGCGATGGTCAAGGCCGATTCGGCCGACCCCGCCAAGTACCTGCCCGAGCTGGCCAAGACGGCCGACTTCAAGGGCGTGACCGGCACCATCTCGTTCGACGAGAAGGGCGACGTCAAGAATGGCGCGCTGACGCTCTACACCTACAAGGGTGAAAAGCGCGAGCAGATCGCCGTGGTGCGCTGAGGCCTCTCAGCTCCACACGAAAAAAGGCGCCGCGAGGCGCCTTTTTTCATGCCGCGCTGGCTCAGGGCTTGCGCGCGATGAAGATGTCCTGCTCGATGTGCCACTTGCAATGGTTGGCACGCGCCCAGTCCACCAGAAAGTCGAGCGTCGGGTAGTTCGCGTACTCGGGGATGCTGGGGTCGAAGCAGCGGATGTCGTCGACCATCACCACCGTCTTGCCAAAGTTGCCGAGGTTCTGGGCCACGATGGCCAGTTCGTCGGCGATGGGCGTGTCTTGCGGGCCCTGGTAGGTGACGCCGGCGGAGTAGTGGCCATCCAGCCAGAAGCAGATGTCGCCGCTGAGCTTGGGCAGCAGCCCGGGGAAGACGGCTTCGCTGATGCCGTTGATGATCTCGACGTTGGCCGTCGTCGCGAACTTGTTGCGGGCGGCTGCGAAGAGCGACGGTTCGGGTTCGATGCTGTAGACCATCTTGGCGACCTTCGATAGCACGTTCGTGGTGTCGCCGAGGTACGTGCCGGTCTCGACCCAGGTGCAGTCCGGCAACCCGTTGCGCAGCAGCACCGTCTGCTTGATGAAGTGTGGGCTGGGCGCGCTGAACTGGCGCTTTTCCCAGGCGGCCACTTCGTCGAAGCGCGCGTTGCCGGGGCCCTTGCCCTGTGCCGTGGCGGCGACCCGCTCCACGTGCTCGGCCAGCTCGGGATGCTTGCGGATCGTGTGGTTGACGATCTCGAGAAAGGTTTGCGCGTAGTCAGACATCGGTCGGCTGCCCGTTGACGAGGATGGCGGCCAGTGTAGGGACGCGGCCCCGCCGCCAAGCGCCCAACTGAGCCCGGAAAGGATGGCAATTCCGCGCAGACAGTGGCCTGCGGCCGAGCCATGACCAGCTTCACCGCAGCGAAGAATGTCGACCGAGCTGCCGGCTGCTGAAAACGAAAAAGCCCGCTGATGCGGGCTTTGCTTGTCTGGCGGAGAGGGCGGGATTCGAACCCGCGGAGGGCTATTAACCCTCACACGCTTTCCAGGCGTGCGACTTAAACCGCTCATCCACCTCTCCGGAAGCGGCGGATTCTAGCCGACTCAAGTGGGGGTCTTCTGCTTGATGAGCGCCATCGACGTCGAGATGAGCGCGGCCACCTCGCTCATGTTGCCCGGCACGATCATGGTGTTGTTCTTCTGCGCGAGCTGGGCAAACGCTTCGACCGCTTTCTCAGCCACCTTGAGCTGCACCGCCTGCTCGCCACCGGGCGATTGAATGGCCTGGGCCACCTTGCGGATGGCCTCGGCCGTCGCGTCGGCCACGGCCACGATCGCAGAGGCCTCGCCCTGGGCCTGGTTGATGTCGGCCTGGCGCTGGCCCTCGGATCGGGCGATGAAGGCTTCGCGCTCGCCGGTCGCGATGTTGATCTGCTCCTGCTTGCGGCCTTCCGAGGCGGCGATGAGTGCGCGCTTCTCGCGTTCGGCGGTGATCTGCGCCTGCATCGCGCGCAGGATCTCCGCCGGCGGCGTCAGGTCCTTGATCTCGTAGCGCAGCACCTTCACGCCCCAGTTGGCGGCGGCTTCGTCGAGCGCGTTGACGACCGAGGAGTTGATGGCGTCGCGCTCCTCGAAGGTCTTGTCGAGCTCCATCTTGCCGATCACCGAGCGCAGAAGCGTCTGCGCAAGCTGCGTGATCGCCATGATGTAGTTGCTCGACCCATAGCTCGCGCGCATGGGGTCGGTGACCTGGAAGTAGATGATCCCGTCGACCTGCAGCTGCGTGTTGTCGCGTGTGATGCAGACCTGGCTGGGCACGTCGAGCGGAACCTCCTTCAGCGAGTGCTTGTAGGCCACCCGCTCGATGAAGGGCACGACGAACTTCAGGCCCGGCGTGAGCGTGCGGTCGTACTTGCCCAGGCGCTCGACCACCCAGGCGTGCTGCTGCGGCACGATCTTGAAGGTGCGGGCGACGAAGATGACCGCGATGACCGCGATGATGAGTGCGATTTCCATGGGTGCGCTTTCAGTGGAGAGCCATCAGGAGGATGAAGCTGGGGCGAGCACCAGCCAGTTGCCTTCGACGGCTTTGACCAGGTGGGGGCCGGCGAGGGCAGGGCTGTCGGGCACGAGGCGGGCGGTCCACATCGTGCCGCGGTAGTTGACGCGGGCGGTGCGGTCGGGGCCCCAGGTGTCGACCTGCACGCGCTCGCCGATGTCGAGGTTGACGTCGCGGTTCTCCCGCGCCGGGGCAGAGGTGGGCTGCTTCATGCGCCGCCAGTGCCACAGCGCGGTGGCGCCGCCGCCGACCATGGCCGCCAGCGCGATCTGCAGGCTGAGCGACAAGCCGAGGTGCGCCGACACCGCGCCGGCGGCCAGACCCAGGGCAATCATCAACAGATAGAAGGTGCCGGTGGTCAGCTCGGCGGCCACGGCCACACCGGCCAACACCCACCAGAACGTCGCCGTTGAAAGGTCCATTCCTCCTCCATGCAGGTTGTTGACGGGGCAGTGTATTCCCGTCGCATCCTGGTTCTACACTTCGCGCTTTTCCAAGTTGCCTGCCCCGGGGTTGCCATGCTGCGCTTTCGTTTTCCCATCGTGATCATCGACGAGGACTACCGTTCCGAGAACACCTCGGGGCTGGGCATCCGCGCGCTGGCCCAGGCCATCGAGAAAGAAGGCTTCGAGGTGCTGGGCGCCACGAGCTACGGCGACCTGTCGCAGTTCGCCCAGCAGCAGAGCCGGGCGAGCGCCTTCATCCTGTCGATCGACGACGAAGAGTTCACCGAGGGCCCCGACCTCGACCCCGCGGTGCTCAACCTGCGCAAGTTCATCACAGAGATCCGCTTCAAGAACGCCGAGATCCCGATCTACCTCTACGGCGAGACGCGCACCTCGCAGCACCTGCCCAACGACGTGCTGCGCGAACTGCACGGCTTCATCCACATGTTCGAGGACACGCCGGAGTTCGTGGCGCGCCACATCATCCGCGAGGCCAAGTCGTACCTCGACGGGTTGGCACCGCCCTTCTTTCGCGCACTGGTCGACTACGCGCAGGACGGCTCGTACTCCTGGCATTGCCCGGGCCACTCGGGCGGCGTGGCGTTTCTCAAGAGCCCTGTCGGCCAGATGTTCCACCAGTTCTTCGGCGAGAACATGCTGCGCGCCGATGTGTGCAACAGCGTCGACGAGACTCGGCCAGCTGCTCGACCACACGGGGCCGATCGCGGCCTCCGAGCGCAATGCGGCGCGCATCTTCAACGCCGACCACTGCTTCTTCGTGACCAACGGCACCAGCACCAGCAACAAGATGGTGTGGCACCACGCGGTGGCACCGGGTGACGTGGTGGTGGTCGACCGCAACTGCCACAAGTCCATCCTGCACGCGATCATCATGACGGGCGCGGTGCCGGTGTTCCTGCGGCCCACGCGCAACCACTACGGGATCATCGGCCCGATCCCCGAGGCCGAGTTCTCGAAGGAAGCCATCCAGCAGAAGATCGCCGCCAACCCGTTGCTTGCGGGGGTGGACCCGAAGAAGGTCAAGCCGCGCATCCTCACGCTCACGCAAAGCACCTACGACGGCGTGCTCTACAACACCGAGACCATCAAGCATTCGCTCGACGGCTACATCGACACGCTGCACTTCGACGAGGCCTGGCTGCCGCACGCGGCCTTCCACCCGTTCTACAGCTACTACCACGCGATGGGCCGTTACCGCCAGCGGCCCAAGGACCAGCTCGTCTTCGCCACCCAGTCGACGCACAAGCTGCTCGCCGGAATCAGCCAGGCCTCGCAGGTGCTCGTGCAGGACTCGCAGACGCGCAAGCTCAACCGGCACCTCTTCAACGAGGCGTACCTGATGCACAGCTCCACGAGCCCGCAGTACGCGATCATCGCCAGCTGCGACGTGGCCGCGGCGATGATGGAAGCGCCGGGTGGCCACGCGCTGGTGGAAGAGAGCATCCAGGAGTCGCTCGATTTCCGCCGCGCGATGCGCAAGGTCGACAAGGAGTACGGCAAGGACTGGTGGTTCAAGGTCTGGGGGCCGGACAAGCTCGCCACATCGGGCGTCGGCACCAGCTCCGACTGGATGCTCAAGGCCGGTGAGAAGTGGCATGGCTTCGGCGATCTGGCCGAAGGCTTCAACATGCTCGACCCGATCAAGTGCACCATCATCACGCCCGGGCTCGACATGTCGGGCAAGTTCGCCAAGACCGGCATCCCGGCGAGCATCGTCACCAAGTTCCTGGCCGAGCATGGCGTGGTGGTCGAGAAGACGGGCCTGTACTCGTTCTTCATCATGTTCACGATCGGCATCACCAAGGGCCGCTGGAACACGCTGCTGACCGCCTTGCAGCAGTTCAAGGACGACTACGACAAGAACGCGCCGCTGTGGCGCGTGTTGCCAGAGTTCGTGGCGCAGCACCCGCGCTACGAGCGCATGGGCCTGAAGGACCTGAGCCAGGCCATCCACGAGGCCTACGCGAAGAGCGACATCGCCCGCCTCGTGACCGAGATGTACCTGTCGGACCTGCAACCGGCCATGAAGCCGAGCGACGCTTTTGCCCGCATCGCGCACCGCCAGACCGAGCGTGTGGCGATCGACGACCTGGAAGGGCGCATCACGGCGTCGCTGGTCACGCCGTATCCGCCAGGCATTCCACTCCTGATCCCGGGCGAACGCTTCAACTCGAAGATCGTCGACTACCTGCGCTTCACCCGGTCCTTCAACGCCCAGTTCCCGGGCTTCGACACTGACGTGCACGGCCTCGTGGAAGAAGACGGTGATTCCGGGACCCATAGCTACTACGTGGATTGCGTGCGAGATGAGTGAGTTGTCCTATCCCCGCCTGCTGGGCGACGTTGGCGGAACGAATGCGCGTTTCGCCTGGCAGGCTGCCCCTGGGCAGCCGATCGAGGCGGTCTGTACCTACCCCTGCAAGGACCACGAGTCCTTGCTGGCGGCGCTGCAGCACTATCTGAAGGAGCAGGGCAAGCCGGTGCCGCATTCGTGCAGCATCGGCATTGCCACGCCGCTGGTGGGCGACGAGGTCAAGATGACCAACCACCACTGGTCGTTCTCGATCTCGGCGCTGGAGCGCTCGCTCGGCGTGAAGCGGCTGCTGGTCATCAACGACTTCACGGCGCTGGCCTTGTCGCTTCCGAGCCTGCCGGCGGAAGACTTGTTCCAGGTGGGTGGTGGCCAGCCGAACGCTGGGGCGCCAGTCGCGCTGCTCGGGCCCGGCACGGGGTTGGGTGTCTCGGGTCTCTTGCCCGCGCCGCGGGGTGGCGGCCTGGTGCCGATCATGGGCGAGGGGGGGCATGTGACGCTGTCGCCCACGAACGACCGGGAAGAGGCGGTGACCCGCGCGCTGCGCGAGCGTTTCGGCCACGCGTCTGCAGAGCGGGCCTTGTCGGGCCCCGGGCTGGTCAATCTCTACCAGGCGTTGTGCGGGCTGGACGGCGCCGATGCGCGATTGCAGACAGCGGCCGAGATCAGCGACGCGGCGGTCAACGGCAGCAACATCCAGGCGGTAGAGGCGCTGGCCCTGTTCCTCGGCATGCTGGGCACGGTGGCCGGCAACCTGGCCTTGTCGCTGGGCGCGCTGGGGGGGTGTACGTCGGTGGCGGCATCGTGCCGCGGCTTGGTGACCGCATCACGAGGTCGGGCTTTCGGGCGGCGTTCGAGCAGAAGGGGCGTTACCGCGACTACCTGGCCCCGATTCCGGTCTACGTGATCACCGCCAAGCAGTCGCCCGCGCTGCTGGGGGCGTCGCGGGCGCTGGACGAACTCTGATCAGCCGCCCGAAGAATCGCCGCCCATCACCTGGCTGAAGCCGCCGTCCACATAGGTGATCTCCGCGCTGATGCCGGCGGCGAGGTCCGACAGCAGGAAGGCCGCGGCGTTGCCCACGTCGTCAATCGTCACGTTGCGGCGGATCGGCGCGGTGGCGGCGAACTCGGCCTGCAGCTTGCCGAAATCCTTGATGCCCGAGGCGGCAAGCGTCTTGATCGGGCCTGCCGAGATGCCGTTCACCCGCACGCCCTTGTCGCCGAGGGCCTGGGCCAGGTAGCGCACGCTGGATTCCAGCGAAGCCTTCGCCAGGCCCATGGTGTTGTAGTTGGGCACGTAGCGCACGGCGCCCAGGTAGGTGAGCGTCAGCAGAGCGGCTCCGGGGCGCAGGTTCGGCAGGGCGGCCTTGGCCATTGCCGGGAAGCTGTAGGCCGAAATGTCGTGGGCGATCCGGTAGTTCTCGCGGGTCAGGCCATCGAGGAAGTTGCCGGCGATCGCCTCGCGCGGGGCGAAGCCGATCGAGTGCACGAAGCCGTCGTACTGTGGCCACGCTTCGCCCAGCTGGGCGAAGGTCGAGGCGATCTGCTCGTCGTTGCCGACGTCGCAATCGAAGACGAGCTTGGAGCCGAATTCGGCGGCGTACTCGGTCACGCGCTCCTTGAAGCGTTCACCGACGTAGCTGAATGCGAGCTCCGCGCCTTCGCGGTGGCAGGCGCGGGCAATCCCATAGGCGATCGAGCGGTTGTTGAGCACACCGGTGATCAAGAAACGTTTGCCGGCCAGGAATCCCATGCTGTCTCCGCACTGTTGAGAAAAAGTCAGGGCGCGATTCTGGCACGCAGCCAGAGGCCATCCCCCGGCCTGACCGAACCCGACAACTCCTTGGCAGTCCCGCAAAACCTGCTGACTTGACAACCTCGGGTCTTGCCGGTACCTGCAGTGCCCGCTACAATGCGCTTTTCGCAAGAAAACTGCATGGGCGGATTCTTCCAGCCCTTTTTTTTGCTTCACGCTTTTAAAGCATTTGACGCTGAACGCTGACATAAGTTGAACTGGCAAGCCGTTGTTGAAAGTACCGTGACCGGCCTGGGTTACGAAACCGTGGACTGCGAACGCAGCGCCAAGGGGCTGCTGCGTGTCTACATCGACCGCTTGGCCAACGACCCGGCTGGCGAGTTCATCGTCGTCGAAGATTGCGAGAAGGTCACCCGCCAGCTCCAGCACGTGCTGGAAGTCGAGGGTTGCTCCTACGAGCGATTGGAAGTGTCGTCGCCAGGGCTGGACAGGCCGCTGAAGAAGCAGGCGGACTACGAGCGTTTTGCCGGCCAGGAAATCGATCTGACCCTCAAGGTCGCGTTCCAGGGCCGCAAGCACTACAAGGGCACGCTCGAGGCGCTGCCCGAGGGCTGGCGCCTGGTCTTCCTCGATGGCAAGACCGAGACCGCCCTGGATTTTTCGCTCCAAGAAGTAAAGGAGGCCCGCCTGGTCCCCCAACTGGACTTCAAAGGCCGGCGTTTCCTGCCTGCCGCGCAGTCCGATGAGGGCCACCCGGCGACGGCTGATGAAGTAGACGGAGATCGCAAGCAATGAATCGTGAACTGCTGATGCTGGTGGACGCCATCTCGCGCGAAAAGAGCGTGGATCGCGAAGTCGTGTTCAACGCCGTCGAGGCGGCCCTGGCTTCGGCCAGCAAGAAGTTGCATGGCGGCGAGGTCGACATCCGCGTCACCATCGATCGCGAGAGCGGCGACTACGAGACCTTCCGCCGTTGGCACGTGGTGCCCAACGAGGCTGGCCTGCAACTGCCCGACTCTGAAATCCTGCTGTTCGAAGCGCAGGAGCAGATCCCCGACATCGAGGTCGACGACTACATCGAAGAGCCGGTTGAGTCGGTGACCATCGGCCGCATCGGTGCGCAGGCCGCCAAGCAGGTCATCCTGCAGAAGATCCGCGACGCCGAGCGGGAGCAGCTGCTGAACGATTTCCTCGCCCGCGGCGAGAAGATCTTCGTTGGCACCGTCAAGCGCCTCGACAAGGGCGACATCATCGTCGAGTCGGGTCGCGTCGAAGGGCGCCTCAAGCGCAGCGAGATGATCCCCAAGGAAAATCTCCGCTCGGGTGACCGTGTGCGTGCCTTCATCACCGGTGTCGACCCCACCCTGCGCGGCCCGCAGATCATGCTGTCGCGCAGTGCCCCCGGCTTCATGATCGAACTCTTCGGCCAGGAAGTCCCCGAGATCGAACAAGGCCTGCTCGAGATCAAGAGCTGCGCCCGCGACCCCGGCTCGCGCGCCAAGATCGCCGTGGTCTCGCACGACAAGCGGGTCGACCCCATCGGCACCTGCGTCGGTGTGCGTGGCTCGCGCGTGAACGCCGTGACCAACGAGCTTGCCGGCGAGCGTGTCGACATCGTGCTGTGGTCTGAGGACCCGGCCCAGTTCGTGATCGGCGCGCTGGCCCCGGCCAACGTGCAGTCGATCGTGGTCGATGAAGAGCGCCACGCGATGGACGTGGTGGTCGACGAGGAAAACCTCGCCATCGCCATCGGCCGCGGGGGCCAGAACGTGCGCCTCGCCTCCGAGATGACCGGGTGGCGCATCAACATCATGACGGCCGAAGAGTCGCAGGCCAAGCAGAACGAAGAGTCCGACAGCGTTCGCAAGCTCTTCGTCGAGAAGCTCGACGTCGACGCCGAAGTGGCCGACATCCTCATCGCCGAAGGTTTCAGCAGCCTGGAAGAAGTGGCCTACGTGCCCATGCAGGAAATGCTCGAGATCGAAGGCTTCGACGAAGACACCGTCAACGAGCTGCGCACCCGTGCCAAGGACGCGTTGCTCACGATGGAAATCGTGCGCGAAGAGAAGGTCGACGACGTCTCGCAGAACCTGAAAGACCTCGACGGCCTCACGCCGCAGCTCATCGCCAAGCTCGCCGATGGGGGTGTGCACACCCGCGACGACCTGGCCGATCTGGCCGTCGACGAATTGACCGACCTGACCGGAGTGGGCGAAGACCAGGCCAAGGCGCTGATCATGAAGGCGCGTGAACACTGGTTCACCACCTGATCGCCGCGACCCGACGCCCGCCCACCGAACGCAGCACCGCAAGACCCACGCAAGGAATTCCACAATGGCTGTGACCACCGTTGCCCAGTTGGCCGCCGAGCTGAACCGCTCCGCCGCGGCGCTGCTCGAGCAGCTCCAATCGGCCGGCGTCGCCAAGAAATCGACCGAGGACGCGCTGACCGAATCCGACAAGGAGCGGTTGCTCGACTTCCTGCGCACCTCGCACGGCACGGCCGGCGCCGAGCGCAAGAAGATCACGCTCACCCGCAAGTCGACGAGCGAGATCAAGCAGGCCGATGCCAGCGGCAAGGCGCGCACCATCCAGGTCGAGGTGCGCAAGAAGCGCACCTTCGTGAAGCGTGACGAGGCGGCACCCGAAGAGCCGGCGGCTCCGGTGGTGAGCGAAGAAGAACTCGCCCGCCGCCAGGCCGAAGCCGACGCTCAGGCCGAGTTGCTGCGCCGCCAGGAAGCCGAACTGGCCGAGAAGCGTCGCCTGCGCGAAGAACAGGAGCAGCGTGAGCGCGAAGCCGCCGAGCAGCGTGCCCGCGAAGCCGCGGAGGCCGCCGCCAAAGCGGCTGCCGAGGCCGCGGAGGCTGCCAAGGCGGCCGCTGCCGCCGGCAAGGCCGCGCCTGCTCCCGAGCCGGCACCGGCCCCGGTCGCCGCGGCCCCGGCCGAGCCGGCCAAGCCGGCATTGCGCGTGATCAAGGCCGCCGACGTCGTGGACGAAGAGAAGCAGCGCGCCGCCGACCTCGCCAAACGCCGCAAAGCCGCCGAAGACGAGGCACAGGCCATCCGCGCGATGATGAACGCGCCCAAGAAGGTGCTGCAGGCCAAGCCCGTCGAGGCCCCGAAGCCGGAAGCGGCCAAGGAAGGCATCAAGGGCACGATCCACAAGCCGACTGCCGCCCCGGGTGCAGCCCCCGCACCGGGTGCCGCCGCGAAGCCTGGCGACAAGAAGTCGATCAAGTCGGAAAAGCTCTCGTCGAGCTGGGCCGACGACGCCGCCAAGAAGCGCTCCGCCGTCAAGGGCCGCAACGATGCACCGGCCGGCGCCAGCGCCCGCCCGGGCTGGCGTGCGCCGCGCAGCGGCCGCCGTGGCGACCGTGGTGACTCCGCACAGTCGACTTTCGTCGCGCCGGTCGAGCAGCAGGTGCAGGAAGTGCACGTGCCCGAGACCATCAGCGTGGCCGATCTGGCCCACAAGATGTCGGTCAAGGCCTCCGAGGTCATCAAGCAGATGATGAAGCTGGGGCAGATGGTCACCATCAACCAGCAGCTCGACCAGGAGACGGCCATGATCCTCGTCGAGGAAATGGGCCACAAGGCGTTTGCCGCCAAGCTAGACGATCCCGATGCCTTCCTTGAGGACGAAGCGGTCGAAGCTCAGTACGAACAGCTGTCGCGTGCGCCGGTGGTCACCGTCATGGGTCACGTCGACCACGGCAAGACCTCGCTGCTCGACTACATCCGCCGGGCCCGTGTGGCAGCGGGTGAGGCGGGCGGGATCACGCAGCACATCGGCGCTTATCACGTCGACACGCCGCGCGGGATGATCACCTTCCTCGACACCCCGGGCCACGCGGCGTTTACCGCGATGCGTGCTCGCGGTGCCAAGGCGACTGACATCGTGATCCTGGTGGTGGCGGCCGACGACGGCGTGATGCCGCAGACCAAGGAAGCCATCCACCACGCCAAGGCGGCCGGCGTGCCGATCGTCGTGGCGATGAACAAGATCGACAAGCCTGAAGCAAACCCCGAGCGCGTGAAGAGCGAGCTCGTGGCCGAGGAAGTGGTGCCGGAAGAATTCGGAGGCGACTCGCCTTTCGTGCCCGTGTCGGCCAAGACCGGCCAGGGCATCGACGACCTGCTGGAGCAGGTGTTGCTGCAGGCCGAAGTGCTGGAACTCAAGGCCGCCAAGGACGCGCCGGCCAAGGGCCTCGTGATCGAGGCCCAGCTCGACAAGGGCCGCGGCCCCGTCGCAACCGTGCTGGTGCAGTCGGGCACGCTCAAGCGTGGCGACGTGGTGCTCGCCGGCTCGACCTACGGCCGGGTGCGCGCCATGCTCGACGAAAACGGCAAGAACGCGGCCGAAGCCGGTCCGTCGCTGCCGGTCGAGATCCAGGGCCTGACCGACGTGCCGCAAGCCGGTGACGAATTCATGGTGCTGGCCGACGAGCGCCGCGCCCGTGAAATCGCAACCTTCCGCCAGGGCAAGTACCGCGACGTGAAGCTGGCCAAGCAGCAGGCCGCCAAGCTGGAGAACATGTTCGAGAACATGGGCGAAGGCCAGGCGCAGACGCTGCCGCTCATCATCAAGGCCGACGTGCAGGGCTCGCAGGAAGCGCTGGCCCAGTCGCTGCTCAAGCTGTCGACCGCCGAAGTCAAGGTGCAGATCGTGCACGCGGCGGTGGGTGGCATCAGCGAATCCGACATCAACCTCGCGATCGCGTCGAAGGCGGTGCTCATCGGCTTCAACACGCGGGCCGATGCCGGCGCGCGCAAGCTGGCCGAGCACAACGGCGTGGACATCCGCTACTACAACATCATCTACGACGCCGTGGACGACGTGAAGGCGGCAATGACCGGCATGCTGGCGCCCGAGCAGCGCGAGGAAGTCATCGGCACGGCCGAGATCCGCACGGTGTTCGTTGCATCCAAGATCGGCACGGTGGCCGGCTCGATGGTCACCGCAGGCATCGTGCGCCGCAACGCGCGCTTCCGCCTGCTGCGCGACAACGTGGTGGTCTACACCGGTGAAGTCGAATCCGTGCGCCGCATCAAGGACGATGTGCGCGAGGTGGCAGCCGGCTTCGAGTGCGGTATCAAGCTCAAGAACTACAACGACATCAAGGAAGGCGATCAGCTCGAGTTCTTCGAGCTGAAAGAGGTGGCAAGAACGCTGTAAGGCGGATTTGCACTCGACCCGCAAACCCCGCCTTCCGACAAGGCGGGGTTTGTGCTTTCAGGAGTACCCCGATGCGACACAAACGATCCATCCCCAACCGCGGTTTCCGCATCGCCGACCAGATCCAGCGCGACCTGTCGGAGCTGATCCGCGAGCTGAAGGACCCCCGCATCGGCATGGTCACCCTGCAGGCCGTGGAGGTGTCGCCCGACTACGCTCACGCCAAGGTGTACTTTTCGGTGCTGGTTGGTGACGTGGCGGAGTGCGAAGCTGCGCTGAACGAAGCGGCAGGCTTCCTGCGCAACGGCCTTTTCAAGCGCCTGCAAATCCACACCGTGCCGACGCTGCATTTCCAGTTCGACCGGACCACGGAACGTGCTGCCGAGTTGAGCGCCTTGATCCAGCAGGCGAATTCCACACGGGCCAAGGAAGACTGAGTCGATGCAGCCGCAACGCGTCCGAATCCCCAAGCGCGCCGTCCACGGCGTGCTGCTGCTCGACAAGCCACTTGGCCTGTCGAGCAACGACGCATTGCAGAAAGCCAAGCGCCTCTACCGTGCCGAAAAGGCCGGCCACACCGGCACGCTCGACCCGCTGGCGACCGGCTTGTTGCCCCTGTGCTTCGGCGCGGCCACCAAGTTCTCGCAGGTGAGCCTGGATGCTGACAAACGCTACACCGCCACGCTGAAGCTCGGCGAGACCACGACGACGGCCGATGCCGAAGGCGCGGTGACGAAGAGACGCGAGGTCAGCGTGACCCGCGAGCAGATCGAAACCGCCTGCCGCCGTTTCACCGGCGCCATCGACCAAGTGCCGCCGATGCACTCGGCCCTGAAGAAAGACGGCAAGGCGCTCTATGAATACGCCCGCGCCGGCCAGGATGTCGAGCGCGAGCCCCGCACCATCACGATTCACCGCATCGACATCCTCGACTGGCAGCATGACCGCCTGGTGATCGACGTCCGTTGCAGCAAGGGCACTTACATCCGTACGCTGGCCGAAGACATCGGCGAGGCGCTCGGCTGTGGCGCGCATTTGTCCGCATTGCGGCGCACCGGCAGTGGCCCCTTGACGCTCATAGGCGCCGTGAGCCTGGAACAATTGACGGCCCAGACCGAGGCCGAGCGCGACGCGCTGCTGCAGCCCGCCGACACGCTGCTCGCCGACTGTCCTCTGGTGCGGCTGAACGATGAAGACGCCGGCCGCTTTCTGAGTGGCGTGCGCCGCCGCACCCCGCTGGCAGATGCGAAACAGGTGCGTGTCTACGGCCCGCAGCCCACGGCGTTTCTCGGCAGCGGCCACATCGCCGCCGGCGAACTGATTTCAACGCGGCTTTTGAGTCCGCTGGAGGTGCAGGGCCTCCTCAACACCCATCCTGCGCAAGAGAGCTACTCATGACAAGACAGATCCGCAACATCGCCATCATCGCCCACGTGGACCATGGCAAGACCACGATGGTGGACCAGCTGCTTCGCCAGTCCGGCACCTTCGCCGAACACGAAAAAGTGGTCGACACCGTGATGGACAACAACGCCATCGAACGCGAGCGTGGCATCACCATCCTGGCGAAGAACTGCGCGGTCAGCTGGCAGGGCACCCACATCAACATCGTCGACACCCCGGGGCACGCCGACTTCGGCGGCGAGGTCGAGCGGGCGCTGTCGATGGTCGACGGCGTGGTGTTGCTGATCGACGCCCAGGAAGGCCCGATGCCGCAGACGCGCTTCGTGACCAAGAAGGCGCTCGCGCTCGGCCTCAAGCCCATCGTGGTCGTCAACAAGGTCGACAAGCCCGGCGCCAAGCCCGACGCGGTGATCAACGCCGCCTTCGACCTCTTCGACAAGCTCGGCGCCAACGACGAGCAGCTCGACTTCCCGGTCGTCTACGCCTCCGGCATCAACGGCTGGACCTCGCTGACCGAAGGCGCGCCCGGCGAGCAGTGGGGCCCCGACATGTCGGCGCTCTTCGACACCATCTTGAAGCACGTGCCACCGAACGCCGGCAACCCCGAGGCGCCGCTGCAGCTGCAGATCTCGGCGCTGGACTTCTCGTCTTTCGTCGGCCGCATCGGTGTGGGCCGCATCAGCCAGGGCACGCTGAAGCCCGCGATGGACGTGCTCGTGATGGAAGGCCCCGACGGCAAGTCGGCCAAGGGCCGCGTCAACCAGGTGCTGACCTTCCAGGGCCTCGACCGAGTGCAGGTCACCGAAGCCGGCCCCGGCGACATCGTGCTGATCAACGGCATCGAAGACATCGGCATCGGCGTCACCGTGACCAGCCCCACCGACCCGGCCCCGCTGCCCATGCTGAAGGTCGACGAGCCCACGCTGACGATGAACTTCTGCGTGAACACGAGCCCGCTCGCCGGCCGCGAAGGCAAGTTCGTCACCAGCCGCCAGATCTGGGACCGCCTGCAAAAGGAACTGCAGCACAACGTCGCCCTGCGCGTGAAGGAGACCGACGAAGACGGCATCTTCGAGGTCTCGGGCCGTGGCGAACTGCACCTGACCATCCTGCTGGAGAACATGCGCCGCGAGGGCTACGAGCTGGCCGTGAGCAAGCCGCGCGTGGTGTTCAAGGAAATCAACGGCGAGAAGTGCGAGCCCATCGAGCTCGTGACCGCCGACGTGGAAGAGCAGCACCAGGGCGGCGTGATGCAGGCGCTCGGCGAGCGCAAGGGCGAGATGGTCAACATGGAGCCGGACGGCCGTGGCCGCGTGCGCCTCGAGTACCGCATTCCGGCGCGTGGCCTGATCGGCTTCAGCAACGAGTTCATGAACCTGACCCGCGGCTCGGGCCTCATCAGCAACATCTTCGACGGCTACGAGCCGCACAAGGGCGAGATCGGGGGCCGCAAGAACGGCGTGTTGATCTCCATGGACGACGGCGAGATCTTCACCTACGCGCTTGGCAAGCTGGATGACCGCGGCCGCATGTTCGTGAAGGCCAACGACCCGGTGTACGAGGGCATGATCGTCGGCATCCACAACCGCGACAACGACCTCGTGGTCAACGCCACGCGCACCAAGCAGCTCACCAACTTCCGCGTGTCCGGCAAGGAAGACGCGATCAAGATCACGCCGCCGATCGACCTCACGCTGGAATACGGCGTCGAGTTCATCGACGACGACGAGCTGGTCGAGATCACGCCCAAGTCGATCCGCGTGCGCAAGCGTTACCTCAAGGAACACGAGCGCAAGCGCGCTTCGCGCGAAGCTGCCTAAGGCCTCGCGACGGATGCGGCTCACCCACGGCCGCGCGGCCGCGCTGATGGTGCTGGTGACGCTCCTGTGGAGCATCGCCGGCGTCGTCACCCGCCACCTGGACGCAGCCGCCAGCTTCGAAGTCACCTTCTGGCGCAGTGCATTCAATGCGCTGGGCCTCGGGATCGCGCTGCACTGGATGCGCGGACCGGCGCTCTGGCGCGGGCTCGCGCACTCGCCGTGGCCGGTGTGGGTGTCCGGCTTGTGCTGGTCGGTCATGTTCACCGCCTTCATGGTGGCGCTCACGCTCACCCGCGTGGCCAACGTGCTCGTGACGATGGCGCTCGGGCCGTTGATCACGGCGCTCTTCGCGCGACTCTTCCTTCACCACAAGCTCGCGCTGCGCACCTGGGCGGCGATCGTGGTCGCGGGCGCGGGCATCGGCTGGATGTTCAGCCAGGGGGCCAGTGCCAACGAGGCCGGGGCGCTTGCGGGCATCGTCGTGGCGTTAGCGGTGCCGGTGGCCGCGGCGATCAACTGGACGGTGCTGCAGCACGTGAGCCACGGCAACGACGAGGCCCACGACATGCTCCCGGCAGTGCTGATCGGCGCCGTGATCTCGTCGCTCGTCACGCTGCCGCTGGCCGCGCCCTTCAAGGCCACGCCGCATGACGTGGCACTGCTCGGCATGTTGGGCGTGGTGCAACTCGCGATTCCTTGCCTGCTGGTCGTGCGCCTCAGCCGTGTGCTGCCGGCGCCCGAACTCTCGCTGCTCGGCCTGCTGGAAGTGATCTTCGGCGTGCTGTGGGCCTGGTGGGGGGCTGGCGAAGCGCCGGGCACCACAGCGCTTACCGGCGGTGCGCTGGTGATCGGTGCGCTGGTGGCCAACGAACTGGTGGCCTTGCGGTCCTCGGCACGAGCTTCGGAGAAACGACGATGAGCGACAACACCGTCCTCGCGCAAGTGCGTGGGCAAGTCGGCGTGATCACGCTGAACCGCGCGCCGGCACTCAACGCGCTGTCGCTGTCGATGATTCGCCAGATCACTGCTGCCTTGCTCGAATGGCGCGATGACGCCGCCGTCACGGCAGTGCTGATGCGCGGCGCTGGCCGCGAGGGCAAGGCATCGGCGTTCTGCGCGGGCGGCGACATCCGCTTCTTCCACCAGGCGGCCCTCGCCGGCGACCCCGCGCTCGAAGACTTCTTCACCGAGGAGTACAGCCTCAACCACCTGGTGCACACCTACGGCAAGCCGACCGTCGTGCTGATGGACGGCATCACCATGGGCGGCGGCATGGGCCTGGCGCAGGGCTGCAGCCTGCGCGTCGTCACCGAGCACAGCAAGCTTGCGATGCCCGAGACGAACATCGGCCTCTTCCCTGACGTGGGAGGCGGTTGGTTCCTAGCCCGATGCCCGGGCCGCGTCGGCGAGTACCTCGCGCTCACCGGCCAGGTGCTCGGCGCGGCCGATGCGATCGAGGTCGGCCTGGCCGACGTGTTCCTGCCGGCCGCTGACCTGCCGGCGCTGCTGGAGTCGCTCACCGATCAGCCGATGGAGGCCGGCGAGCAGGTGCTGGCCGCCGTCCGTGCCCGGGGCCGGCCCGTGGGCACTGCCGCTTTGGACGTGCACCGTGCCTCGATCGACCGCCACTTTGCTGCCGCGTCCATGCCGGCTTTGGCCGCATCACTCGCCGCCGACGGCAGCGCCTGGTCGGCCGACACGTTGAGCGCCTTGCGCCAGCGCTCGCCCTTGATGATGGCCGTCACGCTCGAACAGGTGCGCCGTGCACGCGCGATGTCGCTGGCCGACGAGCTGCGCATGGAGCGTGGCCTGGTGCGCCGGTGTTTCCACCTGCGCCCGGGGGCTGCCAGCGAGACGGTGGAAGGCATCCGCGCCCTGGCGATCGACAAGGACCACCAGCCCCGCTGGCAGCCGGCCGCCATCGAAGACGTGACGCCGGCCCTGGTGGCGCCATTCTTCGAGAGCCCTTGGCCGGCACATGCGCATCCGCTGCGCGGCCTCGCCTGAGCGTCCCGCAGGCAAACCCCCTGCAGAACTAGAGGCACAGCCTCACGCAACCGACATGCCGGGTGGGTAGGATGGCCGCTTCGCGACCACGCCCCTGTCTGATGCCGCCTCCCGAATCCCACCCCGCCGACCCCAAGGCCCCCAACGCCTTGCTGTTGCTGATGGAGGGGCGTGCACCCTGGGAACTGGCGGCCGCCATCGCTGCCGCACCGTTCTACAACCGGCTGCCGCCCGGTGATGGCCACCCGGTGCTCGTCTTCCCCGGGCTCAGCGCGCCCGACATCACCACGCTGCCCCTGCGCACCTTCCTGCGCTCGCGCGGCTACACACCCTACGAGTGGGAGCAGGGCTTCAACCTCGGCCCGCGCGAGGGCGTGCTGGAGCGCTGCCGTGAGCGCACGGAGATCCTGGCGCAAAAGCACGGCGAAACGGTGAGCCTCGTCGGCTGGAGCCTCGGCGGCATCTACGCCCGCGAGATCGCGAAAGAAGTGCCGCAGCACACGCGCTGCGTCATCACGCTCGGCACGCCTTTCAGCGGCCACCCGCGCGCCAACAACGCCTGGCGCCTGTACGAATACCTGAGCGGCCACAAGCTGAGCGAAGCCGATCCGCTGATCGACCAGGTGCGCCAGGCCCCGCCGGTGCCCACCACCTCGGTGTATTCGCGCACCGATGGCGTGGTGTCGTGGCGCTGCAGCCTGAACGAAGCCTCGCCGCTGACGGAGAACATCGGCATCCACGCCAGCCACTTCGGCCTCGGCATGAACCCGCTCGCGCTCTACATCGTGGCCGATCGCCTGGCGCAGAAGCCCGGCGCGTGGCGGCCCTTCGAAGCCCCGAGCGCCGCCAGGTGGCTCTTCAAGACCACGCCGGGCGCAGCGGTATCCACCAAGCGCGTGCCGCGCTCCAGCTGATACGGTTCACAGTCGTCGCACCTCCAGGAGCCGACCGTGAACCCCAAGCCCACCCGAACAGAGCGCGACAGCATGGGCACCCTGGCCGTGCCGGCCGAGGCGCTTTATGGCGCGCAGACCCAGCGCGCGGTCGACAACTTTCCCATCAGCGGGCGCGGCATGCCGCCGGCGTTCATCCGCGCACTGGTGATGGTCAAGCAGGCGGCCGCGCAGGCGAACCGCAAGCTCGCGCAGATCCCCGAACCGCTGGCGACGGCGATCGACGCTGCCTGCCAGCAGCTGCTCGACATGGACGACGATGCGCTGCGTGCGCACTTCCCGATCGACGTGTTCCAGACCGGCTCGGGCACCAGCAGCAACATGAACGCCAACGAGGTGATCGCCACGCTCGCCAGCCGCACGCTTGGCGAGGCGGTGCACCCCAACGACCATGTGAATGCCGGCCAGAGCAGCAACGATGCGATCCCCACCGCCTTGCACCTGAGCGCTGCGCTTGCGCTGCACCGCCAGCTGCTGCCGGCGCTCGACCACCTGGCGCAGGTCACGCGCCACAAGTCGGCCAGCGTGCACCGGCACGTGAAAACCGGCCGCACGCACCTGATGGACGCGATGCCCGTGCGCATGAGCCAGGTGCTGCAGGGCTGGGCGCACCAGGTCGAGGCCGGCGCGGAGCAGCTGCGCGGCTTGCAGCCCGCACTGCTGCAGCTCGCGCAGGGCGGCACGGCGGTCGGCACCGGGGTCAATGCGCACCCGCAGTTTTCGCAGGCCTTTGCTGCCGAGCTGAGCGCGCTCACTGGCTTGCCGTTCCGCCCGGCCGACAGCTTCTTTGCCGCGATGGGCTCGCAAGACACCGCGGTCGCGGTCTCCGGTGCCTGCAAGCGCGTGGCGGTGTCGCTGATGAAGATCGCCAACGACCTGCGCTGGATGAATTCGGGCCCGCTCGCCGGCCTCGCCGAAATCGAGCTGCAGGCGCTGCAGCCCGGCTCGTCGATCATGCCGAGCAAGGTGAACCCGGTGATCCCCGAGGCGACCACGATGGTGGCCGCGCAGGTGATCGGCCTGGATGCAGCGATCACCATCGCCGGCCAGTCGGGCAACTTCGAGCTGAACGTGATGCTGCCGCTCATCGCGAGCAATCTGCTGGAGAGCACCACGCTGCTGGCCAACGCGAGCCGACTGCTCGCCGACAAGGCGATTGCGAGCTTTACCGTCAACGAGCAGCGGCTGCAGGACGCGCTGTCGCGCAACCCCATCCTCGTGACGGCGCTCAACCCGCTGATCGGCTACGAGCGCGCAGCCGAGATCGCCAAGCAGGCCTACAAGGAGGGCCGCCCGATCCTTGACGTGGCGGCGGAAAAGACCGACCTTGGCCGCGAGCGTCTGGCCGAGCTGCTCAACCCGGCGAAGCTGACGGGCGCTGACTGAGCGTCGGTGGCGGTGTGTCGCCTCCTGAAGCGTTCGTTGCAGGCAATCCGTCGATCTCGGCACGCAGCCGGGGCAGCGTCTGCGGGAACTGGCGCTGCACGAAGGCGATGAGCTTCTCGCGCAGCTCGCAGCGCAGGTCGAAGTTGGCGCCCGAGTTGGCGGCGCTGACCAGCACGCGCACCTGCATGGCCCGTTCACTGGCGTCGGTGACCGCAACGCTGCACACGCGCTTGTCCCACAGCGGCGAGGCTTCGCACAGGCGCTTCGCTTCAGCGCGCACGGCCTCCACCGGCAGGCTGTAGTCGAGCCACAGCAGCACGCTGCCGAGCAGATTGGCGCCGTGGCGCGTCCAGTTCTGGAAGGGATGGTCGGTGAACCAGCCGAGCGGCACGATCATGCGCCGCTCGTCCCAGATCTTCACCACCACGTAGGTGGCGGTGATCTCTTCCACGTTGCCAAACTCGCCTTCGATGGTGACCGCGTCGTCGATGCGGATGGGCTGCGCCAGCGCGATGTGCAGGCCCGCCAGCAGGTTGCTGAAGACCGAGCGTGCCGCCAGGCCGACCACCAGGCCCGCCACGCCGGCCGAGGCGAGCAGGCTCGCGCCGAATTGCCGCGCGCGCGGGAAGGTCATCAACACGAAGGCGAGCCCCGCGATCAGCACGCCGGTGATCGCGATGCGCGAGAGCACGCGTGTCTGCGTGTGCACGCGCCGCGCGGCGAGGTTGTCGCTGACGGTCGCCGGGTGCAGCGCGATGACCCCATCGGCCACGCCCTGCAACACGCCGATCAGCGTCCACGAGGCGGCGAAGATGATGAGCACGCTGGCCAGGTGCTGCACGCTTGACAGACCACGCAGGTCGTCCGGCAGGCCGTGCATCGCCACCTGGATCGCGATCAGCGGCACCAGCCACTGCATGGGCCTGTCGCAGCGGCTGATGATGGCGCGAAACATGGTCGAGTAGCCGGCCAGCCGCCGCACCACCGGCAGCATCAGCCGATGGACCACCTGCGACACGATGACGATCGCCAGCACCACGAGTGCGAACTGGCCCCAAGGGCCGAGCAGGTCGAAGTTCATGTGCCGCCTGCGGCAAACAGGGTGCCGCAAGGGCACGGAATGGTCTTTGCCCTGAACGGTTCCCACCATTCCAGGAGCGACGCATGAACCGCAAGACAGACTCTGCCGACCAGCGCATCGACGTGCAGCGTGATGCCGACCTGCAGCAATGGGCGAAAAAGCTCGACGCCTCGGAAGCGCAGATCAAGGAGGCTGTGCAGGCCGTCGGCGACCGGGCCTCTGACGTGGAGGAGCACCTCAAGGGCAGCCGCAGCACCACCAACGCCGAACGTACGCAACAGGCCTTGAAGTCGCGCGGCGATCGGCCAGGCTGACCCAACCGCCTCAAGGGCATTCCCTGCGAAAATGCGCGCGGGCGCCGCTTTGGCGTCCACGCGCTTTATGGCTGATCAACCGAGCATTTCTCCCTGGCGCTTGTCCGTCGCGCCGATGATGGACTGGACGGACCGGCATTGCCGCTACTTCCACCGGCTGCTCACGCGCCGCACCCTGCTGTACACCGAGATGGTCACCACCGGTGCGCTGCTGCATGGCGACGTGCCGCGTCATCTCGATTTCAACGACGAGGAGCACCCGGTCGCGCTGCAGCTCGGTGGCAGCGAGCCGGACGACCTGGCGAAATGCGCGAAGCTAGCCGAGCAGTGGGGCTACGACGAGGTCAACCTCAACTGCGGCTGCCCCAGCGAGCGTGTGCAGCGTGGTGCCTTCGGCGCCTGCCTGATGAACGAGCCGCAGCTGGTGGCCGACTCGGTGAAGGCCATGCGCGATGCGGTGAGCCTGCCGGTCACGGTCAAGCACCGCATCGGCATCGACCGGAACGAGAGCTACGACTTCGTGCGTGACTTCGTGGGCACCATTGCGCAGGCCGGCTGCACGGTCTTCATCGTGCATGCGCGCAATGCGTGGCTCAAGGGCCTGAGCCCGAAGGAGAACCGCGAGATTCCGCCGCTGCGCTATGAGATGGTCCACCGGCTCAAACGCGACTTTCCAGAGCTCACCATCGTGCTCAACGGCGGCGTGACGACGGCCGAGCAGATCGACGAGCAGCTTGCCCTTCTGGATGGCGTGATGCTCGGCCGCGAGGCCTATCACAACCCCTGGGTGATGGCCGACTGGGATGCGCGCTACTTCGGCGACGTGCACCTGGCGCTCGACCGTGCCGAGGTCGAGGCACGCATGGTGGCCTACATGGGCCGGCTGCAGGCCGCCGGCGTGCCGTGGTCGCATGCGTCTCGCCACATGCTGGGTTTGTGGAACGGCACGCCCGGTGCGCGCAAGTGGCGCCAGGTGTGGTCGGACCACAGGCTCAAGGGCGAAGCGCCGCAGCACGTGTCAAACCTCGCGCACCGGCGCGGCGCTGCCGTCGTGGCTTGAGCTTCGCGGCCAGGTCGCGAGCACCACGCCCACGAGCGCCAGCGCAAACGCGCCGGCCTGCAGCGCATCGAAACGTTCGCCGAGGAAGAGCACGCCGACGAGTGCGGTGCTCACCGGCAGAAAGACCGTGAACACGCCGGCCGACGAGGCCTGCACCTGCTTCAGCCCCGTCATCCACAGCCACACCGTGATCATGCTGGCGGCGAGCGAATAGAAGACGAGCAGCGTCCACGACGGCATGCCCACCGCACCGAAGTCGAAGCGCATCGCCTGCCACAGGCCGAAAGGGGTGACGAGCGCGAGGCCCCACAGGTTGACGAGTGCGCTGATGCGCTTGGCCGAGACCTGGCCGGTGAGTTTCTTGCCGATCACCACGTAGCTGGCTTCACAGGCCACGGCGAAAAAAGCAGCACGTTGCCGAGCAGCGAAGTGCTGCCGGCCGGGCCCTCATGCTTGGTCAGCGAGACCAGCGCAATGCCACCCACCGCGCAAGCGATGCCGGCCGCCACCTGGGTGCTGATGCGCTCGCGCAGCGCCACCCACGACATCAGCGCCACCATGGCCGGGATGGCCGCCATGATCACGCCGGCGGCCAGCGCCGAGGTCATCGAGACGCCAAAGAGCATGCACACCGAGAAGAGGAAATTGCCGAAGAAGGACTCGAAGAACAGCAGCACCCGGTCGTGCCGGCTGAGCGGTGCTTCACCGGGCTGGCGCTTCACCCATGAAGCCATGGCCACGGCGGCAATGCCGAAGCGCAGCCAGGCCAGCAGGAAGACGGGGAACACCAGCACCAGCGTCTTCGACAGCGCGACGTAGCTGCCGACGAGTGCCATCGAGCTGGCGAGGAAGAAGTAGGCGTAAACGGGTGGGCGTTGCGACATGAGGCCGCGATGATGCGGCATCAACTGTCGATGCGGATCCAAGTGGTCTTGAAACCGGTGTACTTGTCGAACGCGTGCAGCGACTTGTCGCGTCCGTTGCCGCTCTGCTTGTAGCCGCCGAAGGGCACGGTGATGTCGTCTTCGTCGTACTGGTTGACGTGCACGGTGCCGGCGCGCAGCGCGCGTGCCACGCGGTGGGCGCGGTTGAGGTTGCTGCTCCACACGCTGGCCTGCAGGCCGTAGGTCGAGTCGTTGGCCATCGCGATCGCTTCTTCTTCGGTCTTGAAGCGGATGACTGAGAGCACCGGGCCGAAGATTTCCTCGCGGGCGATCTTCATGCTGTTGGCCACGCCGTCGAACACGGTCGGCTGCACGTAGAAGCCGCCCGTCTCGGTGCGGGCCTGCTGACCGCCGGCGACGATCTTCGCGCCTTCGCTGCGGCCGGCCTCGATGTAGCCGAGCACGGTCTTGAGCTGCGTGTCGTCGACGAGGGCGCCCATCTCGGTTTTCGCGTCGAGCGGGTCGGCGGGCTGATGGGCGGGTGCGGTGCCGGCGACGATCTTCACGAAATCGTCGGCAATGCTCTCGTGCACGAACACGCGCGAGGGCGCATTGCACGACTCGCCCTGGTTGAAGAACATGCTGCCGGCCACGGTCTTGGCGGCGCGATCGAGGTCATCGAAGTCGGGGAACACGACGAAGGCCGACTTGCCGCCGAATCCGTTGTAGACGCGCTTGAGGTTGCTGCGGCCGGCGTACTCGAGCATCTTGCGGCCGACGCGCGTGGAGCCTGTGAAGCCGATGGCATCGACATCCATGTGCAAGGCGAGCGCCTCGCCCGCTTCGTGGCCGTAGCCGGGCACGACGTTGAACACGCCTTCCGGCAAGCCGGCCTCGATGGCCAGCTCGGCGAGCCGCAGCGCGGTGAGCGGCGATTTCTCGCTCGGCTTCAGCACCACCGAGTTGCCCGTCGCCAACGCCGGCCCGAGCTTCCAGGCGGCCATGATCATCGGGTAGTTCCAGGGCACGATGGCCCCGATCACGCCCATCGGCTCGCGGGTGATGAGCGCGAGCGAGTTGTGCGGCGTGGGTGCGACCTCGTCGTAGACCTTGTCGATCGCCTCGCCATACCAGCCGATGCAGCGCACCGCGAGCGCCACGTCAACCGACAGGCTGTACTGGATGGGCTTGCCCATGTCGAGCGTTTCCAGCAGCGCCAGCTCTTCGCGGGCGGCGTGGATCTTCTCGGCGAAGCGCACCAGCACCTGCTTGCGCGCAGCCGGGGCTTGCTTCGACCAACGGCCGTCGGCAAAGGCCTGGCGGGCGCTGGCGACGGCGGCGTCGACGTCGCGCTGCCGCCCGCGGGCAACCTGCGTCAGCGTGCGGCCGTCGATGGGCGAGACGCAGCCGAAGGTTTCGCCGTCGACCGATGGCACGCGCTGGCCTCCGATGAAGCCCCGACCGTCATACGAGATGGCCGCAGCGCGGGCATGCCAGTCGGGATGCGGTCGGTTCATCGAGGCTCCAGGCAGGTCAGAAACTCACCACCACGCCGAGGCCGATCAGGTGGTTGGTCTTCTTGTAGCCGCCGTTCTTGGCGTCGAGGAAGACGGCCTCGGTGGCGCGGTCCATACGGTACTCGGCCTTGAGCGTGGTGTTGAGGTTGAAGAGGTAGCCCACGCCGACCGAGAGGGCAAAGCGGTTGGTGCCCTTTTCGGTGTCGTTCTGCGTCCATGTTCCGGTGCCGTCGTCGGTCCAGCCGGGGCCGATGCCGTTGCGGTCGTCAGAAGCGGTGTAGCCCAACAGCCCGCCGCCGTTCTTGCGGTTGTTGAGGTAGTCCATGCGCATGATGCCCTCGAAGCGCGGCGTGAACTTGTGGGCGGCCAGCGTCGAGATGCCCCACCAGCGCGCGTCTCGCAGGTCACCCGTCACCGGGTCGACGCTGATCGCGGCCTTGCGCTGCATTCCGTAGCTCAGCTGGGCCTGCGCCGTCCAGTCGCCGCGGATGAAATAGGCGTCGAACTCGAAGAGGTGCACCGTCGAGTCGCGCTGCGGGATCGGCTCGCCCAGGCCGTCGACGATGTTCTCGGTGAAGTTGGCCGCCTTGCCGTGCGTGCCCGCAAAGCCGAAGCCCTGGAACTCGCCGCGCGAGTAGTCCACGCGGTAAGCGAACACCGGCGAGCGCTCGCGCTGGTCGCGCATGCTCTTGTTCATGTTGGCGACCACGCCCTTGTAGATCCACTTGCCGCGCACTATCTCCATGCCGGCGCCGGTGTAGGCGGTGGGCAGGGTGAAGTCGAAGAGCAGGTTGTGCGTGATGAGCTTGTTGAGCGTGGGCTGCAGGTACTCGTAGCCCGACCAGTCGGGGATCTGGCCGGCGATGAAACGCGTCTGCAGGTCGGACAGCGGGATCGACACCGTCGCTTCGTGCACCGGCGAGTTGCCGTCGAAGACCGAGCCCACGCCACGGTTCGGCGCGAGGGTGAGGCGCCACTTGGTGCCGCCTTCCAGCTCCTTCTGGAAGTCGATCATCGCCATGCCGAAGTAGGAGTTGTCGTAGTTGTAGCCACCGTCTTCCACCTTGTTCAGGAACTGGAAGCCCGAGCGCCGCTGCAATTTGTTGTAGATGAAGCTCGGGTCCATCTGGCCGCTGATCTTGAGCAGACGGAAGCCCATCGCCTCCTGCGAGTCTTCGAGCGCCTCGGTCTTGATGGCGATGCGGTTGAAGTCGCGCTGCTGCTCTTCGGTCATGCCGCCGGTCGCCGGCTTGCTCTCGGCGTCTTTCAGCTTCTTCTCGAGTGCATCGACCTTCTCCTTCAGCGCCCGTTGCTCGCGCCGCAACTCGTCGATGGACTGTGCCGTCGCGCCCAGCGGAAAGGCGGCGAGCAATGCCAGGGCCAGGGCGCTCAGGTGCCGGTTGTTGTTCTTCATCGGTTCTCTCCTTGTGGCTGCAGGGTGGGGACGTCTTCAGGAACTCATGATCGATAGGCTTCGGCCATCTCGCGCTGGCGCTCCCGCTCGTGGCGCGCGATCAGCCAGCTGGCGAACGCGACGGCGATGGCGACGACGAGCACGACCAGCGTGGCCACGGCGTTGATGCTCGGGCTCAGGCCCAGGCGGGCGCGCGAGAAGATGACTTGCGGCATGGTGGTCGCACCCGGCCCCGAGAGGAAGGCGGAGAGCACCACGTCGTCGAGCGAGAGCGTGAAGGTGAGCAGCCAGGCCGACAGCAGCGATTGCGCGATCATCGGCAGCGTGACGAGCGTGAAGACCTGCCATGGGCGGGCGCCGAGGTCCATCGCGGCTTCTTCGAGCTGGGGGTTCAGGTCGCGCAGCCGCGCCTGGATCACCACCGTGGCATAGGCCAGGCCGAGCAGCATGTGGCCCATCCAGATGGTGAGCATGCCCCGCTCGGGCACGCCGACCAGCCGCTGCACCGACACCAGCGTGAGCAGCAGCGACAGCCCGATGATGACCTCGGGCATCACGAGCGGTGCGCTCACCATGCCCGAGAAGAGCGTGCGCCCGGGAAAGCGCCGGTACTTGACGAGCGCAAACGCGGCCAGCGTGCCCAGCACCACCGAGCCGCAGGCGGTGAAGAAGGCGATCTGGATCGAGAGCCAGAAGCCGGCGAGCAGCTCGCGGTCTTCGGGGAGCTGCGCATACCACTGCAGCGTGAAGCCGCGCCACAGGTTGGGGATAGGCGAGTCGTTGAACGAGTAGATGACGAGCGCGGCGATCGGCAGGTAGAGGAAAAGGTAGCAGGCCGACAGCCACCCGCGACCGAACCATTTGTTGAGGCCGTTCATCGACGGGCCTCCTGCGCCTCGGCCTGGTATTTGCTGAAGAGCGCGAGCGGCACGATGATGAGCAGCACCATCACCACGGCCACGGCAGACGCCATCGGCCAGTCGTTGTTGCTGAACATCTCGTCCCACATGACGCGGCCGATCATCAGCGTCTGCGGGCCGCCCAGCAGCTCGGGGATCACGAGCTCGCCCACGCAGGGGATGAAGACGAGCATGCTGCCGGCGATGATGCCGGCCTTGGACAGGGGCACTGTCACCTTCCAGAACGCGACCCATGCGGTGGCGCCGAGGTCGGCCGCGGCTTCGAGCAGGCGCAGGTCCATCTTGGCCAAGTTCGCGTAGAGCGGCAGCACCATGAAGGGCAGGTAGGTGTAGCTCATGCCCAGCACCAGCGAAAAGGGCGAGTTCAGGAGCTGCCCCGGTGCCGCAATGAGGCCGAGCGCCACGAGCCCGTGGTCGAGCCCGAGGCCGGTGATGAGCGTGTGCGCCCAGCCGTGGTCGCTGAGCAGACCCTTCCAGGCATAGACGCGCAGCAGCAGCGAGGTCCAGAAGGGCAGCATCACCAGCAGCAGCAGGGCGGGCTGCACGGTGGGCTTGGCACGCGCCATGAAGTAGGCGAAGGGGTAGCCGAAGAAGAGGCACAAGCCGGTGGCGATGGCCGAGTACTTCAGGCTCGAGAGGTAGGTCTTGAAGTAGAGATCGTCTTCGGCGATGAAGAGGTAGTTGCGCAGCTGGATGGCGAATTGCAGGGTGCCGTCCTTGAAGGTGATGAGGTCCCTGAAGTGGACCGTCTCCATCTCGGAGACGCTGATCTTCAGCACCACCAGGAAGGGCAGGAGGAAGAACGCGAGCAGCCAGAGGTAGGGCAGGCCGATCACCGCGCTGCGGCCCCGCGCCAGTGCGTGCAGGCGCGTGGCGAGCTTCATGCGGTGAGCACCACCTGGGCGGTGGGCGACCAGTGCGCCCACACGCTGTCACCCCGCGCGATCGGCAGGTCGCAATGGCGCTCGGTGTTGCTCTCGCTGACCTTGAGCTGTTTCCCGTTTGCAAGAAGCAGGTGGTAGACGGTGTAGCTGCCGAAGTACGACATGTCCTTTACCGTGCCCTGGACCTGGTTGTGCGGGCTGTGGGGGCTGGCGGGCGGCGTGGCGTCGAGGCGGATCTTCTCGGGCCGCACCGCCACCGTGACCGGCATGCCCTCGGTGCCGGTGATGCCGTGGCCCACGTAATGGGTGCAGCCGTCGCAGGTGATCACCACGTGGTCGGGCTGGTCGACGGTGAGCGTGCCGTCCATCAGGTTGACGTTGCCGATGAAGTCGGCCACGAAGCGGGTGGCAGGGGTCTCGTACACCTCTTCCGGCACCCCCACCTGCAGGAGGCGGCCCTCGCTCATGATGCCGATGCGCGTGGCCATGGTCATGGCCTCTTCCTGGTCGTGCGTGACCATCACGCAGGTCACGCCGACGTTGTGGATGATGTTGACGAAACCGATCTGGGTCTCCTCGCGCAGCTTCTTGTCGAGCGCGCCGAGGGGTTCGTCGAGCAGCAGAAGCTGAGGCTTCTTGGCCAGACTGCGCGCGAGCGCCACACGCTGCTGCTGGCCGCCCGAGAGCTGGTGCGGCTTGCGCTTGGCGTACTTGCCGAGCTGCACGAGCTTGAGCATGTCGTCGACCTGGGCGGCGATCTTGTCTTTCGGCAGGCCGTCGCGCCTGAGGCCGAAGGCGATGTTGTCCCACACCGTGAGGTGGGGGAAGAGCGCGTAGCTCTGGAACATCATGTTCAGCGGCCGCTCGTAAGGCGCGAGGCCCGAGAGGTCCTGTCCGTTGAGGATGATCTTGCCGCTGGTCGGCGTCTCGAAGCCAGCGAGCATGCGCAAGAGCGTGGTCTTGCCGCAGCCCGAGGATCCGAGCAGCGCGAAGATCTCGCCTTTCTCGATGTCGAGGCTGACGTCGTTGACGGCCTTGACGCCGTCAAAGTCCTTCACCACCTGCTGGATCTGCAGGAATGCCATGCGGCCTCCGAAGGATCAGAGGCCGGTCTTGAACGAGGTGTAGGTGCGCGTCATCAGGCGCCGCAGATCGTTGGCGATCGCATCGGGCGCCGACATCTTCTTCATCTCGGACTCGGGCGGGAACACCGTCGGGTTGTTTGCCACCTCGGGCTTGATGAACTTCTTCGATTCCTTGTTGGGGTTGGCGTAGAACACCTTGTTCGTGAGCGACGCGTGCACCTCGGGCTTCAGGATGTAGTTGATGAACTTGTGTGCGTTGCCGGGGTGGGCGGCGTCGTTCGGGATCACCATCACGTCGAAGAAGAGGAGGCCGCCGGTCTTGGGCAGCAGGGCTTCGATCTTCTGACCGGTGCGGCCGTCGATGGCGCGCTGGCGGGCGATGTTGATGTCGCCCGACCAGCCGAGCGCCACGCAGATGGAGCCGCCGGCCATGTCGTTGATGTAGCCCGACGAGCTGAAGAGCGTGACGTAGGGGCGGATGGTCTTCAGCAGGTTGGCCGCGGCCTGGTAGTCGGCGGCGTTCTTGCTGTAGGCGGGCTTGCCCAGGTAGTAGAGCGCGGCCGGCACCACCTCGGTGGGTGAATCGAGGAACGAGACGCCGCAGCTCTTGAGCTTGCTGATGTACTCGGGCTTGAAGACGAGGTCCCAGGCGTTGTCGGGCATCGGCGTGCTGCCGAGCGCGGCCTTCACCTTGTCGACGTTGATGCCCACCGTGGTGTAGCCCCACAGCCAGTTGACCATGTACTGGTTGCCCGGGTCGAGCTTGGCGAGCTGCGCCTGCACGTCGCCGTCGAGGTTCTTGTAGTTGGGGATCAGGCTGCGGTCGATCTTGCGCAAGAGACCGCCGTCGATCTGCAGCTTGGCCCAGTGCGATGAGGGCACGACGATGTCGTAGCCGGTCTTGCCCGCCACCAGCTTGGCGTGGACGATCTCGTTGTTGTCGAAGTTGTCGTAGCGGACCTTGATGCCGGTCTCTTTCTCGAAGTTCCGGATCGTGTCTTCGGCGATGTAGTCGGACCAGTTGTAGATGTTGAGGACCTTCTCTTCCTCCTGTGCCGTGGCCGCCGTGCCCCACATGAGGGCCGTTGCCGCCATCACCGCACCCACCACACCAGCCATTCGCTTCATCGCTCTCTCCTTGATGTTGGGATTCTTCGCTGCGCAGTCTAGGCAGCGCGCCGACAGGGGGCTCTAGAGGCAAACCCCGTGCCACGTTTTCGTTGGGTCACCACCAGCCGCGTTGCTTCAGTTCCTGTTGGGTCAGATCGAGACACTTTTTGATGAGCGCCGCCATTTCGTCGATCTGTGCCTGGGTCATGACGAGCGGCGGGGCGACGATCATGCGGTCGCCGACGGCGCGCATGATGACCCCGTTGCCAAAGCAGTGCGCTCTGCAGAGCATGCCGACCTCGAGTGCGCCGTCGAACATCTGCCCCGAGGCCTTGTCCTTGACGAGCTGCAGCGCGCCCATCATTCCGCAGGTCTGCGCTTCGCCGACCAAGGGATGCTCGGCCAGCGCTGCGAACTTCTCGGCGAGGTAAGGCCCGATCTCGGTGCGCACGCGATCGACCAGGCCTTCGCGCTGGATGAACCGGATGTTGGCGATGCCCACCGCGCACGCCACCGGGTGGCCCGAGTAGGTGTAGCCGTGGTTGAACTCGCCGCCCTCATCGATGAGCACCCGCGCCACGCGCTCGCCGACCATCACCCCGCCAAGCGGGATGTAGCCCGAGGTCACCCCCTTGGCGAAGGTCATGAGGTCGGGGCGGTAGCCGAAGGTCTCGCAGCCGAACCACTGGCCGGTGCGGCCGAAGCCGCAGATGACCTCGTCGGACACGAGCAGGATGCCGTGCTTGTCGCAGATGCGCTGGATCTCGGGCCAGTAGGTGGCGGGCGGCACGATCACGCCGCCCGCGCCCTGCACCGGCTCACCGATGAAGGCGGCGACCTTGTCGGCGCCGATCTCCAGGATCTTTGCTTCCAGCGCACGCGCCGCCTTCAAGCCGAACTCGTCGCGGCTCAAGGTGCGGTCGCTCTCGAACCAGAACGGCTGTTCGATGTGCACGATGCCGGGGATCGGCAGCCCGCCTTGTTCGTGCATGCCGCTCATGCCGCCGAGCGAGGCGCCGGCCATCGTGGAGCCGTGGTACGCGTTGTGGCGGCTGATGATGACGTGGCGGTTCGGCTGGCCTTTCAGGTCCCAGTAGCGGCGCACCATGCGCACGATGGTGTCGTTGCCCTCCGAGCCCGAGCCGCTGAAGAAGACGTGCTTGAACTGCGGCGGCGTCACCTGCGCAAGCAACTCGGCGAGTTCGATGGCAGGCGGCGTGGTGGTCTGGAAGAAGGAGTTGTAGAAGGGCAGCGTTTCGAGCTGCTTCGTGGCCGCGTCGATCAGCTCGCGCTGGCCGTAGCCGACGTTGACGCACCACAGGCCGCTCATCGCATCGAGGATCTTGTGGCCCTCGCTGTCCCAGAGGTAGATGTTGTCGCCGCGCGTGATGATGCGCGAGCCCTTGGCCGAGAGCGACTTGAAGTCGGTGAAGGGGTGCAGGTAATGCGAGGCGTCGGCGGCCTGCCAGTCTTTCGTGGTGCGGGTCATGGTCGTGGCCTCAGACATGGAGCAGCAGGTGTTCGCGTTCCCAGGGCGAGATCACCTTCATGAACTCGTCGTGCTCGATCTCCTTGATCTCGGAGTAGACGGTGATGAACTCCTTGCCGAGCACGTCGTGCAGGTCTTTTTCGTCGGCGAGCCAGCCGAGCGCTTCGCTCAGTGAGCGTGGCAGCTGGTATTCGGAGAGGTAGGCGTCGCCCTTGCATTCGGGCGAGGGTTCGATGCGGTTCTTCATGCCGAGGTAGCCGCAGGCGAGCGTGGCCGCGAGCGCCACATAGGGGTTGGCATCGGCGCCGATCACGCGGTTCTCGATGCGGCGCGCCGCGGGCGTGGCCACCGGCGAGCGGATGCCGACCGTGCGGTTGTCGGTGCCCCACTGGATGTTGATCGGCGCCGACATCGAGCGCGCGAGGCGCCGGTACGAATTGACGTAGGGCGCGAAGAGCGCCATCGCCGCCGGCGTGTACTTCTGCAGGCCGCCGATGTACCAGTAGAACTCCTTGCTCGGCGAGCCGTCGGGGTTGCTGAAGATGTTCTGCCCGCTGCCGGAGTGCACCACGCTCTGGTGCACGTGCATGGCGCTGCCGGGCTCGTTGGCCATCGGCTTGGCCATGAAGGTGGCGTACATCTCGTGGCGCAGCGCGGTTTCGCGGATGGTGCGCTTGAAGAAGAACACCTCGTCGGCCAGCCCCAGCGGGTGGTCGTGGAAGAAATTGATCTCCATCTGACCGGCGCCGACCTCGTGGATCAGCGTGTCGACGTTGAGCTCCATCTGCTCGCAGTAGGCGTAGATGTCTTCGAACAGCGGGTCGAACTCGTTCACCGCGTCGATGGAATAGGCCTGGCGCGAAGTCTCGGCGCGGCCGCTGCGGCCCTTGGGCGGTCGCAGGGGAGTGTTGGGGTCGGAGTTGCGCTCGACGAGGTAGAACTCCAGCTCGGGTGCGACCACCGGCGACCATCCCTCTGCGGCGTAGAGATCGCAGATGCGGCGCAGCACCGAGCGCGGGGCATACGGGATCATGTTGCCGTCGCGATCGAAGCAGTCATGGATGACCTGCGCCGTCGGGTCGACCGCCCAGGGCACGATGCGCACGGTGCTCGGGTCGGGGCGCAGGTGCATGTCGCGGTCGGTCGCGTGGATGACGTCGTAGTACGGGCCTTCGTCGGGAAACTCACCCGTCACGCCGATGGCGACGATGGCCTCGGGCAGCCGCATGCCGCGGTCTTCGGTGAATTTTTCGCGCGGCAGGATCTTGCCGCGTGCCACGCCGGTGAGGTCGGGCACGAGGCACTCGATCTCGGTGACGCGGCGGTCGTTGAGCCACTGTTCGAGGTCGCTGAAGCTGAAGTTGTTTTTGTCCACCATGAGGGCACCTGTTTGGGATCGGTTTGGCCGGTGGGCAGCACCGGCGGACATCGCCACGAGGGCGACACTAGCGATCCGGGTCGGGCTGACGGTGGCGGTCTCGATAGGCGCGGCAGGCGTCGCCGAACGCCGTGAAAAGTCGGACAGAGATGGGATTGCTCGCGGCCTTCCACTCGGGGTGCCACTGCACGCAGAGGTTGAAGCCCGGCGCGTTGGCCATCGAGAAGGCTTCGATCAGGCCATCAGGCGCACGGGCTTCCACGCGCAGGCCTGGCGCCAGCTGCTTCACGCCCTGGCCATGGGCGGTGTTGACCTTGAATTCGCGTGTGCCGACGATCGGCTCGAGCGCGCCGCCTGCTTCGACGAGCACCTCGTGCGCAAAGTCGTATTGCTCTTCGGGTGTCTTGTCTGAGATGCCTCGATGGTCGTGCTGGCCGGGCACCTCCTGCACGGCCTGGTAGAGGCTGCCGCCGAGCGCGACGTTGGCTTCCTGGAAGCCACGGCAGATGGCAAAGAGCGGAATGCCGCGGGCGAGGGCGCGCGGGATCATCGGCAGAGTCCACGCATCACGGTCCTGGTCGAGCGGGAGCGTGGGGTCGTACACATCCTCGCCGAAGTGGCTCGGGTGCACGTTGGAGGGCGAGCCGGTGAGCAACACACCATCGGCATGGTCGAGCAGTTCGTCGATCTCGTCGGACTGCACGAAGGGCACGATCAGCGGCAGGCAGCCGGCCAGCCGGATGGCGTCGATGTACTTCTTGCCAGCGATGTGGAAAGGATGCTGCCCGACCATGCGGTTGCAGGCGGGGACCAGGACCGCGGGTTTGCGGGCTGGTGCGGAAGCGGGAAGGGCATTCATTGGGCTTGCTGCATGCCGGTTCTTGGCCGGACTGCACTGGGCTTGCTGTTGACCATTTGTGTATGCAAAGAGTTTGCCCGGCTGCGGCCCGAAGTCAACTGCGGCAAGCGCGTTGCATGGGCTTCGTCACAACAGATCGCGCAAACGGTAGTACGCCATGCCGAGCACCAGGGCCGGCATGCGCAGCCAGCGGCCACCCGGGAACGGGCGGTGTCGCAGGCGTGCGTAGACGTCGAAGCGCTCGGCTTGGCCGGCGATGGCTTCGGCGACCAGCTTGCCCGCCAGGCCGGTGAGGGCCACGCCATGGCCCGAGAAGCCTTGCACGTAGTAGACGTTGGGGTGCAGGCGCCCGAAATCGGGCGCGCGGTTCATCGTGATGTCGACGAAACCGCCCCATGCGTGGGCGATGCGCGTCGTGGCCAGTTGCGGAAAGCTCTGCGCCATGCGCCGCTGCATGCTGGCCGCGAGGTTGGCGGGGGTGGCAGTGCTGTAGCTGACACGGCCGCCATACAGCATGCGATGGTCGGCGGTCGGACGGAAGTAGTCGAGCACGAAGTTGGTGTCGCACACCGCCGAGCGGCTGGGGATGAGTTGCCGCAGCAGGGACGGGTCCAGCGGCTCGGAGGCCACGATGTAGGTGCCGACGGGCATGATGCGTTTTTCGAGCGCAGGGGCGAGTCCACCCAGGTAGACGTTGCCGGCGAGCAGCACATGCGAAGCGCGCACCTCGCCTTGCGGCGTGCGCAGGCACACGGTCGCGCCCGGCGTGATGCCGGTGACCGGTGTGCGTTCATGGATCTGAACACCCAGCCGAGACGCCGCGCGGGCCAGGCCCAGCGTGTACTTGAGCGGGTGCAGGTGGCCGGAGCGCGGGTCGTGAAGGCCGCTGTGAAAACGGGGGCTGTCGATCCAGCGGGGCAGGTCGGCAGGGGCGATCCAGTTCGCGTCATAGCCATACCGGCGCTGCATCTGATCGAGCCAACTGCGCAGCGCTCTGCCTTTGCGTGCGTTGACGGCGAGGCTGAGGTAGCCCGGTTGCCACTCGCAGTCGATGCCGAAACGGGAGCTGCGCTGTGCGAGGAGGTCGAGCGCCTCCAGGGTCGTGTTCCAGACCATCCGAGCCGCCTCGGCGCCAAGCTGGCTTTCGATGGTGGAGGGGTCGCACGCGAGGCCCGCGATGGCCTGGCCACCGTTGCGGCCCGAAGCGCCGGCGCCGACCTGTCGCGCTTCAAGCAGGGCCACGCGGTAGCCGCGCTCGGCGAGCTCGATGGCGGCCGACAGCCCCGCCAGGCCGCCGCCGACGATGGCCACGTCGCACGCCAGCTCGCCCTGCAGGGGCGCGTGGGGCATGCGGCGAGGCGCGGTCGCGTCGTAGTACGAATCGCGGGCCAGCGCGTCGTCGGTGGCGAGAAAGCCCACCACGCGCGCGTCAGGCTGCGCGTTTCAAGGCATCGGAGATCGTGCCGATGATCTGGTCGATGTGCTTGTTCTCGATGATGAGCGGCGGCGAGAGCGCGATCGTGTCGCCGGTGGTGCGGATCAGCACGCCCTTTTCCCAGCAGTCGAGGAAGACCGAGAACGCACGCTTGCCCGGCTGGCCCTCGATCGGCTTCAGCTCGATGCCGCCCACGAGGCCGATGTTGCGCACATCGACCACATTCGGGTGGTCGCGCAGCGAATGCACGGCGTTCTCGAAGGTGGCGGCCATCTTGGCCCCGCGGGTCAGCAGGCCTTCTTCGGCATAGGTGTCGAGCGTGCCGAGCGCGGCCGCGCAGGCGAGCGGGTGGCCCGAGTAGGTGTAGCCGTGGAAGAACTCGATCAGGTGCTCGGGCCCGGTCATGAAGGCGTCGTGAATCTTCTGGCTGGCGAAGACGGCACCCATCGGCACGCAGCCGTTGGTGAGGCCCTTGGCGACCGTCATCAGGTCGGGCGTCACGCCGAAATGCGTGGCGGCGAAGGGCGAGCCGAGACGGCCGAAGCCGGTGATGACCTCGTCGAAGATCAGCAGGATGCCGTGCTTGTCGCAGATGGCGCGCAGGCGCTCCAGGTAACCCTTGGGCGGCAGCAGCACGCCGGTGGAGCCGGCGACTGGCTCGACGATCACCGCGGCGATGGTCGAGGCGTCGTGCAGCGCGACCAGGCGCTCCAGGTCGTCGGCCAGTTCGGCACCGTGTTCGGGCTGGCCTCGGGTGAAGAGGTTGCGCGGGTCGTGGGTATGGCGGATGTGGTCCACGCCGGCCAGCATGGCGCCGAACATCTTGCGATTGGCCACCATGCCGCCCACCGAGATGCCGCCGAAGTTGACCCCGTGGTAGCCGCGCTCGCGGCCGATGAGGCGGGTGCGTTGGCCCTCCCCACGGACGCGGTGGTAGGCCAGAGCGATCTTGAGCGCGGTGTCGACCGACTCAGAGCCGGAATTTGTGTAGAAGACCTTGCTGAGCCCCGACGGCGTGAGCTGCACCAGGCGCTCGGCCAGCTCGAACTGCTTGGGGTGGCCCATGTTGAAGGGCGGGGCGAAGTCCATCTCGGCCGCTTGCGCGCGGATGGCCTCGACGATCTTGGGCCGTGCATGCCCGGCGTTCACACACCACAGGCCGGCCACGCCGTCGAGGACCTGGCGGCCTTCCGGCGTCCAGAAATGCATGCCTTCGGCGCGAGAGATGAGGCGCGGTGATTGCTTGAACTGCCGATTGGCGGTGAAGGGCATCCAGTAGGCCGCGAGCTGGTCGTTCATCGAGGGCTCCTCAGAGGGATGATTTGCGGATTGAATGAATTGATCGTACGACTGTCGAGGCGTGCCGTCAGGCAGCGCGGCCATTGCGCAGGGGCGTGCGGTCGGCAGGCCACACAACTTCCACATTGAGGAACGGGCGTTCCACGATATGAGATCAGTGCTTGTTGCGGCGCCGCATTTTCTCTCGTATCGAAAGAAAAGATTCCGCATTCAGAAATCTAATTGCTAACTCGTTGATTTTATTGAGATCGCGATCGTGTCTTATATAAGACATAAGTCTTCCGCTTCTTGCGTTGCGCCGCTATGCTTCACGCAGTTTTTCTTCCGCGTTCTTCTTCTCTCAAACCTCTGGAGTTCGTCATGACCAGTCAGACCCGTGAGCAACAAATTGCCGCCCTTGAAAAGGATTGGGCCACCAACCCGCGCTGGAAGGGCGTGAAGCGCGGCTACACCGCCGCTGACGTCGTGCGTCTGCGCGGCAGCCTGCAGCCCGAGTACACGCTGGCCAAGCGCGGCGCCGAGACGCTGTGGGAGAAGGTCAACGGCGGCGCCAAGAAGGGCTACGTGAACGCGTTCGGCGCCATCACCGCCGGCCAGGCCATGCAGCAGGCCAAGGCTGGCCTCGAGGCCGTGTACCTGTCGGGCTGGCAGGTCGCCGCCGACGGCAACACCTCGGAAACCATGTACCCCGACCAGTCGCTGTACGCCTACGACTCGGTGCCGACCATGGTCCGCCGCATCAACAACACCTTCAAGCGTGCTGACGAGATCCAGTGGTCGCGCGGCATCGGCCCCGGCCACAAGGAGTTCATCGACTACTTCCTGCCCATCGTGGCGGACGCGGAAGCCGGTTTCGGCGGCGTGCTGAACGCCTTCGAACTGATGAAGAACATGATCGCCGCGGGCGCTGCCGGCGTGCACTTCGAAGACCAGCTGGCCGCCGTGAAGAAGTGCGGCCACATGGGTGGCAAGGTGCTCGTGCCGACCCAAGAAGCCTGCGAGAAGCTGATCGCTGCCCGCTTCGCCGCTGACGTCATGGGCGTGCCGACCATCGTGCTGGCCCGTACCGACGCTGAAGCAGCGAACCTGATCACGAGCGACCACGACGCGAACGACAAGCCCTTCCTGACCGGCGAGCGCACGCAAGAAGGCTTCTACCGCGTGAAGAACGGCCTCGAGCAGGCCATCAGCCGCGGTGTCGCCTACGCACCGTACGCTGACCTGGTGTGGTGCGAAACCGGCACGCCCGACATCGGCTTCGCCCGTGAATTCGCGCAGGCTGTGCACGCCAAGTGCCCGGGCAAGCTGCTGTCGTACAACTGCTCGCCGTCGTTCAACTGGAAGAAGAACCTCGACGACAAGGCCATCGCCGAGTTCCAGCAGAAGCTGTCGGACCTGGGCTACAAGTACCAGTTCATCACGCTGGCCGGCATCCACATCAACTGGTACAACACGTTCCAGTTCGCTCACGCCTACGCCCGCGGCGAAGGCATGAAGCACTACACGGAAATGGTGCAAGAGCCCGAATTCGCAGCGCGCGAGAAGGGCTACACCTTCGTGTCGCACCAGCAGGAAGTCGGCGCCGGTTACTTCGACGACGTGACCACCGTGATCCAGGGCGGTTCGTCCTCGGTCAAGGCGCTGACCGGCTCGACGGAAGAAGAGCAGTTCCACTGATCTTCTTCTCCGCGGCTCTTTGTTGAGCTGTTGATGTAGTGGGTTTGAGGCCCGGGAGTCTTTGGCTCCCGGGCTTTTTCTTTTGGGTTCGGCTCGGGAGTGCTGGGACGGGGTGCCGTGCTCCGTTCATGTCCCCCGACAAAGACCGCTTTTGCGGTCTTTGTCTCCTCCTTTACTTCACTGCGCACGGCACCCCATCCCAGCACTCTGCACGACTCTGGCAACGGTCTTTGTGTGCCACTACCTTCGCAAGCCAAGGGCAGGGGGCAGCGGCGCAGTGAAGTAAAGGAGGAGGGCGGGCGCAGCCCGACCGGGGGACATGAACGGAGCCGGTGCCCCCTGTCCTTGGCCTCGCTCAGCCCGACGCATGCCGACTACATCGACGCGGCAATGATCTCGCGGTACTCATCCTCAGTGGCGATACGCGGATTCGTCTTGTGGCAGTGATCCTTCATCGCCCCTTCGATGATGCGGTTGAAGAGATCCTCACCCACCCCCATCGCGCGCAAGCCGGAAGGCAGGCCCAGCCGGCGGTTCAGGTCGCGCAGCGCCTCGGCCAGCTCGGTGCCTTTCGAATCGCATGAGCCGATGCCGATCGCATGCGCCATGCGCTGCAGCCGCTGTTCCTTCTGGATGGATTCGGCCGCCGCATTGAACTTCACCACTTCGGGCAGGAACATCGCGTTGAGCGTGCCGTGGTGAAGCTTGGGGTTCGCGCCGCCCAGGCTGTGGCTCAGCGAGTGCACCGCCCCCAGGCCTTTCTGGAAGGCCATCGCGCCCTGCATGCTGGCCGACATCATGTTCCAACGGGCCTCGCGGTCGGCGCCGTTTTCAGTCGCACGCACGATGTGCTTCCAGCCGCGCTCCAGCCCGTCGAGCGAGATGCCGTCGGCAGGCGGGTTCACGGCCGGGGCCATGAAGGTTTCCATGCAGTGGGCGATGGCGTCCATGCCGGTGGCCGCGGTGAGCCAGGCGGGCAGGCCGAGGGTGAGCTCGGGGTCGCAGATGGCGGCCTTGGGCACCAGGTGCCAGCTGTGGAAGCCGAGCTTGCGGCCGTCGTCGACGATCACGATCGCGCCGCGTGCGACTTCGCTGCCGGTGCCGGCCGTGGTGGGCACGGCGATGACCGGTGCCACCGCGTCGGTGATCTTCGGGCTGCCGCCTTCGATGGTGGCGTAGGTCTTCATCGGGCCCGGATGCGTCGCGGCAATCGCCACGCCCTTGGCCAGGTCGATGCTGGAGCCGCCTCCGACGGCGATGAGGCCGTCGCACCCTTCGCGCCGGTAGACCTCGACGGCCGCGCGCACGGCCGCTTCGGTGGGGTTGAAGGGCGTCTGGTCGAACACCGCATGCGGCACCTTGCCGAGCGCCGCGAGGGCCTTGTCGAGCACACCCACGGCGCGGATGCCGGGATCGGTCACCACCAGCGGCTTCTTGATGCCGGTGCGTTCGCACTCTTGCGGCAGCAGGCTCACGGTGCCGAAGTCGAGTTGGATCTGGGTGATGTAGTTGATGAAGGCCATGGTCGGCAGCACACAGAAGAGGGTGAGCTGGCCAGTATGCTCTGGCATGTTGCCCGGCTCCATCGGGTCATCCCATAAAGCTCACCGGTGAGTCGCCATCTCCTGACCCCCGCCATGCGCGGCCTGCTCGAACGCATTCACCGCGCCGGTGTGCCGCCCTTGTATTCGCTGCCGGTCCGCGAGGCGCGCAAGGCGTACACGCTGCGATCCGAGGTGCTCGACCTCCCGCGGGCACCGCTGGCGCGTGTTGAAGACATCAAGATTCCCGCGGCAGACGGCACGCCGCTGGACGCACGCCTCTACGCGCCATCGAGCGACGTGCTTCCGTTGATGCTCTACACCCACGGCGGCGGTTTCACCATCGGCAACCTGGAGACGCATGACAGCCTGTGCCGCCAGTTCGCACTGCGCAGCGGTGCGGCGGTGGTGGCCTTGCACTACCGCCTGGCACCCGAGCACCGCTTCCCCGTCGCCGTCGACGACACCTGGGCGGCGATGACCTGGCTGTCTCAACACGGCGCAACCCTGGGCCTCGACGGCACCCGTCTCGCGGTCGGCGGCGACAGCGCCGGCGGCACGCTCGCCGCCGTGGCCGCGCTGCATGCGCGCGACATCGGCCTGCCGCTCGCGCTGCAGTTGCTCATCACCCCCGGCACCACCGCGCATCAAGACACCGCCTCGCACGAGCAGTTCGAAAGCGGCTTCCTGCTCGAAGGCGAGGGCATCGATTGGTTCTTCAACCACTACATCGACAAGGCGCATCGCGACGACTGGCGCTTTGCGCCGCTCAATGCCGACGATGCCGAGGGTGTGGCGCCGGCCTGTTTCATCCTCGCCGAATGCGACCCGCTGGTCGACGAAGGCGTCGCCTATGCCGACAAGTTGCGTGCGGCGCGTGTGGCGGTCGACCTTGAGCTGTACCGCGGCGTGACGCACGACTTCATCAAAATGGGACGTGCGCTGCCCGAAGCGATTGCCGCGCTCGACGCCGCAGCCCTAGCCCTCAAGAAAGCCCTGACACCATGAAAAGAAACGAATTCCGCTTCGCCGAGCGCCTGCGTGTGCGCTGGGTCGAGGTCGACATGCAGAAGATCGTCTTCAACGGCCACTACCTGGCGTATTTCGACACGGCCGTCGGCGGCTACTGGCGCGCGCTCGCGATGCCCTACACCGAGACCATGGAGTACCTGGGTGGGGACCTCTTCGTGCGCAAGTCGACCGTCGAGTACCAGGGCTCAGCCCGCTACGACGACGTGCTCGACATCGGCGTGCGCTGTGCGCGCATCGGCAACTCGTCGTTGATCTTCCATTGCGCCGTGTTCCGCAACGACCAGGCGCTCGTCACGGGCGAACTCGTCTACGTCTTCGCCGACCCCGCCACGCAGACCTCGAAGCCGGTGCCGCAGGAACTGCGCGAAGTGCTGCAGGGCTTCGAGGCCGGCCGCACGATGGTCGACGTGCGCGTGGGAGGCTGGGACGAGCTGGGCAAGGACGCCCGCCACATCCGCACCACGGTCTTCATCGAAGAGCAGGGCATCCCGAAGGAGATGGAGTGGGACGAGGCCGACCCCGACCCGGGCTGCGTGCACGCCGTGGCCTACAACCGCTTCGGCCAGCCGCTGGCCACCGGCCGCCTGCTGGAGCACGTGCCCGGTGTTGCCAAGATCGGCCGCATGGCGGTCTCGCAGACGATGCGCGGCAGCGGCGTCGGCCATGCGGTGCTGGAAGCGCTGATGAAAGCGGCGCGCGAGCGCGGCTACCGCGAAGCGGTGCTGCATGCGCAGATGTCGGCGGCGGCCTTCTACACGCGCGCCGGCTTCGTCACACGAGGTGCGATGTTTGAAGAGGTGGGCATTCCGCACATCGAGATGGTGCGGACGCTTTGATGACGGCCCGGCGCTTGGCCCAGTCGGTGATCAAAGGCTCGGCGCGGCCTGCCTGCGCCGACGCGAGCCCTCGGGCTTGAGCAGGCTGCGCACGCGGGTCTTGCGTGTCGGCTCGGTGGGAGCTTCCTCGCTCTCGGTCACCGCGCCTTGGGCGGCGGGCGCATCCGAGGTCTCTTCGGTGTAGCGCGGCGGCCAGTCCTTGAGCGACGAGCGCCGCAGGAGCGCCATGCCGCCGGTCGGGCTGTAGGTGCGCTCCAGCACGTGCGTGACCAGGCGCTTGTTCACGCGCTCGGTGATCACGAGCGTGGTGCAGCGGGTGCCGTAGTTGCCGTCGGCCGTGCGGATGAACGCCGGCGACAGCGCTTTTTCCAGGTCGAGCGGAACGCCGGTCGAGGGCAGCAGGTGGTCGGGCGCTGGCGTGCGGTCGTTCATCGCATCGAAGAGTTCCACCGCCAGCGTGTCGAGCGACTCGGTGCTGTCGATCGATTCGCGCACACGCTCCTTGAGCGACGTGACCTTCGGCCAGGGTGTGTCGAGCGAGGCGTTCGACAGGCCATAGAGCCCGCGCTCCAGGCGCAGCGGGTTCGAGTCCTGGCTCGACGCGAAGAAGCATTCGCCGCGACGGAAATCGGCCGCGATCAGGTTGAAGCCGTTGTAGCCCGACAGCGCCGTGTGCATCCAGAAGCGGTCGGCGCTCAGGTCGCCCGCGAGCCAGCGGGTGACGATGCCGCCGCGCGAGGGCGCGCTCGGGTCGCGGTTGGCGGGGTCGCGCACGTTGGTGATGAGTGCGAGGCGGCCTTTGGCGGTGAGACCGAGCCAGGTGCCGCCGGCTTCGAGGTCGCGGCCACCAAGCACGTCGGGCTGGCCGGCGCCGGGCGACCACCACGCGAGGCGTGCGGCAGGGCGCTGGAAGAATTCATCGCGGTTGGCCGCGATCACGAGCGGGAAGCGCCGCGACTGGTCGAGCGCGATGGCGACTAGGCACATGCGTCGAACTCCTCGACGTGGCGCTGGCCTTCGATCCAGCGCAGCAGGGCCAGGGCGGCGGTTTCAATCGCGCTTTGCAGCGCGCTGTCGATGCCGTCGGGGGAGGAGTAGGTTTCCATCCAGGTATGCAGTCCATCTGCCGCTTGTGGGCGGCGCAGCAGCCGGGCCTGCAAGCCGGGGTGACGTACGCGCAACTCGGTCTGCATGCGCGACACCTCGGCGTGCAAGACGCTGGCGTTCTCTTGTGTCGCTCGATAGTAGATGAACAACTCGCGCACGATTCGCCTCCGTCCTGCAGCGCCGTGAACTGTTGCCGCGCTTGGCACGGCGCGTTTGTGTCAGGCGGCGTCGGCGGGCAGCCGGTACGGCAATTCCTCACGAACCAGCAGCGGGCCGCCTGCCGCACCTGCATGGAGGTCGCCGCCTTCCAGGGCCGCAAGCTTGAGTTCGATCAGCGCGAGGTGGCGCCCTTCCTCGGCCGCGGCTGCATTGGCCACGAGCCCGGCCGGTTGCGAGGGGTCGGCGTCGTGGAAGACCTCCTGCCCCGCCGCGAGCGCCGATGCGCTGCTGAAGAGAAAACTGCGCCGCTTGATCGTGCCGCGGTACTGGCTGCGCGCCACCACTTCCTGGCCGGGGTAGCAGCCTTTCTTGAAGTCGACGCCGCCCAGTACTTCGAAATTGAGCATCTGCGGCACGAACTGGTCGACCGTCGCCGCCTCGATGCGCGCCACGCCACTTTGCACCTCGGCCCGGCGCCACGCCGCCTCCGACAGCGCGGGCAGGGCAGGAGCGGGCACGTCGAGCGGTGCCGCCCAGAGGTAGCGCGCGTGGCCGTCAACATCGGGCAGCCGCACGACGTCGGCGCCTTCGTGGGTGGTCTTGCCCCAGGGCTGCGAGGGTGCCGATGCGCCGAGGAACACCTGCGCCGACGGCCCCGCCAGCCCGAGCAGTCGCCATTGCGCCGACGCATCGCTCAGCTTGCACTTGGCCCGCAGCACGAACATCGACAGCCGCTTCTGCGTGGCGGCCAGCAGGTCGGCGCTGCAGGCGAGCAGGATGTCGTCGTCGCCGCTGCGCTTCCAGCCGATGAAGCTTGCGAGCAAGCGGCCCTTGGCCGAGCAATAGCCCGCGAGCCGCGCTTCGCCCGTGCCGAGCAGCGAGAAGTCGTTGGTGAGCTGGCTGTGCAGGAAGCTCGCGGCGTCGTCGCCTTGCGCGCGGATCAGGCCCCAGTGCGGCAGCGGCGCCGCACCGTCGAGAGCAGAAGAGGTCGTCATGCGGCGATTATCATCAGCCGCCATGATCCCAGTGCTTGTAGGTCTGATGTGCCGCGACGGCGGGGCGATCCGCTCGTGAGATTCCTGAAGCGACTTTTCTGGCTGCTGGTGCTCGTGCTGCTTCTGGCCGCAGGCGCCGTGGCGGGTGCGGCGTATTGGTGGCTCGACCAGCCGCTGCCGCTGACCAACCCGTCGATCGAGGTGTCCATCGAGCCCAAGACCACGCCGCGCGACGCGGCCCAGGCCTGGGTGCAGGCCGGTGTGCAGACCGATGCGCGGCTGCTTTACGAATGGTTTCGCTGGTCGGGCCAGGCGCGCAAGATCCGCGCGGGCAGCTACCAGGTCGGCACCGGTGTCACCCCGCGCACGCTGCTCGACAAGATGGTCAAGGGCGACGAAGTCATGGCCACCGTGCGCCTGATCGAGGGCTGGACCTTCCGCCAGTTCCGAGCTGAGCTGGCCAAGGCACCCGACCTGAAGCAAACCACGGCCACGATGAGCGAGGCGGAGCTGATGGCGGCGATCGGCGCGCCGGGTGTGCGTGCCGAAGGCCGCTTCTACCCCGACACCTACGCCTTCAGCAAAGGCGCGAGCGACCTCGCCGTGCTCAAGCGCGCCTACCGCACGATGCAGCGCCAGCTCGATGCGGCCTGGGCTGAGCGCGCGGCCGACACCCCGCTCAAGAGCGCCGACGATGCGCTCACGCTCGCCTCCATCGTCGAAAAGGAAACCGGTGCGGCAAAAGACCGCGGGCTCGTGGCCGGTGTCTTCGTCAACCGCCTGCGCATCGGCATGCCACTGCAGACCGACCCGACCGTCATCTATGGCCTCGGCGAGCGTTTCGACGGCAACCTGCGCAAGGTCGACCTGCTGACCGACGGCCCTTACAACACCTACACCCGCGGCGGCCTGCCGCCCACGCCGATCTCGATGCCGGGGCGGGCCTCGCTGCTCGCGACCGTCCGACCCGACAAGACCCGCGCCTTGTACTTCGTGGCCAAGGGTGACGGCTCCAGCCACTTCAGTGAGACGCTGGCCGAGCACAATCGCGCGGTCACCCAATACCAACTCAGGCGCTGAGCCGATTCCATGAGCCGCTTCATCAGCTTCGAAGGCATCGACGGCGCCGGCAAGTCCACGCACATCGAGTCGCTCGCCGAGCGCTTGCGTGAGCGCGGCAGTGAGGTCGTGATGACACGCGAGCCCGGCGGTACCCCACTCGCCGAGAAGCTGCGCGAGCAGGTGCTGCACCAGCCGATGGATGCGCTCACCGAAGCCTTGCTCGTCTTCGCCGCCCGGCGCGACCACATCCAGCTGGTGATCGCCCCGGCGCTTGCACGCGGCGCGACCGTGCTGTGCGATCGCTTCACCGATGCGACCTTTGCCTACCAGGGCGCCGGCCGCGGCTTCGACACCGCCGTGCTCGCGACCCTCGAAACCTGGGTGCAGCAAGGCCTGCAACCCGACCTCACGTTCTGGTTCGACCTGCCGGCCGAAACCGCCGCTGAGCGCCGTGCGGCGGCCCGCACCCCCGATCGCTTCGAGCAGCTCGATGCCGCCTTCTTCAACCGCGTGCGCTCCGGCTACGAAGCACGCTGCCGGCAGTCACCGCAGCGCTTTGCCCGTATCGACGCCGCTTTGCCGCGCGAGCAGGTCTGGGCCCAGGTCGAAGCCCAGCTGGAGCAGCGCGGGTGGTAGGCGCCGACGGCCAGCTGCCGCTGCCCTGGCTCGGCAAGCCCCTGCAGGACGCGCTGCGCACCCAGCGCGGACACGCGCTGCTCGTGTACGGGGCGCAAGGCACGGGGCAGTTCGAGTTGTCGCTGTGCCTTGCGCAAGCCTGGCTGTGCGAAGCCGGCGAGGGCGCTCAAAAGCCCTGCGGCACCTGCGCCAGCTGCCACCTCGTGCAGGCCCGTTCGCACCCCGACCTGCTGGTGCTGGTGCCCGAGGCGCTGCGCGAATCGCTCGGCTGGGGCAGCGCGGACGACGGCGACGAGGACAAGTCGTCGAAAGCCAAACCGAGCAAGGAGATCAAGGTCGAGGCCGTGCGCACGGCAGTGGGGTTCGCGCAAAGCACCTCGGCGCGCGGCAAGGCCAAGGTGGTGGTGGTGCACCCGGCCGAACGCATGAATGCGATCTCGGCCAACACGCTGCTCAAGACGCTCGAAGAGCCACCGGGCATCGCCCGCTTCGTGCTCAGCTGCGGCGCGCCCGACGCGCTGCTGCCCACCATCCGCAGCCGCTGCCAGGCCGTCGCGCTCGGCCTGCCGGCGGCCGACGTGGCGAGTGCGTGGCTCGCGCAGCACAAGGTGGCCCAGCCCGACGTGATGCTCGCCGCCGCCGGGGGGCAGCCGCTCGAAGCGCTGGCCTGGGTGCAGGAGGGCATCGACGCGGTGAGCTGGACGCGCTTCCCCAAGCAGGTGGCCGGCGGCGAGGCCGCGCCCGTGGCCGGCTGGCCGCTGCCCGTGCTGATCGAGGCGCTGCAGAAGCTCTGCCACGACGCCATGTGCCTGGCCAGCGGCGCGCCGCCGCGCTACTTTCCGCCGGCGGCCTTGCCCACGGGCGCGGCGCTGCCGGCACTCGCGGCCTGGTCGAAAGCCTTGCGCGATGCGCAGCGCCATGCCGATCATCCGTGGAATATGCCCGTGATGGCCGAGTCGCTCGTGCTGCAGGCCGCACAGGCCTTGAAGTCCCCCTTGGCGACGAAACCTCCTTCTGTACACTCGGCCCGATGAGCGAAGCGCCCTCAGCCCCCGTACGAACCGCCGGCAACATGCCTGCAGGCGCCGGTGCACGGCCCAGCGTCATTCAGCTCGTGTTCCGAGAGAAGGGCGCGCTCTACGCGGCCTACATCCCGCTCTTCGCCGACGGCGGTCTCTTCGTGCCGACCACCCGCGAGTACAAGCTCGGCGAAGACATCTACCTGCTGCTCTCGCTGCCCGACGATCCGCAGCGCTACCCGGTGGCCGGCAAGGTCGCCTGGATCACGCCGGTCAACGCCTCCGGCGGCCGCACCCAGGGCGTGGGCGTGCGGTTCCCCTCCGACGAGAAGACCCGCGTGCTCAAGATCAAGATCGAGGAAATCCTCGGCACCTCGATCCAGTCGGCCAAGCCCACCCAGACCATTTGATTGACGCCGGGCTGAGCCCCGGCGCAGGCTTCGCGCCTGCCGGACAATGCCCGGATGTACATCGATTCCCACTGCCACCTGAGCTTCCCCGAAATCAAAGCCAAGCTTCCCGAGATTCGCGAGGCCATGGTCGCCGCCCAGGTCGACCGCGCCCTGTGCATCTGCACCACGCTCGAAGAGTTCGACGAGGTCCACGCGCTCGCGATGGCCTACGACAACTTCTGGGCCACCGCTGGCGTGCACCCCGACACCGAAGGCCTGCGCGAACCGAGCCTCGACGACCTGCTCACGCTGGCCGCCAGGCCGCGCGTGATCGGCATCGGCGAAACCGGCCTCGACTACTACCGCCTGAACGGGCGCTCGGTGGCCGACATGGAATGGCAGCGCGAACGCTTCCGCATTCACATCCGCGCCTCGAAGCAGACCGGCCTGCCGCTCGTCATCCACACCCGCAGCGCCTCTGACGACACCATCGCCATCCTCAAGGAAGAGGGCGGGTTCCATCAGGCTAAGGGCGTGAACGGCGTCTTCCACTGCTTCACCGAGACGATGGACGTGGCCCGGGCGGCGCTCGACCTCGGCTTCTACATCTCGTTCTCCGGCATCCTCACCTTCAAGACCGCAGCCGACCTGCGAGAGGTCGCGCGCTTCGTGCCCATCGAGCGCTGCCTGATCGAGACCGACAGCCCGTACCTCGCACCCGTGCCCCACCGCGGCAAGACCAACAACCCGTCGTTCGTGCCCTTCGTCGCCAAGCTCATCGGTGAACTCAAGGGCATGACGCCTGAGGCGGTCGGCGAGCACACGAGCCTCAACTTCGAGCGGCTCTTCTTGTCATCCAAGGTGTCAGCGAAAGTCACTTCGGGCGCGTGAATTAAGCACGCGGAGGGTCAGGCGGCGTCACGCTGCAAGCCCTTGTCGACAAAGCGTTTTCGCGCATTTGCGAGGCCCGATTCGACCCCGCCGCCCTGACAGCCTTGTCAGGGAAATTCCGACCCGCGGTCTGGTGCCCACCTGACTTTCTGCACTCACACCTGCAGGCCTACATTGGCTCCACTGTCATCGCAACCCTTGGAGCACAACATGGCGACCCCTGAAATTCTGTCGAACCCGTTTGCCCTGATGATGAATCCCGCCGAAGTGCTGGAAGCCGTTGGACGTTCCACCCGCCTTGAGCGCCTGCAGCGCCGCATCTGCCGCCCGCTCGACAAGCCGCTGATCGCGAAGAAGGATGCCGACGACTACGACATCGCGATCGACAACGAATCCCGAAACCGACTGATTCCCGCTTGAGCGGCCGCGGGGCCTGACCCGCAGCGCCGCAGCTTCCTCTGGCCGCCTGCCACCGGCGCAGGCACAGGCTTTGCCCATGAAGACTCTCGACGCGAGGGCTTCATGCACCACAGGCAAGGCGCGACCCCCACTCCCCACCCATCCACGGTAAGGCATGCCGTCAAAGCTGCCTGGGCTGTGCCATTCTTTGCCGTTCCGAGTGCGGGGCGGAGCACGCCGTGGTGAGCCCGCAAGCCCTCGGCGAACAGGACGTCTACCTGTTCCGGGAAGGCACCCATGCCCGCCTGTACAACAAGCTCGGCGGCCGCCTGGAGGGCGACGGCGCGCGCTTCGGCGTCTGGGCGCCCAACGCCGCCGAGGTCTCGGTCATCGGCGACTGGAACGGCTGGGACCCACACATCGACCGCCTGCACCCACGCCCTGACAGCAGCGGCATCTGGGAAGGCCGCGTGCCCGCCGCGCGCCAGGGCCAGACCTACAAGTTCCACATCGTCTCGCGCCACGGCGGCTACCGCGTCGACAAGGCCGACCCGTACGCGCTCTGCGCCGAGATGCCGCCGGCCACCGGTTCGCGCCTGTGGTCGCTCGACCATGACTGGCAAGACGCCGAATGGATGGCCACCCGCGCCGCGAAGAACGCGCTCGGCGCGCCGGTCAGCATCTACGAGCTGCACCTCGGCTCGTGGCGGCGCCCCGACCCCAGCGCGCCGACGCCGTACTACAACTACCGCGAGCTGGCGCACCTGGTGGCCGACCATGTGAGCGAACTGGGCTTCACCCACGTGGAGCTGATGCCGCTCACCGAGCACCCGTTCTACGGCTCCTGGGGCTACCAGACCACCGGCTACTTCGCGCCCACCGCGCGTTACGGCACGCCGCAGGATTTCATGTACTTCGTGGACCACCTGCACCAGCGCGGCATCGGGGTGCTGCTCGACTGGGTGCCGTCGCACTTCCCGACCGACGAGCACGGCCTGCAGTATTTCGACGGCACCCACCTCTTCGAGCACGCCGATCCGCGCCAGGGCTTCCATCCTGAGTGGAACTCCAGCATCTTCAACTACGGCCGCAACGAGGTGCGCAGCTTCCTGCTGTCGTCGGCGATGTTCTGGCTCGACCAGTACCACCTCGACGGCCTGCGCGTGGATGCGGTGGCCTCGATGCTCTACCTCGACTACGCCCGCAAGGCCGGCGAATGGGTGCCCAACGACAACGGCGGACGCGAGAACTTCGAAGCCATCGTCTTCCTGCGCACGCTCAACGAGGCGGTCTACCGAGAGCACCCCGACACCATGAGCGTGGCCGAGGAGTCCACCGCCTGGCCGCAGGTCTCTCGCCCCACCTCGGCCGGGGGCCTGGGCTTCGGCATGAAATGGAACATGGGCTGGATGCACGACACGCTGGCCTACTTCAAGCTCGACCCCATCCACCGCAGGTACCACCACGGCCAGCTGACCTTCTCGCTGGTCTACGCCTTCCACGAGAACTTCGTGCTGCCGCTTTCGCACGACGAGGTGGTCTACGGCAAGGGCTCGCTCATCAACAAGATGCCCGGCGACACCTGGCAGCAGTTCGCCAACCTACGCGCGCTCTACGGCTACATGTGGACGCACCCCGGCAAGAAGCTGCTTTTCATGGGCGGCGAATTCGGCCAGCGCCGCGAGTGGACGCACGAGGGCCAGCTCGAATGGCATGCCACGCAGCAGCCCGAGCATGCCGGCCTGATGCGCTACGTGCGCGACCTGAACCGCCTGTTGCGAGAGCATCCAGCCCTGTACGAGGTCGACTTCGCGCATGAAGGCTTCGAGTGGGCCGTGTCCGACGACGCCAGCGCGAGCGTGCTGGCCTTCCTGCGCAAGCCCCGGGACAGGGGTGCTGCGCTTCTGGTGGTGTGCAACCTCACGCCGCTGCCGCGCCAGCGCTACCGCATCGGCGTGCCGATGCCGGGCCACTGGCGCGAGGTGCTCAACAGCGACGCGGCCGACTACGGCGGCTCCGGCTGGGGAAACCTCGGCGGCGTCGACGCGCAGACCATCCCCTGGCACGGCCGGCCGTGTTCGGTGAGCCTCACCCTGCCGCCGCTTTCCACCCTCGTCTTGCAGCTGGATGCCCATGGCCCGCGCGAAACTGACTGAGGCGCCCGAAGGCATGCCGCCCGATGGCCGCAAGCGCGCGGTCATCGACGCCGTGCTGCCCTGCGTGGACGGCGGTCGCTTCGCCGTCAAGTGCATCGCCGGCCAGCCCTTCCGGGTGACGGTGCATGCCTTCACCGACGGCCATGACGCGCTGCGCGTGATGCTCCTGTGGAACCGCGAAGGCCACGCCGTGCAGGAGGTGGAGACGACGCTGCGCCACAACGACGAGTGGCACGCAAGCTTCACCCCCTCGGTGCCCGGCCGCTACAACTACGAGGCGGTCGCGTGGGTCGACCATTTCCGTTCCTGGCGTGCCGAGCTGGCGCGCCGCGTCGAGCCCGATGACATCCGCAGCGCCGCACAGGTGGGAGCAGGGCTGGTCGAGGAAGCTGCCGGCCGTGCGAAGGGCGAAGACCGCGAGGCCCTGCTGCGGTTCGCGACCGTCCTGAAGACGCCGGCCGTCGAGCCGCACGAGGTCGAAGCGCTCAAGGCCATGGCACTCGACCCGCTGCAGGCCGCACTCGTCGACCGCTACCCCGACCGTTCGCTCGGCGTGTCGTCGGCGACGATGCTGCCGCTGGTGGCCGACCGCGAACGCGCCGGCTTCAGCGCCTGGTACGAACTCTTCCCGCGCTCGACGGCAGCGGAAGAGGGCGTGCACGGCCGCTTCAGCGATGTCGAGCGGCTGCTCCCGCGCATCGCCGAGATGGGCTTCGACGTCGTCTACTTCCCGCCCATCCACCCCATCGGCCGCGAGAAGCGCAAGGGAAAGAACAACGCACTCACCACCGAGCCGGGTGACGTGGGCAGCCCCTGGGCCATCGGTGCGGCCGAGGGCGGGCACAAGAGCATCCTGCCCGCGCTCGGCACGCCGGAAGACTTTCGCCGCCTGGTGAAGCGGGCGAACGAGCTGGGGCTCGAGATCGCGCTGGACATCGCGATGCAGTGCGCCCCCGACCACCCGTATGTGAAGCAGCACCCGCAGTGGTTCCGCTGGCGGCCCGACGGGACCGTCCAGTACGCCGAGAACCCGCCCAAGAAGTACCAGGACATCTACCCCTTCAACTTCGAGACCGAGGACTGGCAGGCGCTCTGGCTCGAGTTGAAGAGCATTTTCGACCACTGGATCGGCGAGGGCGTGCGCATCTTCCGCGTCGACAACCCGCACACCAAGGCCTTTGCGTTCTGGGAGTGGTGCATCGGCGAGATCAGGAAGCTCCACCCCGACGTGCTGTTCCTCTCCGAAGCGTTCACGCGGCCGAAGGTGATGCACCGCCTGGCCAAGCTCGGCTTCAGCCAGTCGTACACCTACTTCACCTGGCGCAACACCGCCGAAGAGCTGACCGAGTACTTCACCGAGCTGTCGACCGGCCCCGGGCGCCACTACTTCCGCCCCAACGCCTGGCCCAACACCCCCGACATCCTCTCCGAGCACCTGCACGGCCAGGGTCGCCCGGCCTTTGCGATGCGCCTGGTGCTCGCCGCCACCTTGAGCGCCAACTACGGCGTCTACGGCCCGGCGTACGAGCTGATGGAAAACACGCCGCGCAGTGCCGGCAGCGAGGAGTACCTGCACTCCGAGAAGTACCAGCTTCGCCATTGGGACCTTGACCGCGCCGACAGCCTGCAGCCGTTGATGACGCGCCTCAACGCCATCCGCCGCGAAAACCGCGCGCTGCAGAGCAACGCCGGCCTCGTCTTCTTCAAGACCGACAACGACCAGCTGCTCGCCTACGCCAAGCGCAGCGACGAGGGTGACAACCTCATGCTGTGCGTCGTCTGCCTCGACGTGCGCTACCCGCAGTCGGGCTGGGTCGAGCTCGACACCGCCTGGCTCGGCCTCGCCCAGCCGGGCGATGCGTACGAACTCGACGACCTGCTCAACCAGCAGACCTTCATCTGGCGGGGAGGGCGCAACTTCGTGATCCTCCAGCCTGGCCAGGCCCACGTGATGCGCCTGCGCCGGGGAGTGCGCAACGAACGCGATTCGGAGTCGTTCCAGCGATGAATGCGCCCCACGTGCCCCATCTGCGAGCGGCCGAAAAAGGCCCCGTCACGCCGGTGACCAATGCCGCGCTCTGGTACCAGGACGCCGTCATCTACCAGCTCAACGTCAAGGCCTTCGTCGACAGCAATGGCGACGGCGTGGGCGACTTCCAGGGCGTGACCTCGCGTCTCGACTACGTGAAGGACCTGGGCGTCAACACCATCTGGCTGATGCCGTTCTACCCGTCGCCGCTCAAGGACGACGGCTACGACATCGCCGACTACCTGAGCATCCACCCGCAGTACGGCACGCTCGACGACTTCAAGCAGATGCTCGAAGAGGCTCACCGGCGCGACCTCAAGGTCATCACCGAGCTCGTCATCAACCACACGAGCGACCAGCACCCGTGGTTCCAGGCTGCGCGCAACGCCCCACCGGGCTCGCCCGAGCGCGACTTCTACGTCTGGAGCGACACCGACGACAAATACCGCGGCACGCGCATCATCTTCACCGACACCGAGACCTCGAACTGGACCTGGGACCCGGTCGCCAAGGCCTACTTCTGGCACCGCTTCTTCAGCCACCAGCCCGACCTCAATTTCGACAACCCCAAGGTGCTCGAAGCCATCTTCAAGGTGATGCGCTTCTGGCTCGACATGGGGGTCGACGGCTTCCGGCTCGATGCGATTCCGTACCTCATCGAGCGCGAAGGCACCAACAACGAGAACCTGCCCGAGACGCACGCGATCATCAAGCAGCTGCGCGCGGCCATCGACGCCAACTATCCCAACCGCTTCCTGCTGGCCGAGGCCAACCAGTGGCCCGAGGACGTGCGCGAGTATTTCGGCGAGGGTGACGAGTGCCACATGGCCTACCACTTCCCGCTGATGCCGCGCATGTACATGGCCATCGCGCAGGAAGACCGCTACCCGCTCACCGAGATCATGGCGCAGACGCCCGAGATCCCGCAGAGCTGCCAGTGGGCCATCTTCCTGCGCAACCACGACGAGCTCACGCTCGAGATGGTGACGAGCAAGGAGCGCGACTACATGTACGGCACCTATGCCGCCGACCCGCGCGCCCGCATCAACCTCGGCATCCGCCGGCGGCTCGCGCCGCTGATGGACAACGACATCGACCGCATCAAGCTGATGAACAGCCTCTTGCTCTCGATGCGCGGCTCGCCCATCGTCTACTACGGCGACGAGATCGGCATGGGCGACAACATCTTCATCGGCGACCGCAACGGCGTGCGCACCCCGATGCAGTGGAGCCCTGACCGCAACGCCGGCTTCTCGCGCGCTGACCCGCAGCGCCTCTACCTGCCGCCGATCATGGACGCGATCTACGGCTACGAGGCCGTCAATGTCGAGTCGCAACTGCGCGACCCGTCGTCGCTCCTGCACTGGATGCGCCGCATGCTCGCCGTGCGCGGCACGAGCCGCGCCTTCGGCCGCGGCGAGCTGCTCTTCCTGAAGCCGGGCAACCGCAAGGTGCTGGCCTACCTGCGCACCTTCGAGGGAGAAGTCATCCTTTGCGTGGCCAACCTGTCGCGCTCGGCGCAGCCCGCCGAACTGGACCTCTCGGCCTTCAAGGGCCGCGTGCCGGTCGAGCTGCTCGGCCGCACCGCCTTCCCCCGATCGGCGAGCTGCCGTACATGCTGACGCTGCCCAAGCACGGCTTCTACTGGTTTGAAGCCAGCACCGATGCGGTCGAGCCCAGCTGGCACCAGCCCATGCTGCCCGCCGAAGACCGGCCGGTGCTGGTGCTCTTCGACGGCTGGAACAGCATCTTCCGCGACCAGGTCGTGCCCTGGCGCATCGGCCTCGCGGTCAAGACCCGCGCCCAGTTCGAGACCGACACGCTGCCGCGCCACATCGAGCAGCAGCGCTGGTACGCGGCCAAGGGCACCTCACTCGCGCGGGCGCGCCTGGTCGACCACGCGCTGTGGGACGACGGCGAGCGCGACTCGATGGGCAAGGCCGACGGCTGGCTGCTGCCCCTCCTCGAACTCGACGGCCCGCAGGGTGCGGAACGAGAGGCCTCGACCTACTTCGTGCCGCTGTCGCTCGCCTGGGAAGACGCCAACACCGAGGGCGACGAAGAGCGCTACCGCAGCCTCGGCACCGCGGCCATCGCGCGCATCCGCCAGCAGGCGGCCGTGGGCGTGATGGGCGACGCCTTTGCCGATGAACATTTCTGCCGCGCGGTCGTCGCGGCCATGGGCCAGCGCCGCGAGTTGCGCACCGCCAATGGGACGCTGCGCTTCCTGCCCACCAGCGCCTACGAAGAGATGGCCGGCCCCGACCTCTACCGGGTGCCAGTGGGTCGCCCGCTGGCGCAGAGCAGCAACACCATCGTCACCTTCGGCGAGCGGCTCTTCCTCAAGGGCTACCGGCGTGTGCGGCCGGGGGTGAACCTCGAGTTCGAGGTCGGTCGCTTCCTCACCGAGGTGGCCCACTTCGCGCACTGCGTGCCCGTCGCCGGTGTCATCGAGTACCGCGGCCACGATGGCGGGGTGATGACGCTTGGCTTGCTGCAGGCCTACCTGTCGAACCAGGGCGATGGCTGGGGCTACACGCTCGCCTACCTGCAACGGGTGCTCGACCTGCAGCGCACCCAGGGCGCCGCCCACAGCCAGGCCGAAACCAGCCAGGCCGAAGAAGCCCACGGCGCCTATCTCGCGTTGGCCGAAACGCTCGGGAGGCGAACGGGCGAGCTGCACCGGGCCTTCGCCACGCCGAGCGACGACCCCGCGTTCCGGCCCGCGCCGCTCACCGGCAGCGACGTCGCCACCTGGCGCGACAAGATCAGCGCCGAGGCCGCGCAGACCTTTGCCCTGCTGGAGAAGGCCCTGCCGCGGCTCGAAGGCACGACGCTCGCCGACGCCCAGGCGGTGCTGGCCGGCCAGCGCAGCCTGCTGGAGCACATCGCACGCACCGCCGCGCCCACCGGGCGAGCGCTCAAGACCCGCATCCACGGCGACTACCACCTCGCCCAGGT